>CANJXY010000130.1 GCA_947478925.1 Hyphomonadaceae bacterium | reverse complement strand
GGAGTTCTGGTCAACGAGGCGGAAGTCGTCCGCGCGATCGGCGGGCTTCACCTGGGTTGCGGTCATGTTGGCGCCGGCAACCTGTCCGTAGGCGGTGACACCCACAGCAACGAGCGCGGCCGCGGCGACGGACGCCATGGCAAGGGCGAGAGTCCGGGTCTTCATGTGTTGTCTCCCTGGGATCGGATGCACGGCGATACATCCGCGCGATCCTCCAGCCGGGACCGCGTTTGGCGACGAGTTTAACAGAAAATACGCCTCTCCGGCAATGTGACTGATACCGGACGGCATCAACATCTTGTGCGGGCAGGCCTTCCGTCTGGGGCAACTCCTGCCATCGTGAGCCGGTCCGCAAAGGAACCCAACGCGTGATCGAACCAGTCTACCGCTTCAATTCGGCCATTGTGCGCCGTCCCGCACGTTCCGTCGTCCACGGGCTGCGGGCTGACGATCGCGGGGACCCGACCTTTGAGGGGGTCGCCGCCGAACATGCCACCTATGTGGAGGCACTGGAAAAGGCCGGCGTGCGCGTCACCCTGCTTCCAGCGCTCGAGGCGTTCCCTGACTCGGTCTTTGTCGAGGATCCGGCGCTCGTGTTCACGGAAGGGGCGATCGTGTTGCGACCCGGTGCAGAAGCCCGCGCCCGCGAAACTGTGCACATCGCGCCGATTCTCGCCGAGCGCTTTGAAACGGTGCTCAGCCTTGGCTCGGGCTTTGCCGACGGCGGCGATATCCTGACGACACCCGACCGGGTCATGATCGGCCTTTCCGCCAGAACTGACCTTACGGGCGCGCAGGCGCTTCAGTCCGCTCTGGCGCAGCTCGGTCGCAGTTCCGAGGTCGTCACAACGCCGAGGGGCGTTCTTCATTTCAAGACCGATTGCTCGCTTCTCGATGAGGACTGCATCCTGTCCACCCGGCGGCTGGCCGCGTCAGGCGTGTTCGGGAACTTCAGGATTATCGCCGTAGCGGATGGCGAGGAAGCCGCTGCCAATGCGCTACGCGTCAATGACGTTGTGTTTGTCGGCGCAGACTATCCGCGCACGATCGAGACGCTCCAGAAAGAAGGCTTCAATGTCGTGCCGTTGAAGACCACCGAGATAGGCAAGATCGACGCTGGTCTGTCCTGCATGTCGCTGCGTTGGTTCGACCTGCGCTGAGGACGCCCGCCTCAACCGCAAAGAGACCCAGTGTATGTCGGCGCGTAGGCGACACAGTTGAATTCCAGCCGCCACGGACCCTGTTTCAAGTCCAGCGGCCCGACCCAGGCCTTCAGCTCTTGGCTGCCCCAGAGGTTCAGGATCAACTGCTGCGGCCGCACGAGGTTGCGCGCCGCCGTTCCGGTCTCCTGATGGGCCAGCGCGCCATCGACATACCAGCGCACATATCCGGGCTGCCAGTCGAAGCCATAGGTGTGAAATTCTTCGGACGCATCGAATGGCAGCGCCACGATTTTTGAGGTCGACCGGCCGTTCTCGTGGATCGTCAGTTCCGCAGCCCGCGTATTCTTGCCCAGGATCTCGATGTCGATCTCGTTGGGCTTCACGCCCCTCGTCCGGTCTGCATAAGTGAATACGCCCGAGACCGTGCCCGCCCCCTTCGGGACGCGCATCCGCACTTCGAAATAGCCATAGCGCATGAAGTCGTGCGTCCGCACTTCCCCGCTCGTCAGCTCATAGCCAGATCCCCTCGGCCCCGGCTTGAGGCTCAGCGCCATCAGGCCCTTGCTGGCTTCCACCGCACCCTTGCGCCAGTCATTCGCCATCCATTTCCCGTTCGACCAGCCGTCCGAGACAAACCAGCGGTCCACGATGTTGGTCCGGTCAAACCGGTCCACGAACGGTTCACCCATCGGCTGGATTGGCGCTGCGGGAATCGGCGGGCCTGCCGGCGCAGCCGCGCCCTCGGGCACGGCATCCGGCCGGGGCAGGGCTGTCGGCGGCTCTATCGCCACCGGCGAGGGGTACTCGCCGGACGGGATGGCCCGCGCCTCGATCGGCGTGTGGTGCAAGCCGCAGAACAGCGCCGCCGAGCCCAGCAATCCAACCGCCACCCCCGTCGCAAACGCTGACAAGACGATGCGCCACCCGGCGGCTCGCCTGGGCGGAGAAAGCTGGTCTGGATTGGGGCGGGTCTCGCCTGTCATGATCCAGAAGGGGCAACCCCTGCGCCACGCCGTGCCGAACTGCCTGAAAACAGGCTCGAAAAGCCCGATCCCGCGTCGGGACGACCTGCCTGCTTGGCCCTCCAGATCGGTTCTGCTAGACGCCGCGCATGACCCCCCGCGACAAGATCCGAAACTTCTCCATCATCGCCCACATCGACCACGGCAAGTCGACGCTGGCGGACCGCATCATCCAGATGACCGGCGGCCTCACCGCGCGCGAGATGACCGAGCAGGTCCTCGACACGATGGATATCGAAAAAGAGCGCGGCATCACCATCAAGGCTCAGACCGTGCGTCTCGACTACAAGGCCGCAGATGGACAGGACTACGTCCTCAACCTGATGGACACACCCGGCCACGTCGACTTTGCCTACGAAGTCTCGCGCTGTCTTGCCGCCTGCGAGGGCTCGCTCCTGGTCGTCGATGCATCGCAAGGCGTGGAAGCCCAGACGCTTGCCAACGTCTACAAGGCGATCGACGCCAACCACGAGATCGTACCCGTCCTCAACAAGGTCGACCTGCCAGCTGCCGAAGTCGGCCGCGTGAAGCAGCAGATCGAGGACGTCATCGGTATCGACGCCAGCGATGCGCTGGAGATTTCAGCCAAGACCGGCTTTGGGGTCGACACTGTCCTCGAAGCCATCGTCACCCGCCTGCCGCCGCCGAAGGGTGGCGACAGTGATAAAGCACTGAAGGCCCTCCTGGTTGATGCCTACTACGACACCTATCTCGGCGTCGTTGTCATCGTACGGATTGTCGATGGTACGCTGAAAAAGCGCCAGGCGATCCAGATGATGAAGACCGGCGCGCACTTCGTGCTCGACCGCGTCGGCGTGTTCAGGCCCGGCAAGCTGATCGATGTCGATGAGCTGGGTCCCGGCGAAGTCGGTTTCTTCACCGCCTCGATCAAGACCGTGGCCGACTGCTCGGTGGGTGACACCATCACTGACGAACGCAAGCCGACCGAAGAAGCTCTGCCGGGTTTCCGCGAAGTACAGCCTGTCGTCTTCTGCGGTCTCTTCCCCGTCGACGCCGCCAAGTTCGAAGACCTGCGCGCTGCGATGGGGCGCCTGCGCCTCAACGACGCCAGCTTCTCCTACGAGATGGAAACCTCGGCCGCGCTCGGCTTCGGCTTCCGTTGTGGCTTTCTTGGACTGCTCCACCTTGAGATTATCCAGGAGCGCCTGAGCCGCGAGTTCGACCTCGACCTCATCGCGACTGCGCCGTCGGTTGTTTATGAGCTGCATATGCGTGACGGTTCAACGATCGACCTGCACAACCCGGCCGACATGCCGGACGTAACGGCGATCCTCGACATCCACGAGCCCTGGATCGAGGCGACCATCTTCACGCCCGACGAATATCTCGGCGGCATTCTCAAGCTCTGTCAGGATCGCCGCGGCATCCAGAAGGAACTGTCCTACGTCGGCGCCCGCGCCATGATCCGCTACGAGCTGCCACTCAATGAAGTGGTGTTTGACTTCTACGACCGCCTGAAGTCGATCTCGAAGGGCTACGCTTCGTTCGACTACAGCCAGATCGGCCGTCGCGAAGGCGATCTCGTGAAGCTGCAGATGCTCGTCAATGAAGAGCCGATTGATGCGCTTTCGATGCTCACCCACCGCGGCCGCGCCGAGCAGCGTGGACGTGCGATGTGCGAGAAGCTGAAAGATCTTATCCCGCGCCAGATGTTCAAGATCCCGATCCAGGCCGCCATCGGCGGCAAGGTCGTCGCCCGCGAGACCATCTCGGCGCTCCGCAAGGACGTCACCGCCAAATGCTATGGCGGCGACGCCAGCCGCAAACGCAAGCTCCTCGACAAGCAGAAAGAGGGCAAGAAGCGGATGCGCCAGTTCGGCAAGGTCGAAATCCCGCAGGAAGCGTTCGTTGCGGCGCTCAAGATGGACGAGGACTAGACCCGGGACCGCCGGGCTCCTGCCCGGCAAGGCAGGCGCAAACGCCCTTGGCGTCGCGCTCGTGTTTTGACGGACGGCGGCTACGCCGCCTGCTCAAAATGTGCGCTGTTTTGGCGATGATCTCCCTGAGCGCCAAGACAGAGCAGCGCGCCTGTACGCATCCGTCGAAGGACGAACAGGGGCTCGCGGAAGGGCGTAGCGCATCCTCAAGCTCCAACCGCCAATCTTCCACACACCGCCCTCCATTCGTGATACCCAAGGCGCTCATGATGAGGCGCAGGCCTCACGCGCATGGATGTTCTCCATGACTTGCCCCGGCGCCTGGGGCCCACCAGCACGAGGAATTTCATGGACTATTGCGTACGTGTGGCTTCGCGCGACTTTGCGGAAATCAAGGCTGAGGCCCAGAAGATGCCGGAGGACGCGACCAGCGAGTTCAAGTTCGATGTCGAAGCGCATTATCGCGTGGGTGACTACGCGTGGTTCGTCTGCGTCGACAAGCGTGATGCGACCCATCTCGCAAAGAAGTGGAAGGGCATGGCCGTCCCCGGCCCGGGAAGCATGGCTGGTCTCTAGACCGCGCGTCAGTTACGGCGCAAACGTCGAACGCGTCGTGATCCCCCAGAACCCGTCGCGTAGCTCGATTACATAGAGCCCATCATACTTCGCGTACTCCGTCCCGTCGGGATGCAGGCGCGCGAACGTCGCGATGATGTGCGCCTTGTCCTTGCCGCACTGGACGATGGTGCGCGCGTCCCAGCGCGAGCTGCCCCAGTCTTCTGCGGCGAGGCTGCCGAACACATCGTCCTGTTGTCCCGGCCCGGTCAGCACTTGCAGCGGATAGCTGGCGATCCGGATGTGCGGATAGTGGAACGTCGCCTCCAGGCCGGCCATGTCCTTCTTGTTGAACGCTGCGAGGAAGGTATCCATCACCGCCAGCGCGGGCTTTGCCGCCGCGCACGCACTGAAGTCCGGCAAGGTCGCCGCAGGATCGGGCCGCGGCGCGCAGCCGGCCAGGGCGAGCGGAACAATCAGGCAGAGCAGGGAAGCGCTATTCATTGCCCCCCCCTATCGCATGCCTGGCAGTGCCGGAAGACGTCCCGTCATTGGTTGGTTCGGTCGTCTCAATGTCGCCCTCCTGCAGCGTTTGCTGACCCCGCCGCTTTCCTTTCTCGCGCGCCGGCATAATGTGACCCGGGTTCAGGATTCGGGGCGGATTTACAATGAGGGTCATAACATCGCTTCGGCTCGGTCTGATCGCCGTGTGTGCAGGCGTGCTCGCCCAGGCCCCGGTTGCGAGCGCAGATCCAGTCACGGTTGTGCGTGGCGCAGCCCAACTGCCGACCTCTGGGTTGATCGTCGATCTGCCGGCAAAGGCCGGTACAGAGTACCACGTGTCAGGCAGCTGGTCGTCCAACGTTGCCGGCGACACGTTCGATACGCGTGACATCATCGACGAGATCGAGACCGCGTCCGGCAAGCTTGTCATCGGCAACTGGATCATGGCTGGCTACTTCACAGCCGGTGACTGCGCAGCGACGATCGCGCAAGCCAGCCTGGACAAGGCCTGGACACAGGATGTGACGCTGTGGGGAAGCAGCTGGAAGGTTCGCGGTGGCGTCTTCACATTCGACGGCGCCCTGGGTCGTCGGCCCGCTGCCGTTCTGTGCCGCTCCACGAGCACAGGTCACACGCTGATGTTCTATCACTTCCTTACCGATCAGCCGGAAACGACATCCCAGTCTGCCGTAATGGGCAGCGTCAGCGGTTCGACAGTGCTAGCCGCCGCGGACCGATCCTACACGTCGGGTCACGCCGGCGACATCTTCCCGACGCGGCGCTCCGACGTGAAGAATCGCGGCACGGGTTCGGCTGCGCGCACGGTCGAGCTTCCGGTCTCCGGACTGTCTGTCGATCTTCCTGAAGACGGCTATTTCTGGCTGATCAGCAAGGGCGATGGCGTAGACATATTCGATCGTCTCCTTCCGACCTTGCCGGAGATCTCGGCCGAACTGGTTGTCGCCGACGGCGTCAGCTGTAAGGACGTTCTGTCATCCCTGACAACCGACCTGATCGCGGACCATCGCCCCACCGGCCTGCCTTCGGGTTGGGTCAGCGGGCCTACCATGAAAATCCCGGGCGACCTGATCGAGATGACATCATGCTATGAATTTGATGACGCCGCGATGCTGTTCGGCATCATGCCCGACGCGACAGTGACGGACGTATCCAGCCTGCGTCCGCTCATGGACGCCATCGTCGCGTCCGTCGAGTAGCGCGCGTCAGGGCTTGCGTGCGCAAAACGCGCTGCTGACCACAACGCGGCGCACCGTGCCGCCGAAATCGTCACGCGCGATGCGCGCTACCTCATGCAGCAACCGCATGCGCGTTGTTTCCGGCGCCACGCGTACGCGCGAGAAGGTCGCATAAAGTGCGCTCAGCTTCTCCGGCGTAAAGCTGATCTCTTCGCTAAACAGCCGATGCTCTGCGTCAACAAACCCTGCCGCGCGGAGCTCGCCAAGGCGCGAGGCGACATCCAGCGCAAACGCTGGCCGGCCATTGGTCGCTTCCGGATCCTGCTCCAGCCCATCGAACAGATGCACTGTCGCAGCGTCGAACGCATCCAGCCGCGCGGCATCGTGAAAGACGTGCCACCACATCGCGAAATGCCCGCCCGGCTTCAGCGCCTCCTTCGCGCGTCCCAGCGACTTCATGCGCGGCAGCCAGTGAAAGCTCGTTGCTGCGAACCCCAAGTCGAAGAAGCCCTGGGGCAGGGCGGCATTCTCGAACTGCGCAATCTCGATCGTCAGCCGGCCATCGCCCGCGGCCTTTTCCCGCATCTTCTCCGCCAGTCGCCCATCCGGCTCGATCGCCAGCAGATAACGCACCGGGGTCGCCAGCACAGGCAGCGTGGCATGCCCAGTCCCTGCGCCGATCTCGAAACAGTCGCTCCCTGCATTCAGGCCGCACCGCTCGCGCAGCCAGTCGAACAGGGCCGGCGGATAGCCTGGCCGCGCGCGGTCATACTGTTCGGGATCGCTGCCGAATTTCGTCCTGCCGGGAGATGAGTGGATCGAGGCCATCGCCCCCAACTATCCGTTAAGGCGCAAAGCTCGACCGCGCTGTCAGGCCCCAGCGGCCATTCTTGAATTCGACGATGTAGAGCGAATCAAAACGCGACATTTCCGAATTGTCTGCGCGATAGCGCACAAACGTTGTCAGCATGTGCGCCTTGGTCGGCCCGCACTGAACGACCTTGCGTTGCGCCCAAGCCGAATGATCCCACCCCTGCGCGCCCAGCGTCGCAAAGCCAGACTCCAGATCCTGCGACCCGTTGATGATCCGCACGGTGTTGCTGGCGATTCGCACCGACGGAAAGTGAAACACCGCGCCGAACTTCTCGGCGTCCTTCGTGTTGAACGACGACATGAAGTCGTCTGTTACCTTGTAGGCGGGCGCATAGGCCTCGCACGATGTGAATTGTCGGTCACCCGCATCATAGCTCATCGATGCACATGCCGAGGTCAGCGTCGCCGCCAGCACGGCGAGCGCAGCGAGCGGATCGCGTTTGATGTTTAGCTTTTTCACGCTGAACCTTCTCAAAGCGGCCTGCACGCCTCGGCAAGCCAGGCGCGATCATCGACCGCCAGCAACGGCCCCACCTCGGCCAGCACCCGCGCATGGTAGGTATCGATCCACTCAATTTCCGGCGCGGTCAGCAGACCCTTTACGATCAGCCTGCGATCCAGCGGCGCCAGCGTGAGTGTCTCGAAGCCCAGCATCTCGCGCTCACCGCCGGCGATGGCCGACGGTTGCGTCACAACCTGCAGGTTCTCGATCCGGATGCCCCACGCATTGGCTTTGTAATAGCCCGGCTCGTTCGACACCACCATGCCAGGCTCCAGCGGAACCGTATTCGGCGCCTTAGCGATGCGATGCGGCCCCTCGTGCACGCCGAGATATGATCCAACGCCGTGGCCCGTGCCATGATCGTAATCGCATCCCGCCTCCCACAGCGACATCCGCGCCAGCGCATCCAGCGCCGAGCCCGTTGTGCCTTTCGGGAAGCGCACGCGCGACAATGCGACATGTCCCTTCAGCACTCGGGTGTTGCGATCCTTCATCTCGTCCGACGGCTCGCCAATCGCCATCGTGCGCGTCACATCAGTGGTGCCGTCGAGATACTGCCCGCCCGAGTCGAGCAGGAACAACGAGCCGCGCTCCAGCTTGCGATTGGTCTGTGTGTCTGGCCGATAGTGATTGATCGCCCCGTTCGGCCCCGCGCTCGAAATCGAGTTGAACGACAGATCCTGCAGCGACCCCGTCGCCTCGCGGAATTCCTCCACCTTCATGGCGCAATCGATCTCGGTCACATTCCCCGTCTGCCCGTGCTCATCAAACCAGCGCAGGAAACGCGATAGCGCCGCCCCATCGCGCCGGTGCGCCTGCCGCGATCCCTCGATCTCGACCGCGTTCTTTTTCGCCCGCGGCAGCATCACCGGATCGCCCGCCCGCGTCACGCTCGCGCCTGCCTTGTTCAGCGTGTTGAAGAACCACGCCGACGCCATCGACGGATCAACGCTCACACGCTTGCCCTTCAGGTTCCCTAGCCGTTCCTCCAATGTGTCCTCGGCATGCAGCGTCACTTCATTGCCAAGATGCGGGCCCAGCTCCGGCCGGACTTTCTTCGGATCGACGAACAATTCCGCCTGACCATCCGCAAACAGGAAGGCCCGGCCGAGGGGCAGGGGCGTACGCGAGACATCGCCGCCGCGAATGTTGAACAGCCAAGCGATCGATGCAGGCGAGGTGATCACTGCCGCATCCACCTTCTGTTCGGCCAGCATCTTGCCCAGCCGCGCCCGCTTTGCCGACGAACTCTCGCCGGAATATTCGAGCGCGTGCGGCACGACCGCGTGCATCGGCGCCGAAGGGCGATCGGTCCACGCAATATCGATCGGGTTCGGGTCCGTCGCCACCAGGGTCACGCCCGCCTTCGCCGCCGCATCGGTCAAACGATCCAGCGCATCCGGCGACATCAGCCGCGGATCATACGCGACTTTCTTGCCTTCCAACTTCTGCTGCGCCAGCCATCCGAACGCGCCCGGGTCGATCAGGTCGCCCACCGTGAACAGGCCCGGCGCCAGCTGCTGTTTGACCTGCAGCGTGTAGCGTCCGTCCACGAACACGATCGCCGAATCCAGAAACACGAACGCCGCGCCTGCCGATCCCGTGAACCCGGTCGCCCACGCGAGCCGCTCATAGCAGGCCGGCAGGTATTCGTTCTGATACTCGTCGTCATGCGGAATATAGATCCCGTCGAGCCCCCGCGCCTTCAGCGCCTCGCGCAATTGCGGCAACGACGCCTGCCCAACCGCCGGTCCGCCGATGACTTCGTATGTCTGTCTCATGTGTGCGCCTCATAGGGGAGTGCGGGAACATTAGCCCGCCTCTCGCTCACTGTCATTCCCGGTGCAGCGCAGCGAAGACCGGGAACCTAGGAGGCAACTCTTGAACCCATCCCCGTTCGTCGGGATGAGCAGTGAAACGACAGAGATCAGCCCGCCCGCTTGTAAG
>CANJXY010000129.1 GCA_947478925.1 Hyphomonadaceae bacterium | reverse complement strand
TGCGCGCGCCGATGACGATCTGGAACCCAAGCATCAAGGTGCTGCGCGAGAAGCACGCGCCTGACCTCAAGATCATGACCAGCGATCCGACCGGCGCCTATTTCGAGAAGTCGATGGTCAACCGCCGCAACGGCGAGATCAGCCTGCGCGTCCAGACCTGCGCGCCGCGCCCCTTCATGGCAACGACGACCGACAAGCGCATGCTGTTGATCAAACCAAAAGTGGCGTTCCAGCTCGACATTGATCGCATCCAGATTCCCACGCAGATGGAATCGTTCGGCACAACACTTTGCTCGCGCATCGAGAACCTGTTCGACAACGCCGTCAGCGAATACGAAGATCAGGATGTCTTCAAGCACCAGCGCGAGATCGAACATCGCGTGCTGAGTGAGCTCCGCGAGATGGAGTCTCCGACCGATGAAAGCCAGGCAACCGGCATGCCGCTAGGCATCATCGTCTACGAAGCGATGTTCTCGTTCGAGCGGCCGCAGAAGCCGATCAACCGCGACCTCGCCAACGGGCCGATGGCCTATGACAACGAGCATCTCGACGACCTCGTCGACATGCTGGAGAAGGCCGATCCGAAGACGGTCGAAGTTCTGCTCCGCATGTTGGAAATGCAGACCAAGCAGAACATCGTGCAGATGCTGTGCAAGTCCGGCGGCCTCGTGGCGTTCACCGCGCAGGAGCTTGGCCTGTCCGAGCGCACCGTCGAGCGTGCACACTGGGGCGCCAACATCATGAAGCCGGCTGAGCCACCGCCGGTTGCTGTCGCGGCTCCCGCCCAGTCGGTCTCAACGGCGACGCCGGCCGAAACGCCTGTCGCCAAGCCTGTCGATCCGGCCACGGCCTATTACGGTCTCGGCGCGCCGAAGGGTCAGAAGGCGGCTGAGCCGACGCCTTCCAAGGACGCCTGATCCGAGCTATCGGGCGGCATGACCATTGATCGCGAAGACCAGCTCGACGGGCTGAAACGGATCGGACTAATTGTCGGCCGGACGCTCGAAGCCATGCGCGCCGCCGCCGAGCCAGGCATGACCACGGCAGAACTCGACGCGATCGCCGCCGAGCTGCTTGAACAGGAAGGCGCACGTTCAGCGCCGCGCCTGACCTACAATTTTCCGGGCGACACCTGCATCAGCGTGTTCCCCGCTATCGCCCATGGCATTCCGGGCGACGAGGTCCTGCGCGCAGGGCAACTGGTCAATATCGACGTCTCCGCCGAGAAGGACGGGTACTTCGCCGACACAGGCGCAAGCTTTGTGCTGCACGCGAAGGACGCAGCGCTCGATGCGCTGTGCCGCGATGGAAAACGCGCGCTGTGGACGGGCATCCGCGCCGTGAAGACGGGCGGCCCGCTCAATGCGCCAGGCATCGCCATCGAAGAGTTCGCCCGCAAAAATCGCTACACGCTTATCCGTAACCTTGCGAGCCATGGCGTCGGCGGCGCACTCCACGAGGAACCGGGCGAGATCCCGACCTGGCGCGACATGTCGGAGCGGCGCAGGATTCACGAAGGGCTGGTATTTACGCTCGAGCCCTTCCTGTCGCGTGGCGCGAGCTGGGCGGTCGATGGCAAAGATGCCTGGACGCTCTACGCCGACAAGCCTGCGCCGACAGTGCAGTACGAGCACACGATGGTGGCGACGAGGAATGGTCCGATCATCACAACGCTGGCGGCCTGACCTGGCAGCCTAAAGTACGCGTCCTGGATTCATCCGACACTGCGGATCGAGCGCGGCTTTCACGGCGCGCATCATGTCCATCTCGACGGCCGATTTGCGCCAGGCCAGCTCATCGCGCTTGAGGCGCCCGATGCCGTGTTCGGCGGAGATTGAACCGTTGAGGCTGGCGATGAGATCGTGCACGGCCTTGGACAATGGCAGGCCATCCTGCTCGACGAAGCGATCCTGATCAGCGCCCGGCGGAGGCGTGATGTTGAAGTGGATATTGCCGTCACCGACATGGCCGAAGGCGATGACATCGGCGCCCGGCTGCATCCGATGCGCCAACGCCGCGCCGCGCTCCATGAATTCGGCCACGCGCGAGACGGGCACCGAGACATCATGCTTCAGTGCCTTGCCGTGTGCGCGTTCGGCAACAGCGATGTTCTCGCGAATTTTCCAGACCATGGCCTTCTGCGCTTCGCTTTCGCAGATCACGGCGTCGGCGGCGATGCCGTGCTCGATCGCGTCGCCCAGCATCGTCTCGATCATGTCGCGGGCGCCCTCGATGCGGGGCAGCGACAGCTCGACCAGCACGCGCCACGGCAAAGCCGAGGGCAGCGGGTCACGCGTATCGGGGATGTGCTTCAGCACCAGCTGCAGGCCGAGCTCCGGCACGATCTCGAAACCCGTGACGGAGCCGCCGCTGGCCCGCTTGGCCAGCTGGAGCAGTTCGACTGCCTTGGCAGGCGATTCAACCGTCACCCACGCCGTCTCCTTCACGGCGGGCTTCGGAAAGAGTTTCAGCGTCGCTGCCGTGACGACGCCGAGCGTGCCCTCGGCGCCGATGAAGAGGTGTTTGAGATCATAGCCGGTATTGTCCTTGCGCAGGCCCCGCAGCCCATTCCAGACGCGGCCATCCGGCAGCACGGCTTCGATGCCGAGCACGAGGTCCCGCATCATGCCATAGCGCAGCACGCCGACGCCGCCTGCGTTAGTAGAGATCAGGCCGCCGATCATCGCGACGCCCTGCGCGCCGAGCGACAGCGGAAAGAGCCGTCCGTTTTCGTCTGCAATTTCCTGCGCACGCGTGAGCACGACGCCGGCCTCCAGCGTCATGGCGTCGTTGAGTACGTCGACTTCGCGCACCTTGTTCATGCGCTTCAGCGAGATCAGCACTTCGCCATCCGGCACCGAGCCGTTGACCATACCGGAATTGCCGCCCTGCGGGTTCACGGCAAGGCCGTATTCGGCGCACAGCGTCATCGCCTTCGCAACGTCTTCGGTGGAGGACGGCTTCACCAGCACCGGCGTCGTGCCATGCCAGCGGCCACGCCAGTCCTGGATGTGGGGTGCAATTTCATGCGGGTCGATCGAGACGCCCTTGGGACCGAGCGCCTCGGTCAGCCGCGCGATGAATGTGGAAATGCGGTCTCCGTGGTCGTCCGCCATGGCGTTTGTCCTAGCCGATAAGGTCCTGCTTCTCGCAGGTTCGGACGCCGCCCTCAACCTTGGTTGTCGTGAAGTTGGCGCCGTACTCGCCCTCGAAATGGAAACCGCTGGCAGTGCGGCGTATCACGAAGCAGCTGGAACTGACGTAATTGTCATCCGCGTAGGCGAAGCAGGCCTCACCCGTGGATGTGATAGTCAGGCGACCGCTCATGTCGCCGCTGGGCGTCTGGTAAAGCGTTTCGCCCTTGGGGTCGATGCATTCGCGCCAGTGGAAATCGACCCCGTCAGCGACACCCTCCATGCGGATACCGAAGAGCGCGGCCTTCAGCTCTTTCGCTTTCAACGCCGGGGCGAGACGCGCAGATGTCTGAGCTTCGGCAAGGCCGCCGGCGACAAGTGCAAACGCGATGAGGGGGATGCAGCGCGTGACCATCACCTTCCCTTTCGGCTCATCTCAGTCAGCAAGGATCAGGGGGCCACTTCCTTGAGCGTCCATTGCTGCTCAGGGACCGCCAGGCATGCGCCAGTGCGCAGCACATCGTGATCCCCTTCGGTCGTCATGACGATACACGTACCTTCCAGATTGGCCAGATTGCCCGCTACGGTCAGCGTCCATTTCTGCGACGGCATGTTCCAGCACTGGCCCAGGGCCAGCGAGTTGAGGACATAGCCGCTCGCAAGACAGCTGCTCATCATCCGGAGCTGGCTGGGCGCGCTGGTATCGAACGAGAAAATGCGACCGAGACGCGCATCACACGGAACGAGACCAAGCGCTCCATCCGTGCCGAGGCATTTGCCGGGGCGCGCGACGGATTCGAGCATGCCGGATACTGGGTGCAGAAGCGCAGGGTCAACCGCCACCGCGTGCCAGCGATGCGCGGGCAAACCCGTGGGGCATTCCCCGGCATAGATACGTTCGCCGCTGCGGCTCGAATTTCCAAGCAAGGCGAGACAGCGACCGGTGGCGCTGCGGATCTCGCCGTCGGGCGTGACAATCCAGGCCTGGTCCGGCGCGCCGTCGCAGGCGACGGCGGTGAGTTGGGGATACGTCCCCTTGCCGCGCGGCGCGAGGCAGCGATCGCCATTTTGGATTGGACCCGAACCACCGACAGGAAGTGCGAAGGTCTGAATGGCAGAACCCTCACACGGACGGCTTTCGCTTTCGCCATCGCTGCCGCTGAGCGACATGCACATGCCGGGCAGCTGCTCGTGCTGAAGCGTCATCAAAAGCGTCACGGGCGGCACGGCGGAGGCGACGGTCTCGCTCTGGGCGGATGGCGATGGCGGCATAGCCAATGCTTCTTCCTGGGCGAACGCAGGGGCGCCAAGCCCGAGGCTCGCCGTCAATGCCGAGAGTGCCAGAAGCCGCATCCGTTCAACCCCTATAGCCCGGCCACCCTGTTCACCGTAAGGCTGCCAAGTTCAAGTCTTCATCGCAGTTGCCCGGCGCAGGCTTGACGGGTCTGCACGGGAAGGGTCCAACAACCCTTAAGATCAAGGAGAAATGTGATGGCCTACGCCCCTTTCAACCTCACCGGAAAAGTCGCGCTGGTGACAGGCGGGAACCGGGGCATTGGGCTGGGGTTCGCCGAGGCGCTGTCCCAGGCCGGGGCATCGGTGGCGATCTGGGGATCCAGCGATAAGAACAACGCGGACGCCGTGAAGAAGTTGGGCGGCGCGGTGAAAGCCTGGACGGTCAACGTCGCCGACGAAACGCAGGTCGCGGCCGCCATGGTTGATGTCGCAAAACACTTCGGACGCATCGACTCGGTGTTTGCGAATGCGGGCATTGGCGGCGGTGCGAAATCGTTCTCCGAGTTCCCAACCGACGTCTATCGCCGGGTACTGTCGGTGAACCTGGATGGCGTGTTCTTCACGCTGCGCGAGGCCGCAAAACACATGGTCGAGCGGGCCAAGGGCGGCGATCCGGGCGGTTCGCTGGTGGGCATTGCCTCGCTGGCGGCAATTGAGGGCGCAGCGCGCAACGAGGCGTATGCCGCTACCAAGGGAGCGGTGATCTCGATGATGAAATCGATCGCGGTCGAACATGCGCGGTATGGCGTGCGGGCGAACTCCATCCTGCCGGGCTGGATCGCGACGGACATGACCCAAGGTGCGCAGGACAATCCTGCATTTGCCGACAAGGTGATCCCGCGGGTGCCGATGCGGCGCTGGGGCGAGCCCAAGGATTTCGGCGGGGTCGCGGTATACCTGACGTCGGATGCCTCGAGCTACCACTCGGGAGATTCGTTCGTGGTGGACGGCGGATATTCGATCTTCTAGCCTGTCCGCTCACTTGGGGGACGCCATGATCTGCAAAGTTCTTCTTGCCAGCGCCATGCTGACGGCTGTGACTGCATGCAGTACAGCCGTGCCGCGGACCGATGCAGAGAAGCAGAAGGTAGCCGGCGAGATCGCGACGCTGATGACCGATCCAAAGATGGTCGATGGCATCATCGACTCCATGTCAGGCATCGTCATGCCGACGATGCGGAACATGTGCGAGACCGTGCCGGAAAGTCAGCACGATGCGTGCCTTGAGCGTGTCGAGAAGGCGCGGCCGGCTGTGGATGAATCGATGAAAGAGGCTATGGATCAGGTCAAGGCCGTCATGCCTGAGCTGATGCAGGAGATGGGCGCGATCATGGCTCGCCTCTACACCGGCGAGGAATTGGCGAAGATGAAAGACTACTACTCTTCGTCGGAAGGCAAATCGATCATGCACAAGCAACCACAGGTGATGGCCGAATACATGCCGCTTGTAACCAAGCGCATGCAAAGCATGCAGATCGAGATGATGCGCAAGGTTCAGAAGCGTGTTGCTGAAGCCTTGTCCGAGGGCGGCATCATTGTGGCTGAGCCGCCAATCTGACAGCTGACGCCCCCTCAGACAGCCAGCCTGAACAATAGCTGTCCGCTTCTCGATTATCGATAAGATATTTCTCGCGTGGGCAAGTCTGGCTTGGTAAGGGATCGGGTCCCTCAACAGCCAGAGGCCTGATCGATGATCCGACTGCCGCGTTTCCCCGCCCTCACCGTTCTCATGGCCGGCACTGCTTTGGCCAGCTGCACGACGGCGCCGCCTGCGGATAGCGGAAGCCAGATCGCGACGGCGCCCGTGATCGCCACACCGGCGCCGCCTGCGCCACAACCGGTGCTCTCTTCATGTGGACCTAGCGAGACCCCGTTCAAGTCGAACGCGGCGGCGGGAGGCGGACTTTCGATCAAGCCGCTGGACTTCACGTGCAAGAAGCTGGCGAACGGACTGCGCATTTACGCGATGCCGGACAAGGACACGGCGAGCGTATCGGTGGCCGTCTGGTACGATGTCGGATCAAAGGATGATCCGAAGGGACGCTCGGGCTTTGCGCACTTGTTCGAACACCTGATGTTCAAGTCGACCGCCAACCTGCCGCCGGAGGGCTTCGACCGGCTGACGGAGGATGCGGGCGGGTTCAACAACGCATCCACGTGGAACGATTTCACGAACTACTACGAGACGGTGCCGGCCAATCATCTCGAGCGCGTCATGTGGGGCGAGGCCGAGCGCATGGGCACGCTGGTGATCGACGACGCCAATTTCGCGAGCGAGCGTGAAGTGGTGAAGGAAGAGCTGCGCCAGTCCGTGCTGAGCCGGCCCTATGGCAAGCTGTTCTCGCTCTACATGCCGCAGGCCTCGTACGCGGTTCATCCCTATGGCCGGCCGGGCATCGGCTCGATCGAGGATCTCGATGCAGCGACGGTGGGCGACGTGCGCGCCTTCCATGCGGCGTACTATCGGCCGGACAATGCTGTGATGGTTGTGTCAGGCAATTTCGACCAGGCGCAGCTGGACGCCTATGTCGTAGAGTATTTCTCGGGGATCAAGACGCCGGATCGTCCGATACCGCGCGTGACCGCCGTGGAGCCTCAGAGGACCGAAGCCAAAAGCTTCACCGTCTACGAGCCTAACACACCCTTGCCCGCCGTTGTCGTCTCGTGGCCGACGCCGGATGCGGCGAGCCCGGACAATCCGGCGCTAATGCTGATGGATGCGATCCTTACCAGTGGACAGTCGTCGCGGCTCTATCAGTCGCTGGTCTATGACCAGCAGATCGCCTCGGACGTCGGCTCCAATTTCGAGATCAATGCGCAGCCGGGCGTCTATGCGCTCTATTCGATCCTATCCGAAGGCAAGACCGCCGATCAGGGCGTCGCGGCGCTGCAGGGCGAGATCAGGAAGATGCGCGACGGGCTTGTGACGCAAGCCGAACTCGACGAGGCGCGCAATGAGCTGATCACTGGCGCACTCGAAGGCCGCGAAACGTCGGACGGGCGCGCAGACGATCTCGCGCGGTCAATCATCCTGTTCAGGAACCCGCGCGCTTCGGACGAACAGCTCGCGAAACTGCAGGCCGTGACGGCGCAGGACATTCAGCGGGTCGCGAAGTCGATCATGCAGGATACGAAATCCGTGACGATCAAGTATCTGCCGGAGGAAACGCAGAAGGGCGCCGCTGAAGCGACTTTCGTCGATGCGCCGACGATCGTGACATCCGCGATCAATATCGCAACGTCGGATATTCCTGTCTTCACGCTGGCGTCCGAAGCCACGCGCCTGTCCCCGCCGGAAGCGGGAACGGCGGTTGCAGCGAAAGTGCCGCCGGCTGTCGAAAAGACACTCGCCAACGGGCTGCGCGTGGTGATCGCGCCCAGGCCCGGCCTGCCGCTGATCAGCGCGAGCCTGCGCGTCGGCGCGGGTGGCTCGCTCGATCCTGCCAAGAAGGTTGGTCTTGCCTCGATGACCGCCGACCTGATGACGCGCGGAACAAAGACGCGCTCGGCCACGCAGATCGCAAGCCAGATCGAAAGCCTCGGCGCATCGATCGGCGCAAGTGCAGGACCGGATGCATCGGACGTGTCGATTTCGACACGCTCGGACAAGGTGGGCGAGGCGTTCGCGATCATGTCGGACGTTGTCCAGAACCCGGCCTTTGCGAAGGAAGAACTCGAACGTGCGCGGCAGGAAACGGCGGACAGCCTGATGCTTCAGCTACGTCAGCCGTCGAGCGTTGGATCGATGGCGATGACGCGCTCGCTGTTTGGCGCGTCCCCCTATGGCAATGTCATGACGCCGGACACGTTGAGGGCGCTGACCACAAAGGATCTTGCGGCATTCCACAAATCGGCTTGGAAGCCGGGAGCGTCCGTGCTGGTGATCGCGGGAGACATCACGCCGGAGGCTGGTTTCAAGCTGGCCGAGGCGGCGTTTGGTGGTTGGGCCGGAGCTGTAGGCGGCGCGGCTACGAAGCCTTCACCTGTCAGCAAGGCGCCGGCGCCGAAGTCGGTCGTGGTCGATATTCCGCAGGTGGGACAAGCGGCTGTGTTGCTCGGGCGTGTCGGACCGTCGCGGCTGTCGCAGGACTATGTGCAGACCGCGGTGGCCAATGCGGTGCTGGGCGACGGCTATTCCTCGCGCCTCAATTCGGAAATCCGCATCAAGCGCGGCTTGTCCTATGGCGCCCGGTCTGGCCTGGCGGCGCGCAAGTTGAGCGGGCCGATCGTCGCGAGCGCGCAGACGCGGAACGATGCGGTGCCGCAGGTGATCGACCTGATGATCTCGGAGTTCACACGCCTCGGTAACGAGCCGATCGCCGAGAAGGAGCTGGCGGCGCGCAAGGCCTACATCATCGGCGGCTTCGGTCGCTCGGTAGAGACGACGTCGGGCATCGCGGGGCAATATTCCGCTCTCGCGCAGTTCGGCCTGCCGCTGGAAAAGCTGCAGACCTATTCCTCGGATATCGCGGCGGTGACGGCAGAACAGGCCGGAGCTGCGGCGCGTACCTATTTCGATCCGGCGCAGGCGACGCTGATCGTGGTGGGTGATGCGGCCAAGTTCTGGGACGATGTGAAGGCGAAGCGCGGCGGGATGGAGCGCATCAACATCGACAAGCTGAAGCTTGGCTCGGCGACATTGAAGTAGCGCGGCCCCGGAAGCGGATGCTTTCGGGACGGAGATGTTTGGGATCCGCGCCGTTGAGGGGTGAGCGGCAGTCCGCGTGCGCGAAGGCGAACGCTGCCCTCACCGTCTCGCCGCGCCGGCGCAGCGATCCGCCTCCCCCTGCCTGTCGGCGAGGAGGAACGCCGTTTGCGTGGTGCGGTCTCGGTTCTTGGAGCCTGACGCGTTGGAATTGTTCGAATCCGTTCTGAAAATCACGTGGGCAGAACTGGCCGGCTCGGGCGGGGTGAACCGACGGCATCGCACCTCTTGGACGCCCCCCTCAAGTCGAAGAGCGTCACACGCGTTTTAGCTGCGCGCGTCTGACCTGTCGGTTCAGCCGACTCGGGATGTGTCGTCCGCACTTTTCAGATTTCGCCAGAACATGCAGGCACCAGTGCGATGGTGTTGATCAGAGCCAGCATCCGTCGCTCGGCGTCAATGCCGACTGTTTCCCCCAGATCGATAAGGGCATCTTCAATCGCCAGAATTACCTGCGTCTTGCTCAGTATGCCTTCCGCGATCAGCTTGCTGAAGACGCATTCCATCACCCCACTCGCGTTGATCCCATCGGCTTTGTCGAGCGGCGGGGCTAG
>CANJXY010000128.1 GCA_947478925.1 Hyphomonadaceae bacterium | reverse complement strand
TGACCCTTGCGGTCCGCGCGCCGCCCCTGGCTAAACGCCTACACCACGTCCGGGGCGACGGTCAGGGCTTCTCAATCCAGCTCGACCTGGTTCCGCCTTCTGGTCGTATCCAGATGCGCGTTTCCTCTTTGGAGACCGGAGGGGCTCAATGAGCACCTCTACCCTTCTCGGTCATTCGCCTTCGCTATGCGCCCGCGAGTGAATAGGATGTGCTGCGCCCGCCACCTGCGCCTTTTTGCAAAATGCCAAGCTGTATGAGCGCGTCGATGTCGCGGCCTGCCGTGTCTTGCGAGCACTTGGTGATCTTCGCCCATTTCGAAGAAGTGAGCTTTCCATCGAAGCCATCGAGCAGCTTGTTCAACATCAATTTCTGGCGCTCGTTGAGATTTGCATCCTTGTGTGCGTTCCAGAATTCCGCCTTGTTCAAGACTACACCCAAGATCGTTTCTGCGCCGGTGAAAGCGCGGTCTAGACAGGCAAGGAACCATTGAAGCCAAGGCGTGATATCGAGATCGCCGCGCTGTGTTGATTCCAACAAGAAGTAGTAGGTAGTGCGCTCTGTTCTGATCTGCGTAGACATCGAGTAGAATCTCTGCGCGCTGCCTTCGGAGCGCGCGAGGCTCAGATCGGCGATCGCGCGCGCGATGCGTCCATTGCCATCCGCAAACGGATGGATGGTGACAAACCACAAATGCGCTACGCCGGCCTTCACGACAGGATCGAGCGCATCCTTGGCGTTGAACCATGTCAGGAACGCTTTCATCTCGGCGGCAACTTGGTTGGCGTGCGGCGCTTCAAAGTGAACCCGTTCACGCCCCATTGGCCCCGATACGACTTGCATCGGTCCATCGGAATCATCACGCCAATTGCCGACGATGATCTTGTTCATGCCGCTTCGTCCTGTCGGGAAGAGGGCGGCGTGCCATCCAAACAGTCGCTCTTCGGTCAGGGCTTCCGCATAGTTTTGCGTCGCGTCGAGCGTCATCTCGACAACACCTTCGACATTGCGATCGGCAGGCGTCAAAGCGCCGATATCGATCCCGAGGCGGCGCGCCAGCGAAGAGCGAACTTGATCGGCATCAAGATGCTCGTTCTCGATCTCGCTCGTCTTCAGCACATCCGAGGTCAGGGTGCTCAGGACCGCTTCGTTCTTCAGAGCGAGCCCAATCATGTCCATGCGCCCGAGCAAGCGGCCCTGGCGATGGCGCAACCCACTCAGGATTGCCGCGATGTCCGCCTCATCCCACCGGAGATTCGGCCACTCAGGCCGCTGATGGATATACATTATTGTCCGCACCTCTTGCGGAGATTATGCGCCCGCGTGCGGAGATTGTCCAGATATTCTCCGCAACTCATGCAGAGAATAGGGCCGCTATCTCCGCATAGCTCGGGAATTTGCAGGTTTGTCAGCGGCTTGGCGTAGACGCGCGTCAGCGCAAGATTTTGGGCGAGATACCCGATTTCGCGCCCGTAAATGTACATGCTGCTTTCGGAGCGGCCGGACCTGTTCGATTGCTGAGTGATCTTTGCCTGAGGCAGCACGTCTTAGTGCTGCGTCAGGCGCATTTCCTGGATGCGGTTAGCGCGCCTCGGTGACGAGAGGCACGATCTTGAGCTGGTGCTCAACCGCTGCAATCACGTCCTTGGTGAGGGGAAGGTGTCTTGCTTCCTCTTTCCAATGTTGATGGAAGAGGGCGACGGTTTCGGCAGCGGTTTCCAGCACCAGCTTTTCCGATAGGCGCGCTCTGCCGGCAAGATGCGCGAGTTCGTCCACCGTGAACTCGTCAAAACGCTTTGTTCGGCTGAACTTGAGCGCCGATTCTTCGTCCTTGATGTAGGGCGTTGTCGCAACAAAGTCGTAGGCGGGGGCAAGGGCTGCACGCCGCCGATCGGGATAGATCAGCGACCAGTTTTTTAGATGCATGTCCGCATTGCCTATCAAGGCATTGAACACCACACGCCGTATGAATTCCGCGATGTCTGCTTCCTGCCCCTCTGCGCCGATGACTTGCGCGATGCGCCGCATGGTCGCGTGTTTGTATTTGGCATCGGGATAGACACCAAAGATCTGGGCGAAGTCCTCGCTATGGACGGGGCCGCACGCAAGCCGATCGAAGCGCTGGATCGCAAACGCCTGGCTTCCCCGCAGGTTTACGCCCTCGGGTAGATTTTCGATCGCCTTGATGTCGATCAGCTGGATTGGTGGGACATCGACGCCGACGCGGCGCGCCAGCGTCATCATCGAGAATTCGTTCTCTGGCACACCCTCGAACTCGCGGGATGGCAGTTTGACGATCCAATCGCCACCTTCCCCGCTTACCGGGATGGTGAGGCCACCGCGCGCACCTTCGATCGCAGAAAACTTGAGCTGCACACCTGCAAGCGAAAAACGAAGGGCGTTGGCGCGCGAACTGATTACCGGGCTTTTGCGTCCATCTTGGGCATCAGGCGGCCAAGCCTTACCATCGGCGGGCGCCACGGTTATTGCACCAGGAAGATCGCGCCCCAGGACCCACAGCAAGAAGAACTCACGCCCTTCGCTTACCTGCGCGCGCTCGGCCAGATACCTTCGCAAGTGACCTTCAGGCAGGAGGTTTGAAAACCACGGCAGAAGCTTTGTCTGCGTCGTTTGAAACTCTGTGATGAGTTCTCCAAACGCATCCTTGAAGCCAAGGCTTAGCAAGGGACGCTGGGCGTCTTGGATATAGGAATCCGTGAATGCGAACAGTGTGCGATCGCCGCCAACATGCGTGATCGTCCCAATGGGCTCGCCATAGAGAAGGACGTTGAGGGTGGAGACATCAGGCATCGTCGTCCTCCTCATCATCTAGAGCGTAAGCAGGTTCAGGCAGAGATACCGGCGGCGCGGTATACGCCACCTGGGTTCTGATAAGCTCGATCGCCTTCGCGTGCTTTGCAAAGACCTCAGGATCGAGATCGAGACGTTTCGTCTTCGCCAAGGTGTCGTTGAATCGTTTGACTGCTTCCAGTTGCTCAGTGGTTGGTTGAAAGCGTTCGAGCACGCGCAGATGGCTCAGGGTCTTCTCAATCGCTAGGGAAGAGATGTCTGGTGAGCGCACGGCTTTGAGTGTCCTCACCAGCTTGGCAACATCGTTTGATGTGCGCGTGGTTTGGATTGCGCGTTCGCTACGCGTGATGGCCCGCACAATCGACTCCACGGCGGCGATGGCCTGGCGTGGGACGAGTTCGATTTCGAGATCGAGCGCTCGTCCAAGCGAGACCAGGCTTGATAGACGGATATCGACATCCCCGTTTTCGAACCTGGAGATTTGCGCTTGAGGCACGCCCGCCTTGGCACTCAGCTCACGTTGGCTGATGCCTTTCTTCTCCCGCGCCGTCTTTAAAGCGGACACGATGTGATCTGCCGCGTAGCGCATGATACCTCTTTCTGCATCAAACCGTTATTGCGATATCTTAAACGACATCACTTTTGGAAGCGGAAGCCACAAACTGATATTGAATAAGATATCGGATGTGTTACTTGATGTCTTATTCGATATCGCATGGGACGGCCGTTCAAGGCAAGCCACCGCGCTGATGAAATCGCTTCGGATCGAACTTGATGACGATGTCGGCGGAAGACAGGTCGTCTTCCTCACGCATTCTCCGCCAGCATCAGGTCAACACGACGGTTGCCGCGTTTCTGAAACAGGTCAGGAACCAGCGCCGCGGTGAATGTCGATTTTTCCCTCGCAGCCGCGCAGCGCAATCCACCAGGCAAGCGTGCTGGGGACGACGATCTTGCGGGCACGCCCCCCCGGTCATGATGGCGAACTTCGCGCCCGCATCTTGCGATGCCAACCTGCATGGGCAGCAATGTTTGCCCGCGAAGCTGCGCTCAGGCCGCGGTAGGCAGCGGCGGCAGGTCTCTTGGATGTTCACCGAAGAGGCGGCGGTATTCGCCGGCGACCGATTCATAGCATTCGCATGCAGCGTTCTCGAGGCCGACGCGGTCGACGATGGTGATCAACCCGTGCTGATATCGGATGATGCCGGCCCTCTGCAGCTGGGCGGCCGCAACACTCACGGTCGACCGACGTACACCGAGCATGATGGCAATGAGGTCCTGCGTGAGAGATAACTCCGCCACGCCGCTCCGATCGTGCGCGCCGAGCAACCAGCGTGCGAGACGTTGACTGAGGTCATGGTGGGCGTTGCAGGCGGCGGTTTGTGCGACCTGGATGTGAAACACCTCGACATACCGCAACAGGAGTTCCCTGAAGTGCGGATGCTCGGCGGCGGCTCTCCTGAGACTTGCCGTACTTATCTTCCATGCAAGTCCGCCCGTCTGGCACATGGCTTCGCTGTAGGAGGTATTTGAGCCGAGAATGACCGAGACGCCCGCTGCGCCCTCTGCGCCGACGAGCCCGATCTCCAGATGATACCCGTCGGACAGGACCGCCAGCGCCGAGATGAAGCCGGTCTCCGGGAAGTAGACGTCTTCGACGATCTCGCCCGCGCGGTGCAAGGGCTGGCCAAGCTCCAGCTTGACGCTTTTCACACCTGGCGCGATTGCCGCGAACTCGGATGGTGTCAAAGCCGCGAACAGCCTGTTCCGGATCTGGCGTTGAGTCTGTTTTATCATCGGAGCTCCGCTGTCCCAGCGAGAGCGCATAAAATCTCTCAGGCAGCCACGCGCCATGCTGGAGCGACCGATGAGGGAGTAACGCACGAAACGCACTTAAGGACCATCGTCTCGGGAACAATCTGTCCCAACCCACGCATTCAAAGCTCCGCGCTCACTCTGTTGCGCTCCGTCAGTGATTTTGCGTGTGCGGTACCGCACAGAGTTTGAATCTCTGCCGCGTGTGCACGACTGGAAAATGCCCCCGACAGCCGTTTGCTCCGCAATTTCAAGAAGTTTTCGGAGACTTGAATCGTACCAGCGACGAGCCCGCGATCGATGCGTCTGGCTTGCACGCCATGCGTGTCATCAGTGGACGGACGAATTATCGCGTCCAACTGCAGAAGGTCGGCGATAGAGCGCAACAGGTGTCGCCCGCCGTACCGACTAATCGCCCACCACAACGCAGGTTTGATGTTGCTTCAGAACGGGGCTGACAGATTTTGAGAGGTGCAACAGTGACAGGTTCAGTCGGGCGAATTTCGATCTGGATCGTGATCAGCGCCATATTACTGTTGCTTGGCGCTGCTTCTCTTGTGTAGCGAAGCTTACGGTCAGGCGCGCCGAACCACGCCGATCACCAGAAGCAGAACGACCGCGCCGATGGTCGCGTAGGCAATCGAGGTCACAAGTGGGCTGCCGAGGGTGAAGGCAATGCCGGTTTGCGGCAGAAGCCAGCCCGCCAGAAACGCGCCGACAATGCCCACGACGATATTGCCGACGAGGCCGAAGCCGAACCCTTTGACGACAAGTCCTGCAAGAAAGCCGGCAACGCCGCCAACAATCAGCCAGATGATGATCGACTCGGTGGACATCGCGTCACTCCCGTCTTCAGTGAGCGAGGATGCCAGGGCTTCGGCCCGCCACGCAGGGTGAGAACGGACGACGCGCGCCATTGTTCCACACCGGACAAAATATGTGACGCGCAGCACATGGGCGAAAACTGCTGCCGTTCACAGCCCCGGGAACGGCAGCATATCGCGGGAAGAGAGGCGTGATCGGCTCCTCCACCACCCGCACGATCTAGCATCTGTTTGTAGCGGACAGCGTACGCCACCCGACATGAGCCGGGAGATTCTTACAAATACGCTGCAGCGGGGCGCAGATTGCGCGGCCTTAGGCCGCCATCACGCGCTCGACCTCGTCCACGAGCTCACGCAGGTGAAAGGGCTTGGAGAGGACTTTGGCGCCGGCCGGCTGTGGGCCACCGCCCGAGAGCGCCACACCGGCAAAGCCCGTGATGAAGACGATCTTCATGGCGGGGTCGAGTTCGGAGCCGCGACGGGCCAGCTCGATCCCATCGAGGCCGGGCATGACAATGTCGGTGAGCAGGAGGTCGAACACTTCGCGTTCGAGCGCCTTCAGGGCCGAGCGGCCCTCTTCGAAGTCTTTCACGACGTGGCCAGCGCGCTTGAGCGCGTTGACAAGGAAGCCGCGAAGGCTGTCGTCGTCCTCGGCGAGAAGAATCTTGGCCATGATGTCCGACTTCCAACCCAGTGCTGCACAGTACGAGTCTTGAGCTGTCGTGGTAAAGCAGGGATGAACAGTTCCGCTTGACCCCGCGCGAGGCTCCTAAAATATGGGCGGAATGTTTCCCGGGCTGATGATCTTTGCGGATCCGGGGTCGTCAGACCCTGAATCCCGTTCCTCCAGGGGCTTGCCCGAGGCGGAACGGACGGGATTCTCGTTTTCCGTCGACGAGCCACTTTCCGTGATGTCGCCGGTGGTTTTCGCCTCCCCCCACTCGGGACGCCTGTATCCCAAGGGTTTTCTCGATACCTGCAAGGCTTCGATGATCGACCTGAGGCGGATCGAGGACGCCTATGTCGACCGCTTGCTGGCCGATGTGCACCTCTCAGGCGCCCCGGTGATCTGCGGGCTGGTGGCGCGGGGGTTCGTCGATCTCAATCGTGCTGAGTCCGAAATGGACCCGCTCATGTTCGAAGACCCCTCCCCCGGATGGTTCGCCCAACGCTCGCCCCGGGTCGATGCCGGGCTCGGGTGTATCCCCCGCGTCGCGTTCAACGGGTCGCCCATCTACGATCGGAAGCTGGCCCGGGCGGAGGCTGACCAGCGGCTGGAACAGGTCTACCGGCCGTATCACCGGGCGCTGGAGGCCTTGCTCAGGCGGGCGCAGGCCATGTTTGGACAGGCCTGGCTTGTCGACTGCCACTCGATGCCGGCCGAAACCGAGGCCAGCGCGCGCTCACCTGACATCGTCATTGGGGACAGGTTCGGGGCATCATGCGCGCCGGGCCTGGTCGACCTGGTGGAGGACCTGTTCCGTGCGCGTGGGTATAGCACGGCCCGAAACGCCCCCTACGCGGGTGGTTTCGCCACCCTGGCGCATGGCCAGCCTTCGCTGGGGCGGCATGCCATGCAGATTGAGGTGCGGCGGCGGCTTTATCTCGACGAAGTGAATGTGCAACCGCACGACGGGTTCAACACGCTGCGCCGGCATATGGGCGAAATTGCCAGTGAAATCTGTGCCTTCACGCGTGGGGACGTGGGCCTGATCGATCCCGCCACGAACAAAAAGGCCGCGCTGGATGCCAGCGCGGCCAAAGGTTTAGGGAGGAAACGCCCATAAGGGCAGCGGCTCCGAAGAGCCACGTGTTGGTTTTACGCTGCACTGCAAAAATCTCAAGCCGCTTTCTCGCAGGTGCGGCAAGTTTCCCAGAATTGGCAGGAAAAAAGCATATTCTGGCAGCTTCCAAGGCGCCTCTGTCCGGATCTTGGGCGCCCGATTTGTGCTGCATTGCACAAGAACCGCGGATAACCCGCCCCTTGGCGCCCGCTCCACTTCACGTCACGCGTGTGGCGCCCGCCTTGCTGCTCAACCGTCCGACGGTCCCTGAATGGTACGGGGCCAGCGTAGCGGGAGTAGTGAGTATGGCCACGGATGTGGATATCTATGTCGGCAAGCGGCTGCGTCGCCGTCGTCGTCTTCTGGGCCTGACCCAGCAGGACCTGGCCGGCCAAGTCGGCGTGCGGTTCCAGCAGATTCAGAAATATGAGTGCGGCGCGAACCGCATCACGGCGAGCCGGCTGTTCAGCCTCGGCACCGCCCTGAACGTCAACATCAACTATTTCTTCGACGGCCTCGCGCCGGACGGCAAACAGGCGCCGGCCAACGATCAGAATGACCGCCTCTCCGGCGACATTCTTTCGCAGAAAGAGACGCTGGAACTCGTCCGCGCCTACTACCGTCTGTCGGAACGTCCCCGTCGCCGCCTGCTCGACCTGGCCAAAGCGCTGGAAGGCGATCCTTCGGACACGATGGCTTCTTAACACTGCACTGACCCCTGCGCAGTCTTGGCCCGGTCCGGAAAAAAGCCGGCCCGGGCGCAAGCTGCGAGCGGATGACTAGTGCTTGCCGGACTGGAGCGCCGAAGGCAAAGGTCCACCATGGACCTTGCCCAGCTCCTCCTGCCAACGGCCCGACTGATGGCCGATGCGGCGCGCGACGCCGCCCTTCCCCATTTCAGGTCTGCTGCAACCAGCGCCGAAAACAAGGCGAGCGTCGGGTACGATCCCGTAACCGAAGCTGATCGCGCCGCCGAACGCGCGATGCGCGCGGTTCTCGCAAAGCATCGCCCCGACGATGGTGTCGAAGGCGAGGAATATGGCGCGTCGGCCGGAACGTCCGGCATCACCTGGTATCTTGATCCGATCGACGGCACGCGGGCGTTCGTGGCTGGCCTCACGTCATGGACGACGCTGATCGGCGCGGTTGAAGACGACAGACCGGTCCTCGGCATTATCGACCAGCCCTGGATCGACGAGCGCTATATCGGGCTCACAGCTGGCGAGCGATCATCCTGGCTCGAAGGACGCGGCGCGCGGATAGCGCTGAAGACGCGCGACTGCGCGCGGCTGACCGATGCGATCCTGTCGACAACCGACCCCTTCATCCTCAGCCCGCCCGAGCGCGGCGCGTTCGAGCATATCCGGGCGACGGCGCGTCTGACCCGCTATGGTCTGGATGCCTACGGCTATGCGCGGCTGGCGGCCGGGACGATCGACATGGTGACCGAGACGGGCCTCAAGGCGCATGATGTTGCCGCCCTGATCCCCGTGATCGAGGGCGCTGGCGGCATCGTCACCGACTGGCGCGGGAACAAGCCGCAGCTCGGCGGCCAAATTGTTGCCGCGGCCAATCGCGCTATTCTCGATGAAGCCTTGATCTCGCTCAGGCGTTCAGCGCTCTGACAACACAGGATTGCCCGCATGACCCCGCTCCTTCTCAATGCCGCACGTGCCTTTGCGATGGTTGGCTTCTCCGACGGACGGCTTGCACCAGCGGAGGCGCAGCGCTTTGCGCACCTTGCCTCGCAGGATCCCGTGCTGGGGCATTCGGGCCATGCCGACATCACGGACGCCTGGACGCAAGCCGCCCATGAAGTTCATGCCTCGCAGAGTTTCGGGACGGCGCTCATCGCGATCCGCACCGAGATCAGCAAAGACGCGGACAAGGTCGTGATCATGCGGGTCGCCCAGCAAGCCGTCGTCGCGGACGGCAAGCTTGAAGCGCAGGAGAATGCCGCCATCAGCGCGCTGGCCGAAGCGCTTGGCCTCGATCCCAAGGCGTATTGACGCCGGGACAGTAAATCCCGCGCAGCGCCCGAAATCTCGGGAACGATACCCCAGCCCGTGCGTAAACCTCCCTGGGTTGATGTGGATGGAGCTATGAGGCCGCGCGCCGGAACGCATCCTGTTACGCTTGAAGCGCCGACGGTCGCCGAAATCCTGGCGCTCGCCCGGCAGCACGACGAACGCCTCAAGGATCTGAGGCAGGATCTGTTTCGCACCGAAACCAAGCTGCGGGTCGAGCGCTCACTGAAATGGCCAATCCGCATCGGTTGCGTCGTATTCGGCGCGGGCGCTTTTGCAACCGTCCAGAACGAGGCGGTTAACGCGACACTCTACGCATTTTTTGCCGACGTGTTCTCCAACATCCGCACCCCAGGCAGCGCGGTGCTGATCACGCTGGTGGTTGGCTGCCTCTTACTGGTCGGCATCGGCCTTCTCATCCGCAAGTGGATCGCAGGGCCGACGCCCGAGCAGAAAACGCGTAAGCTGATGGAACAGTTCGCACGCGCCGATGGTGTGGCGGCCTATGTGT
>CANJXY010000127.1 GCA_947478925.1 Hyphomonadaceae bacterium | reverse complement strand
CGAGACTGTCGAACGCACCCGACGCCTCCACGTTGAACCGGCGCCCGCTACTCTCGACCGAGCCGATCGGCACATCAACGCCCTGGCGCTGTACCGCGTCGGCCACAGACGTCAGCGGCAGCTTGTAGGCTGCGAGCTTATCGAAGTCGGGCGTGATCCTGACTTCCGACGTCGGCACGCCCCAGATTTCGGATTGCTGAACGCCACCCGCCCGTTCCATCGCATCGCGCAGTTCGCGCGCGTAGGCTTCCATCTGCCGGTAGGGCGCCTTTTCGGAGACCAGCGCCATCTGCACGATGTTGGTCTGAGCCGGGTTCTGGCGGTTGGCGCGCAACAGAGTGATGCCGGTCGGCAGGCTGTTCCGAATGACGTTCAGCTCGCGCACGACCTCGTCGTACTTCTTCTCGGGATCGGAGCCGTAGACGAACGACACGGCGATCGATGCAAGGCCCGCCTGGCTGGTTGAACGGATCTGGTCGACGTCTTCAAGACCATTGAGCGCTGTCTCGATTGGAATCGCGATCACGCGTTCCATCTGCTCCGCGTCCGCGCCTGGCAGCACGACGAACACGCCGACGCCAGGGAAGGACACGATCGGGTCCTCGGATTTCGGGATCGACATGACGGACTGGATACCCAGCCCGAACAGCATCACGAACAGGACCAGGGTGAACTGCCAGCGATCGACGAAGAAGCGCGTAAAGGACTGCATCCCCCAGGTCCCTTCGCTCTATTGCTTGACGACGCTGACGGCATCGCCGTCGCGCACCATCGAGGCGCCGCGTGTGATCACGCTGTCGCCCTCACTGAGGCCCTTGAGAATGGTGACGCCCCGGTCGCTTACGCCGCCCGTTTCAACTGCACGGCGGCGCGCCTTGTTCTCGGCATCGACAACATAGACCACGCCCTGGTCCGCGCGCGCATCGATCAGCGAGATCGCGGGCACGGTATAGGCCGCCGGTCCGGCCCCAACACTGCTGGCTCCCGCAATGATGACTTCTGCCACCTCGCCCGAGCGAAGCCCCTCGGGCCTGTCGACCTGTACTTCGACCATGAAGACGCCGGACTGTGTACCCTTCGCAGCAACGCGCAAGACCTTGCCTGCAAGCGGTTCGCGTCCACGCAAGCTCACAGTCGCCGCATCGCCCGCCGTGAGCTTCGTGACTTCCGATGATGTCATGGACGCTTCGACGATGATGCCGGTGCGCGCCTCTCCGACTGACAGCACGGCCTGACCTGCGCCAACCACCTGTCCCGGTTCCGCTTCGCGGCGCAACACTGTGCCAGAGGCCGGCGCGACAATCTGGATTCGCTCGCGCGCCCGCTCCAGCGCCAGACGCGCATTATCGAGTTCCTGCTGCGAGGCGGCGCCCGCTGCGTTCAGCTTGCTTACGCGGTCGAAATTCTGTTCGGCGGTTTTGCGCGCCAGCGCCGCTTCCGCCTCGTCTGCGCCAGCGGCTGTCCGGCGCAGCGTCGCCAGCACCTGGCCTGCATAGACCTGATCACCGACATCCACCCGCAGCGTCTCGATCTCGCCCGGCGCATTGAACGAGAGCGATGTCTCGCGTTTGTAGGCAACCAGCCCGCTCGCCCGCACTTCGCCGGCCGATACGCCCGACGACACGCTCAGCGTCTCAACGGCGATCGCGGGCGCTGCGGCGACCGCAGCCTTCTCTGCCCCCTTGGCTTCGCCCTGGCATCCTGCAAGGGTGGCTGAGGCGGCAAGAATCGCCAAGGCGGTCCACACAGCGTTGCTTGAAGCTGACATCCGCTCCGTCATATGCCACCTAATGCGAGATCGTCTTATCTTGACACTGTCAGATAATCCTTAGACAGTGTCAAGAAACTACGGGGAAAAAATGGCCGCTACAAAGACGATCCTGCGCGACGACGTCCGGACCAGCATTCTCGAGGCAAGCATAGCGCTCATGAACGAGGGCGGCCTCGGCTCTCTCTCCATGCGCGAAGTCGCGCGCCGCGCGGGCGTCAGCCACCAGGCCCCATACCACTATTTCGCGGACCGCGAGGCTATCCTCGCCGAGCTCGCCGGCGACGGCTTCGATCGCCTGTACGACTACATGGCCAGCGCCATCGGCTTGGCCCGCCCGAAAATGGGCGACAAGAACCGAGCCATGGGTGAGGCTTATATACGCTTCGCGCTCAACAATCCGGAAGTCTTCCGCCTGATGTTCCGCGCCGAGATGTGCGATCTCTCGCGCTATCCCGAAGCCAAACTGAAAGCCGACAAGTGCCTCCAGCTTGTCGCCACCACGCTTGGCGTGAATGTCGACCCGAGCTCCAAGGACAAGACCAGCCCGGACCTTGCCCCTGTCATCGCCTCGTGGTCGATAGCGCACGGTCTCGCCACGCTGATGCTTGAAGGCAAGCTGGGAGAAGCCTTCGGCGAAACGCTGGATCAGCGCGAGGCTGCCGCTGGCCGCATCATAGGCTTCTACTCCGAGCGTCTCGCGAAGTAGGCTTCAGCACCACGCGCCGGAAATCGGAATCACCTGCCCCGACACGAACCCGCTGTCCCCGAGCGCCAGCATCTCCACAAGCGCGGCGACTTCCTCCGCTTCGCCAAGGCGTCCCATCGGCACCCGCGACAGCAGCTTCGGTCCCTTGACGGGGTCGTTGAGCAGCGCCTTGGGATAGTAGGTCTCGGTCTGGATGAAATTCGCCGCGACGGCGTTCACCGAAATGCCGTCGCTTGCAACTTCCAGCGCCAGCGTCCGCACCACGCCATTGATGGCCGCACGCGCCGATGCATAGGCGGCAAAGCCGGGTATCCCACCGATCGGTCCCGACGACGAGCCGAACACGATGCGACCTGCCTTGCGCGGTCGCATCGCCCTGACCGCCGCGCCCGCGAACGCCAGCGATTCCGCTGCGAGCCGGACGAAGTACGGCGTCAGCACATCAACAGTCAGGTCTTCCACCTTTATGCGCGGCGCTGGCATTGCCGACGAGATCACAATCGCATCGAGCTTGCCCCCGAACCGCGCCACCGCGCGCGCCATGACATCGGCGGGCGAGCCCCATGCAACGGTCTCGACGCCTTCCTCCTTACCATCTGCCGTGATCGACGGATCGCACCCGATCACCCACGCGCCTGCATCCTTCAATCGTCGCGCGATAACGGGATTGGCAAAGCCCTTAAGCTCGGTGACGAGAACGGTCTTCATGGTCATTGCGGGTAATGGTCCGTGAATGTGCCAAGTTTGCAGGAATAGCCTTCCGGCGGCGGCATGAGCTTGAACGACTTTGGATCAGAGCCTTTGGGATGGGACGCCAGCGTCGTCAACGCCCAAAGGTTGAACGCCTGCGTGTTCACCTGTGGCCACATATGCCCATGCGTGGCGCTGCACGCGACGTGCACGACGTTCGGCATGGACGAGAAATAGTTCGCGCCCGCCTGCGTCGAGGGCCGATAGTCCGCGCACAGGCCCAGCGGCGGCCCGCAATCCCATAGGTCCTTCTCTCCTCCCCACACTGTAATGACGACCAGCGGGCTCAGTGTGTTGTGCAGTGGATAGGGCCCGATACGGCCCTGGAAAATCTCCGTCGAATTATTGATCACAGCCTGCCGCGCATCATTGAACGACAGCGTCGAGCCGTCGTCATTCGACACATACCACTCGCCCGAGATCGGCATGCCGCCGGCCCAGAATTCCGAGTTGAAGGTCAGCGCACGGTTGGTGATCGTGCCGCCCGACGAAATGCCGCCGATGAACAGGCGGCTGCGGTCGAGCGAGAACTTCGTGCCCGCGCAGCGCACCATCGCCTCGAAAAAACGTGAATCTGGTCCGGCGTCGTTCTTCCACTTGTTGCCCTCGGCGCTGCCGGCGCGGCCGTCATTCCAAGGCTTCCAGTTCCATCCGTTTGAACCAACGCCATCGCAAGGCCCTCGCCCGACATTGGGGTCCTGATCGGCGCACTGCCGCACCGGCGCGATCACCGTAAAGCCCTTGTCCGCCATCAATCCGTTGGCGCCGGAGCGCGCGACATTGAGGTTAGCGTTGGTCGATTCCACCGTGCCTGTCAGCGGCGCCCACACCGGCGCCGCCCCTGCTACGCCCTTGGCCGGAACGATCACGAATGCCCGCTGCACGCCGTCGGACGGAAAGTTGGTGTTCAACCCTTCGTGCGGGACAAAACCTTCTGGACAGGTCCATTCCGCTTTCCCTCGGGAAGACCCCGCCTCGGGCGACACACAGCCCGCCAGAACCATGCCGAGGCCAAGCAATGCCACCGCAAGCTTCATCCTTCAAACCTCCGATGCGATGGCTCTTCTAGCTCACCAGCGCAGCGCCACCCTAGGCGCGGACCATCCGTGTCGGAAGCCTTGTCCCGATGGAGGGAGATTCCAAGCTCAAACCATCCCCGGCGGGCACACAATTTCTCTCGCGTCCGCGCGCCATCTTGAACATGACACCTGCCCGGAAAGTTGAGTTAAGAATGAGAACCCTTCGCGATTTAGTCTTTCTGACAGGCCCTAATCATGTCGGTCTTAGAGAGTTGCGGACGCAAATCTCAAGGTGTTGGGGCGTGACGTCCTTTGGGCGGATCAGCGCACGCGTAACGGTGACGACTTCCTGTTCGGCGACCGCCATCACTTCGTGCTGAAAGCAATCGCAGGCTCGTGGCTCAGGTCGGGCGATGAAGGCATCGCCATACGCCAAGGTGAGCTGTGGCGGTTCAACAACAAGGCCGCCCACAAGGCATGGAATCCGGGGGCCGAGGATCGCATTCAGCTGGTCTTCGACACGTTGAACGCCGACGGCAAGCGCATGCTGGACCATACAACCCGTGTGCATCAGACGCGCGTTGGCGACGCAGCCACCCCGGGCAATCTAGCTGCTCGCAGCCTCTCTCCGGCGAGCTCGCAATCGTCCGGACCGGACACGCGAATGCCGCACGTGCGCATTCGGTCGAACATTTCATGCCGATTTTCGGAATCACCGCTTTCCACCGGCTTGAAGTGAGACCGCCGCCGGTGGATGGTCCGCGGACCGAACCGAACCGCGCGCGGGATCCGATGCGCCGAAATACATGGCCGGCCGCTGGACCGCGCCAGTACCGATTTTCCTGGGAGGACTAACCCTATGCTTCGCTACTCTTACTCCGCCATGGCCCTGGCAGCGGCGCTTCTTTCGGGCTGCGTCTATGCGCCGGAGGCGGCAGCTCCCGTGGCCGCCGCACACGCTGGCGGCCAGATGGAAATGACGCCGGAGATGCACGCCCACATGATGGCAATGATGGCGGAGCATCACGACACGACGCCCGCCGCGCCGCGCAACCTGTCGGCGACTGTCGCGCCCGAAGCGGTCGGCTTTGACAGCGCACGCCTCAAAGCACTCGACGATTACATGGCTGGCGTCGTCAGCAGCGGCCGCGTCGCCGGCATGACCACGCTTCTTGCGCGTCACGGACAGATTGTGGAGTTCAAGACCTACGGCAAGGCGACCGAAGCTGGCGCGCCGATCACGAAGGACTCGATCTTCCGTGTCTACTCGATGACCAAGCCGATCACCGGTACGGCGATGATGATCCTGTTCGAGCAGGGCAAATGGCGCCTCGATGATCCCGTTACGCGTTACGTGCCGGAGTTCAAGAACCTGCGGGTCGTGAAGTCGATCAAGAAGGACGGCTCGCTCGAACTCGAGGATATGGTCCGCCCGCCCACCATGCGCGAGATCATGAGCCATACGGCCGGCTTCGGCTACGGCCTCGCAGAAGAACACCCCGTCGACAAGCTCTACCGGTCGAAAGGGGTCCTCGCCGCCTCCAGCCTGAAAGAGATGATTGACCGCACAGCGACCATCCCGCTGATGTTCCAGCCGGGCACGAACTGGTCCTACTCCTCCGCCGTCGATATCCAGGGCTACATTGTTGAGAAATTGTCGGGCCAGAAGTTCGGTGACTTCATGGCGGAGCACATCTTCAAGCCGCTGAAGATGACCGACACCGGCTTCTCGACCGGCGCCGACAAGGCCAATCGTCTGTCGGCCGTCTATGTCTGGGACAAGGCGCAGAACAAGATCGTCGAGGCCAAGGAGCTGTTCGGCAATCCGATGCCTGACTACACAAAGCCGCCCGCGATGGAATCCGGCGGCGGTGGCCTCGTCTCGACCACGATGGACTATGCCCGCTTCAGCCAGATGATCGCCAACAAGGGCGAGCTTGATGGCGTGCGTATCCTTTCGCCCGCATCGGTCGAACTGATGGGCACCAACGTCATCCCGAAAAGCGTGCTGGTCTCGAACAACGGCACCAGCGTCGCCCGCTTCAACGAAGCCGTTGGCTTCGGCCTTGATTTCCAGGTCGTGAACGATGCTCGCGCGTCGGGTTCATTACAGGGCGATGGATCGCTCAGCTGGGGCGGCGCTGCTGGCACCTGGTTCTGGGTCGATCCGTCCAACGACGTTGTGTTTGTCGGCATGATCCAGCGGATGGGCGGCACCGGCGGCGACGATCTCGGCACGATGGCGCGCACGCTGACTTACCAGGCCCTGACGCATCCGGAGAAGTAGTACGCGGCTCCAACGTGATGCTATGCCGTTCGCATGCCTCCGGAGCCGGGTTCATGCAAACGCATTGCAGCTCGTATCTTACCCGCTGCGTGTTTGAGGTTCCGGTGTGGCAGGGAAGCCGCTAGTCCTTGTCGACCGGGACCGACCCACGCTGGACTGTAGGTGGGCGGCCCGTCTTGGGGTGGCGTAGAGATGTTGTGGCGCGTTCTTCAGTTTTTCTTCGGAGCCGTTCTGGCTGGCGGTGGCGGCTATCTCGCCTGGATGCATCGCGGGGGCGCCACAAATCTGTTTCCGCCGGGGCCGGATGGCCTGCCGCTCCTGCTTTTGCTTGGCATACTGGGTGTGACGGCTGGCATCGTGTTTCTCGTCAGCGCCGTGCATCCGCGTCCGAACCAGAAGCGTGCTGCTGCCGCAAAATCCGCCCGCGAGGATAAGGCGCTGGAAAACGCAGAGGCCTACTATTCCGAACGTTCGCGCGCCGCCGACCGCGACTGGCGCGCTGCCCCCATCTCTCCGCCACCCACCATTGTTCCGACGCCAGCGCCGGCTCCAGCGCCGGCTCCTCCGCCCGCACCCCCACCGGTGGCTGCGCCAGCCCCGCTTGCTGCAGCGCCACCGCCGGCGCCACCTGTTCGGCCCGCACCACCAGCGCCTGCGCCACCGCTTGCCGCGCCCGCACCCGTGACGGCAGCGCCAGTCGCACCGCCGCCGCCTGCGCCTGTTCAGCCGGCGCCTGTCCAACCGCCGCCGCCAAGGCCGGTGATGCAGACCGCTGCACCACCGCCCCCCCCACCCTCAAATCCGTTCCCTTCGCCCGTCACGCTGGCGCCGATCCCGCGCCCGCGCGCTGTGCCGGTCCTTCAGCCCACGCCCGCGGCCGCGCCCCTCGACGGACCGCACGCGCCGATCCGCGTGGCGATCGCGGCCGGCAAACTCGCCGAGGCCGAGCAGATGCTGAACGCGGCGCGTGAGAGTGCGACGGGCGTTGAACTTGCTCATCTCACTGCGCTCGCGGGCGACCACGCCGCCGCTGCCGGGCAACAGAGCCATGCGAAATGGCTGTGGCGGCTCGCCCTGAAGCGCTTCAGCGAAAACGGCGCTGCAGCCTTGCCTGAAGCCCTGCGCATCGGAGCGATCCTCGCACCTCCAAAATAGCGCCCTGGGAGCGACCACGCGGCTATCGTGAACATCAGCGAGGACGAACTCTTGAAGCGGGTTGGCACCCTTGTGCTGGCAGCTGAGGCTGCGGACGCGACAGCGATGTATCGTCGTATCTGTCCAGAAGCGAAGCCTGACGAGACCGTCTACATGACCTCGACCGACCGCGGCTGATTTCTCCACACGCCCCTTCTCGGCAGACGCAAGGCCGACCAGCTCGCGACCCCTGTTTGGGTCTACCCGTTCTGCTGCCGCACGCCGGTTGAAAGCGGACGCTCTCATACGCTGCGCGCCGCCGAGATCCCGTTCGTGTTCGACGCTCTTGCCTAAGGCACATCGATCGGCAGCGAGCCACCGCAAGCGCGCAGGTCCTTGTCGATCACATGAGCGCTGCCTGGACGATGTCCGCACGCACCAGCGCCGCTAATGCCAGCTCCACCATCGCCTGGCCGAGACACCATCCCGCGATGCGCCCCAACCTGATCTGGGACGAAAGTCCCGGCGGCCCGCGCATCGAACGAGGCAAGCGCTCCTGGGGTATGGCTCGCAGCAGGATTACGCGCGAGACCTGGCGAGGATGAAACTGGAACCAGCCTGCCGGGAATCGCAGGGGCCGCCCCCACGAGGAGCGGCCCCTGCCCTGTTCGGACGCTGCTCGATTATTTCGAGATGCGCAGTTTCGAGATCGACGTTGCGACCTTCTTGAAGGCGACTTTCAATTCGGCCGTGTCCGCAGCAAGGAAGGCATAGGAGGGCTTGCTCGCGCATTTGATGAGGAAGTCGTCGGCATACAGCGACGTGTCGATGCCGAGGCCGACCGTATAGATGGTGATATTCTGATCCTTCATCGCCTGACAGATGGCTTCCGCCTGGGCGAATTCATCCGTGGCAGGTGTGCAAAGCGTGCCAGCGGCCACGCCCTTACAGGTCGAGTAGTTGAACTCGCCGTCGGTCATGAGCACCGCAACCTTGACCAGCTCCTTGGTCGTGTAGTCCTTCGGCTGGTTGGCGGCCTCCTTGTCCCAGACATCCTTGAAGTTGGGCGAGAGCATGTACCAGGCCCAGGCGATGCCGATCTGGCCGGCGGTCGATCCGCCCGTCTTCAGGTCATCGATCGAGGTGTTGAGACGGGTACGATCGGCCGTCATCGGCGTCACATAGTTGGTCGTCGTGCAGGCGCCGTTGCTGGAATAGAGAATGCCGAGCGGGGTCGTCGCCGGGCTGACATCAGTTGCGGCATCCGCTCCGTAACGTTCGACCAGGCAAGGCGTGGCCTGGTAAGGGGTCGTGGTTGAATTGGAGGCCATGGAGAGTTTCGCGCACCCGTAGGACAGGCACTGCACCGTCCCGGTATTGCTCGAATAGGTGCCCGTCAAAAAGGACAGCGCAGGTGTCGAGCCGTTGAGCCGGAGGCTGTTGGCCGACAGATAGGTTGTAACCCAGGTCTTGTATGTCGACGAATTGGTGCCGGAGTTGTTGATGCCCGTCAGTGTGCCCACGTTGGCAATCTCGACGCGATCACCATTGGCAATACCGTGATTGGCCGAGGTTACTTCGACGTTGCAGGTCGCATTGAGGCAACGTGCAATCGAACCACCCGATGTCCAGTCCTTGTAGCTGTATCCACTGCCCGGCAGCGTGACCTGGGTGGTGGAAATCTTCGTGACGGTCCAGCTGGAGTCTACGCCGTTGTTCATCGACGTACTGCCGACGTTGCCGCTCCCGGGCACAGTGGCCCCCCAGACGTAAGCATAGTCGCCAGTCGACAGGCCGTGCGTCCCTGACGTGATCTGGAACTTGCAGTCAACCAGGAAGCACTTGGAGGACACGCTGCTCGACGACGTCGAGAAGGTCTGCGAGTTGGACGGACCAGAGATACCAGTGATCGTGAAGGCGTTGGTGGCAGGTACAAGCGCCGCCACGACCCAGCTCTGATCGGTTCCGTTGTTGACTGCCGTAAATCCGTTGACGCCAGTGATGCGGACCCAGTCGCCGACTGCGACCCCTAGGCTAGCGGACGGTGTGACGGCGACGTTACAGAGGTCGTCGTAGCAGCGTTGCGAAGATCCGGCTGTGCTGTCTGTG
>CANJXY010000126.1 GCA_947478925.1 Hyphomonadaceae bacterium | reverse complement strand
GTGCGCTTTGCGCGCTGCTCAGGTTGTACGCAAGAGGTGAGGAAAATCCGTCCACGCGCACCAGCTCATAGAGAGTAGCGCAGCTCGGCCACGCGTCCGTCGAACCATAGACGACCAGGGCTCGCGCGACGATGTTGTACTGCTCGCGCAGGTCTTCGACTTAGGCGTCGACCTAAGCGCCCATCTCCCGACAGACGCGGGGATAGACCTGGCAACGCGCGATCGTGTCGCCCCAGACTTCGGCGGCAGCGACAAGCGTGAACCCCACCCCGCGCGGGTTCCAGCCGAGGCGGGGATAGGCCGGTCGCCACAACGTGAAGGCGGGTCCGGCTTCGGCGTGGGCGAGCAAGATCGCGAAGTCTGCGTAGACGCTTCGGCGGATCTTTCTTCCGGACGCGGCGCGGCGCCCGTTGAGAATTGCGAGGATCATCTGCGGCCAGAAGCTGATAATGACAAGCATGAAGGCTGGGACGGCACGCAGCAACCACAAGGGGCGCGCCGGCGCGTCATGGGTTCGACGACAAAAGTGCTGCAGGGCCGTCCGATTTGGACAACGCCAATCCGCCGACCTTTTTCGAGCAAATCACTGAAAACACGGCGGAAGAGTTTTGGCATGCCCCCGAGCCTGCGCAGAGGATTTCCAACAACCAGGGGCGTAACGCGTCGGTTGCGGGCTACCGGGCGGGATATCGGCGGGTCCGGAGGCAAAGTCGTGCCTGAGGGGCTGGTTAACCGTTGCAGGAGAGCAAGAGTTGACCGGAGCGGGGTCTTTGCGTAGAAGCTGCGCCCCATGAGCCGTTCGTTTTTCAAGCGCTATTGGAAAACCATTACCCCCGCGGGGCTGATGGCGCGCTTGGCTTTTACGAACTAGCCAAAAGCCCGCCGACCAGCCCCGCCGGAAACCGGATGGGGCAGAGATAGCCCCGTCTCCCGGCTCAAGAGGAGACTATTCGTGACCCAGGCCAACCAGACCGCAGAGCGAAGCTCCAGCGCGGGCGCTGGTACGAAGACAGTCGCGGTGGTGGGCGCGACGGGCGCCGTGGGCGCGGAGATGCTGCGCTGCCTCGAGACATCCAGCTATCCGACCGGCTCGCTGAAGGCGTTCGCTTCGGAGCGCTCGGCCGGCAAGCGGTTCAAGTTCCGTGGGCGCGATGTGGAGATGCAGGTACTCACGGACGATGCGTTCGCGGGCTGCGACGTGGCGCTGTTCGCCTCCGAGAGCGACATCTCGAAACAGTATGTCCCGATCGCAGTGAGGGCGGGCGCCTATGCCATCGACAATTCGTCGGCGTTCCGGATGGACGCGTCTGTACCGCTGGTGGTGCCGGAGGTGAATGGCGCGCTGATCACGCCGACGCAGAAGATCTACGCCAATCCGAATTGTGTGGCGGCCATCGCCGTGATGGCTCTGTGGCCGCTGCACCAGGCGGGCAAGCTGAAGCGCGTGATCATGTCGACGTATCAGTCGGCCTCGGGCGCAGGGCGGCCGGCGATGGACGAGCTGGAGGAATCCACGCGCGCCTATCTCAAGGGTGAGGCGTATCCGCCGAAGGTTCTGCCGCATCCGTATGCGTTCAACCTGTTCAGCCACAACACGGCGATTGGCGCCGATGGCTACAATGGCGAGGAGCAGAAGGTTGTCGCCGAGCTGCGCAAGATCATGGGCCTGCCCGAGCTGCGGGTTGGCGTGACGTGTGTGCGCGTGCCGGTGCTGCGGGCGCACTCGATGGCGATCACGGCGGAGTTTGCGGACAAGGTGTCGGTCGATCAGGCGCGCGCTGTGCTGTCCAAGGCGGCGGGCGTTAAGATCGTCGATGACCGCGAGAAGAACCACTTCCCGATGCCGATCGAGAGTGGCGGACAGAACGATGTGCTGGTGGGCCGTATCCGCGAGGATATCTCGGACCCGACGGGTCACTCGCTGGCGCTGTTCATTTCGGGCGATCAACTCCTGAAGGGCGCGGCCCTGAACGCAGTGCAGATCGCGGAACGTCTTGCTTAGTCTTGTAACTTAGAGCGTGTGTTATGCGTGAGAACGACCGGATTGATGCGGGCTTCGGCGATGTTCTGGAAAAGCCGGGGACGATTGGAGCAGGCGCTATGAGCCCTTCGGATGGATCAACGGCGGCGGGCGGCTGGACCCCCGATAGCTGGCGGAAAAAACCTGCGCTGCACATTCCAGCGGATTATCCCGATATGGCCAAGCTGGCGGCTGTCGAGAAGCAGCTGTCGAGCTATCCGCCGCTGGTGTTCGCGGGCGAGGCGCGCACGCTGACGCATCGGTTGGGCGATGTAGCGGAGGGCAAAGCTTTCCTGCTGCAGGGCGGCGATTGTGCGGAGAGCTTCAAGGAGTTCCACCCGAACAACATCCGCGACACGTTCCGCCTGATCCTGCAGATGGCGGTAGTGCTGACGTTCGCGGGTAAGAAGTCGGTCGTGAAGGTCGGACGGATCGCCGGGCAGTTCGCCAAACCGCGTTCTGCGCCGATCGAGACGATCAATGGAGTGACACTGCCGTCCTATCGCGGCGACAATATCAACTGCATGGAGTTCACGATCGAGGCGCGGACGCCCGATCCGCAGCGGCTGCTGCAGGCCTATCTGCAGTCGGCGGCGACGCTGAACCTCCTGCGGGCGTTCGCCCAGGGCGGCTATGCCAGCCTCGACAACATCCATCGCTGGATGCTGGGGTTTGTGGAGCGCTCTCCCACGGCAGACCGCTACAAGGCAATGGCGGCGCGAATTACGGATGCAATGGAATTCATGCAGTCGTGCGGGATCACGCCGGAGACGACGCCGGCGTTGTCGCAGACGGACTTCTACACCAGCCACGAGGCGCTGCTGCTCGGCTATGAGCAGGCGATGACGCGCGAAGACTCGACGCGCCCGGGCGAGTTCTACGACACCTCGGCGCACATGATCTGGATCGGCGACCGTACCCGGCAGCCGGACGGGGCGCATGTGGAGTTCTGCCGCGGTGTGAAGAACCCAATCGGCATGAAATGTGGGCCGTCGCTGGCGCCGGACGACATGCTGCGCCTGATCGACATTCTCAACCCGGACAATATTCCGGGTCGGCTGACGCTGATCGCGCGGTTCGGGTCGGACAAGGTGGCGGAGGGCCTACCAAAGCTGGTGCGTGCGGTGCAGAAGAGTGGCGCCAAGGTCGTTTGGTCGTCGGATCCGATGCACGGCAATATCGAGAAGACGGATGGCGGCTACAAGACGCGTCCGTTCAAACGCATTCTCGACGAAGTGACGCAATTCATCGACGTAGTGGAAAGCGAAGGCGCTCACGCCGGCGGCATCCACCTCGAGATGACCGGGCAGGACGTGACCGAGTGCACCGGCGGAAGCCGCGATATCTCGGCGCTGGACCTGCAAGACCGATATCACACGCATTGCGACCCACGCCTCAACAACGAACAGGCGCTCGACCTGGCGTTCATGGTTGCCGAGAAGCTGGCGGCGAAGCGGTAACGTCGGGCTGACGGGAATCGCTAATCGGCCTACGGTGCGGATCGACCGGAGGTTTCGCGATGCGTCTTCTATGGATCTTTTTGTGCCTCGGCCTGGCCGCGTGCGACGAGGCGCCCGTGCCTGCGTCTCTTAAGGAAACGCCGGCGAAGTATGTCGGGACGTGGGATGTCAGCCTCGACGATTGCAAGGCGGGGCGGGGCTACACGACCGTAATCGTCGCGGCGGATGAGGTGCTGTTCTCGGACAGCCATCTCGCCGTGACGGGCGCCTCGCCGGATGGTGCGAACGCTGTACGCGTGGATGGGCACTTCAAGACTGCAGTCGCGGAGTGGGATGGCGCAATAAGGCTGGAACTGGCCGAGGGCGGCAAGGTTCTCCACGTTGTCAATGGATCGACGCTAGTGCCGCGGATCAGGTGTTCCTGATTGTCGCTGCGCGGCTCAGGCGGTTGTGTTTGTCGTCGTGCCGCGCGCGGCCGCCAGGCCCCTGGCGGTCAGGTTGTATCCAATGGCGGCCATCACGATGAAATCGCGCGCGGGCGTTGCAGCCGTCACGCCAGCCTGACCGAAGCCATAAGCGTCGCCAAGTTCGCGTGCGTTCCAGTCTGCGTAGTCATCACCGCCGTTCGTGGAATTGAAGTTGCCGAGGTTGGTTACGCCGCCGTCGATCGAGAAGAAGTCGTTCGCGCCACCCGGCGTCACCGCGCGTGCGGCAGGCGTAGCGCCGTTGGCGGGCTTGTAGCGGAACAGGTCAAGGGATGTGTAGACGTTGGGTCCGAATGCACGGCCGACCGATCCCGTGCGACCCAGCACTTCGCTGATCTCGTGCTCCATTGCGCCGACCGCATCGTACTTTCCGGCGCCGCCGGACTGCGCGTAGTCCATCGGAAGGGCGCTCGAAAGGCCAATATAGCCGTCTATTCCGGAGGCGGTCGGGCTCATAAGACCTAGCGCCTTTTCCTGCGCCGTGTTGACGAGGAATTTTCCGCCATGGGTTGGATCGGTTGTCGTGAGGGTGGCGTCCGCCGCAGCCTGGAACTCCGAATTTCCGGCGTCCTGAAGCAGGACGGTGCGCACCGTCGCATAATTGGTCAGAACGCCGCGCGACATCGTCTGCGCGACCGCGGATGAACTGACCTTAGTGCCATTTGTCTCGCCGAAACCGACTTGAATGTTGATGACGGCGGCGTTGGAGAAGGAGTCCGTGAAGCTCTTCGCCGCCTGCATTACGGCCCGGCGGAATTCGGCGGGCGCTTTTGTCGTGCTTGAAGCCCAGACGAGGTTGATCTGGAGGCCCCCCGCATCGCCGATCGTCGTGGACTTCATGGCGGCAAGCTGGCCGGTCGTAAACGCTGCGACCTGGGTCGAGTTGAGGGCGCTCGACGCCGAGAAGTTCAGTGCGCCGATCTGCGTGTTGGCAAGTGCACGCAGCTGCGTGGTCGATAGGTGGCTGGCCGTCGTCGCCGTAAAGCCCGCCATCTGTAGCGGCGTGAAAGCGGACACATTCGCGGCCTGGAATTGCGATTCGGTCATCGCATTCACGTTCGCCGCCGACATGCCACGCAGCTGTGTTGCGCCCATCGCGGCGATCTGTGTCGTCCCCAAGGCCGCAACTTGTGTCGTTGATAGAGCTCCCACTGCCGCTGATGCCAGGGCGGCGATCTGGGTTGTCGCGAAAGCGGCAACCGACGTGGCGGTGAGGCCTTTCATACCCGTGGCGCTGAAGCCGCCGATCTGGCTGCTGGTCATGGCGTGGATGTCGTCTGGATCCAGTGAGCGTGTCATGGTCGAGGTGAAAGCGGCGATCTGGGTTGTCGCGAAGGCTGCGATCTGTGTCGCGGCGAGCAGGTCGATCTGCGTACCTGAGAGGCCGGTGATGGCGGTCGCTTTGATCGCGGCGACCTGGGGTGCAGTAAGGGCTCTTACATTGTCGTTCGAAAGCCCGCGTACTTGCGTCGCTGTCAGCGCAGCGATCTGCATCGTGCTCAAGCGCGTGACGTCTGTCGGCGGTGCGGTGACTGTGGCGCGCGAGGGGGTCAAGCGTTGAACGGTGGACATCGCGCAGCCTGTCATCGGCGTGGCGCATTATTTCGGGCTCGAACGGACGAGCTGATGCCACGCGTGCAACAGTCTTAACAGGGCGCCGTGAAGCCTTAGGTTGGGCGTTCGAGCGGATTTGGATGAAATCGCGCGCGATGCAGCAGGCATTCCTTAACCGCTGGACTTAGCCGGGGGCGAGCCATATCCGTGCATTCTGTAACAACCGAAAGGATTCCGTCATGCTGCGTGCTCTGCTTGGGCTGACTGGATTACTGCTCGTCTCGGCCTGTGCTTCGACCCCCACAGGGCCGGCAGACCAGATACTCGGAACGTGGACGTGTAATGCCGCGTCGCAGGGCGCAGTCGTCGACGGCAAGTTCACCTACATGACAGGCGGCAAGACGCAGGCGAACGCGGCCATGGACGTTGATGCGGCGGGACAGAAGATCTGGCTCGCCGGCATCATCGACGCGACATGGGGCTTCCAGCCGGATGGCAAGCTGATCGAAACGATCGTCGGACTGAAAGTGAATGCCGCCAGGGTCGGCGGCAAAGACCTGCCGGCACCCGCTGTCGGCGCGATGGTGCAGCCGATGGTGGACCAGATGATCGTTGGACAGTCGTCAACTTCGGCGGTTGTGTTCGACGGCGCGACGATGACCCTGACGGACGACAAGGGCGTGGTCACGACCTGCAAGCGCTAGTCGCTCGCCGGGTCAGGGGTGGGGAACAGGGCATAGCGCATGGCAAAAAAGCTCAAACTCAGGTCAGATGAAATACGTCCGGTCGCGACGGGTATCGGGGCGTGTCTTGCGTCGGACATGATCACCGTGCGGGGCAAGCCGGTGGGCTTCATGTACCGCGAAGAACCCGACAACGAGATGGATAGCGGTTGGCGGTTTACGTCGGGGCTGGAAGACCAGGACTATATGGACGACGAGGCCAATCACGGCATCTATGACGTGAATACCATCGCCAACTACGACCCGAGCATCATTCCGCTCCTGGAGTCACCGATCGGCAGCGTCTTCGAGCGCACGCCGGGCGCCGCGAGGTTCAGGCAGGTTGACGACTGGTCTCCGGAAGAGGATTAAGCGGTCCCCGAAACGCCTCGGACATTTTCTGGCCCAGAACCGCCTCACAGAAGCGGGATGGAGTTGCCCCATGACTGCCGCACGCCTGCCCGCATGGGCGCGGCCCAAGGATATGCTCGACCTGACGCGCCTGGCCGTGCCGGTGGCGATCTCGCGCGCGTCATTCATGCTGATGTCGCTGACGGATGCGGTGCTGCTGGGCCGCTATGCGCCAGGTGAGCTGCCGTATGTGCTGAATGGCTGGCTGCCGATTGGCGTCCTGTTCGGCTTCGGCATGGGCCTGATGATCGGCGTGCAGGTTCTGACAGCGGAGTTGAATGGCGCGGGCAAGGGCGACGACACCGGACGTATCTTCCGGCGCGGGATGGTGGTGGCGCTGGTCTATGGCCTGTTTGCAATGGGGGCGTGCATCGCGATTGCGCGGCCGCTGCTCGACCTGATTGGCTTTGATCCCGGGCTCGCCGAGGCGACGACCAACTGCACGCACATCCTGGCGTATGGCGCGATTGCGCACATGGGCGGTCTTGCGTGCCAGTCCTATCTTGAGGCGCTGCGCAAACCGAATATTGCAACGGCGATCAACATGATGGCTGTGGGCGTCAACCTGGCGTTCGGGCTGATCCTCGTGCCAGAGCATGGCGCGATCGGCGTTGTGTGGGCGACGACGGGCTCGCGCTGGTTCATGCTGGCGTGCTTCCTGATCGCGGTTGTGTTCCTGACGCCGGCCCTGCGCAAATCATCGGCTGCGCCGACGGGCGAATTCAGGCGCCAGAACATGGTCGGCATCGGCACCGGCGTCGCCAACATCGCCGAGTGGGGATCGTTCAACTTCACCTTCGTGATTGCGACGCTGGTCTCGATCGACGCCGGGACGGTCTACGGCCTTACCGTGCAGATGATGGGCGTGATGTTCATGATCTATGTCGGCATGGGCACGGCAACAAGCGTGCGCGTAGCCGAGCGGTACGGACGCGGCGACATGGTCGGCGTGCGCGAGGCGTCGCGGCTCGGCGTTGTGGCGTCGATCTTGCTGGGGCTAGTTCTGGCGACAGCGCTAATCCTGTTGCGTGATCCGATCGCGCTGACATGGCTCAACGGTTCGGAGGCAGCATCGGCGGGCGCGCATCTGGTGCCGCTACTGTCGATGATGCTGGCGGCGGTGGCCTTCGTGACCGTGTTCGATGGCCTGCAGGCGGTCGGTTCGATGGCTTTGCGCGCGCAGGGCATCGTGTGGACGGCGACGGCGATCCATGTCGGAAGTTATGTTCTGGTGATGCTGCCGCTGTGCGTCTGGCTGGCGCTGTCGCCTGAAACAGCGCCGCCATCGAATAACCCTCTTGCGGCGTTGCTGTTCTGGCCCGCGCACTGGCTGGGAGCGCCGGGGCTGGGCGTGTGGGGCGTGGTGATCGGCATATCGGTGGCGTCGGTGCTGGCGGGGCTTGGGCAGATCGTGACGCTGGAGATCAAGTCGGCGCGCGGCGTGCGGTTGGGGCCGCCGCCTGAAGGCGCGCGCAAGGTGGCGGCGGTGGTGCACTAGGACGACGCGTGATAGCTTGCGAGCAGCCTGTCGGGAGGCATGCATGCGTCTATCTTTGCTTCTGGCGGCTGCCATGTTTCTTGCGGCGCCGGCTATCGCGCAACAATCGAACGCGCCGTTGAATCTGGAACAGCAAGCAGCGTTGCGCGGGTCGATCCTGTCGGCGACGCAGGCGGCTGATTTCAAGCGGAGCAAGCAAATACTGGAAGTTTACCGGACACTCAGGGCGGCGGGCGTGACGCTTACGAGCGCGGAAGCCTTCGACATGGGCGAGTGCGCGCGCGCACGGGGGCTTTCGGGCGAAGCGGCAGACGCATTTGCGCTGCTTAAGAGCGACGATCTGGAATACCGCGAGAACGGGGCCCTAATTGAGCATGTGCAGCGGAATGCGGCGCTAGACCGCGATGGCGGTGTCGAGAAGTCGGCAGACCTCGCCAGGCGGCGAAATGATGACTATTTTTCGATTAGTGTCGCTGAGGCGTTCGCAGGGCAGGGTGAGTTTGATCGCGCGGTTCCTTTCTACGAGACCGCGTTGAGTCACAATCTACCCGGCAAGAATGATGTCGATGCACGAGCGGCCGAGGCATCGCGGCTGTACCAGCGATCGATCGAATTCTACCAGCTTGAATTCAAGGAGCGCCCGTGCGGATGGAGCGGCTCGGCGCCTCTGCGGTTCTGCCCTGACGAACTGGCGACGGCCCAGCTCAACTACGGCATCTCACTGTTCAAACTGAAGCGCGTCGATGAAGCGCGCGCGACATGGTCGGCGATCACGGGAAGCCCATGCGTCGAAATCCTCGCGAAAGCGTGGATCGACATCGCGGACAGATCAGCGAACTGACCTGCCTACTTCAGATCCTTCATCGCGGCGGCGGGCTTGAAGGCCGCCGTGGTGCGCGCGGGGATCTTGATGGTCATGCCCGTTGCGGGGTTGCGTCCGTCGCGCGCGGCGCGTGACTTGGTGACGAATGTGCCGAAGCCGGAGATCGCAACCTGATCGCCTTTGCGCAAGTGATCTGTGATGGTGTCGAACACGGCATCAACCAGGCGTGTGGCTTCGGTGAGTTTGATGGCGTTCGCGTCAGCGATGGATTTTATGAGATCGGACTTGTTCATTGCCTCTCCCCAGGGGCGAAGCCGTCTGTAGCGGCTTCTTCCCTTGGATCCGGCTCCTAACGTGACGATTCTTCAAGCCCGGATATCCGGGCGCGCTAAAAAATCCTGGGCTAAAGGCCCAGAATCCAGCCTTCCTCTTGCGTCACTTTGGCCTTTTGGCTGTCGGACAGCTTGGCTTCCGATCCGAAAAGCGCAGGCAGCTTTCCGTTGGCGTCACGCTCGGCGAACCACTCGGCCATGGTGCGGACCTGCGCCTCGTCCTTGATCTCGTTGGCGTTGACCGTGGTTGCGACGAGCGACGGATAGATCTCGGCGACTACGATGCGCGCGTCCCCGAGCGCCTCATTATCGATCTTGGCGAAGGGAATTTCGAACGGCCAAACTTTCAGCGCGGGGAACTTTTCGCGTAGGCGCTCGATGGCCGGAACGCCGGTCAGCGTCTGGCCGCCGACGGCGCCGGCATAAGCGATTTTCCACACGGGTTGCGGACGGGCCTTGCGGCTTGTTGCGGC
>CANJXY010000125.1 GCA_947478925.1 Hyphomonadaceae bacterium | reverse complement strand
TCACTTTGCGCTTCGTGTGTTATCCCGGCGCACAGCAGCTGATCCTATGGCTGCCGCAGTCTGGCTATCACGGCTATGGCGACGTGACGGTTACGCGCGATGGAGCGCTGATGGACCAGGCGTCCGTACGCGAACGTTTAAGCGGCAGTGTCCAGATACTGTGGGACACGCTGGCTTGGGCGCCCGGAGACTATCGCATCACCATTACGCATGCCGATGGGTGGCGCCACGAAGCTGGGCTACAGAAGCTCGAGGCGGGCGTCGCGCCTCCGCAGCCGGAACTGCCGCCTGCGCCGCCGCCGTCCGATACGCCGATCGTCTACCGCGACGGCTTCGGTAACGTGATCCCAGACACGGATCTTGAAATCCGCGCACAGGCGCAGGCCAAGCTGGCGCGCACGTTCGGCCGCCGCCTCGAATACGAAGGCACGGCGCGTGCGGGCTCTGTCATCTATATCGACCCAGTCCACCGCGTCGTGTTCGAGAACGAGCTTTGCGGCGGCGCGCTGCAGGCCACAATCTACATCCCGACCGCCGCCCACTGGGAGGCAGCCACCGGTGCGCCGCTCGCGATGCGCGATGAGATCGTCGCCTTCGTCGCCCATCGTTTCCAGCACGAGCAGGCAAGCAATTGGAAATACCGGATCACCGACGCGTCGATTGATTTCTATTGAGCCTGACGCGGATGACAGTCCGGCGAAGGCGGGGCATTCTTGCGGCATGACCGGCGATCCCGATAACGACATCCTGATCGAGATGAACCGCATCGGCGGCGCCATGGAAGTACGCGCGATCTCGGCCACCGACGGCTTGGAAGTCGTCTTCGCAGCGCCTGCCAACGCCGCAAAATCCGACATCGAAAACCTGGCCCGCGCGAAGCTCGCCTATGTGCGGCGCAAGAAAACCAGTGATCCTTCTGGGGGGCCAAAGCGACCAGGCGGGACGGGCGGCTGGACCGCCTGACCCCCCGCGCAGCCTACCGCCCCTTCCGCACGCCCTTGCCCAGCCCGATCTTCTTGGCGAACTCGGATCGGCGCTCGGTGTAGGCCGGCGCCACCATCGGATAGTCCGCCGGCAGACCCCAGCGGCGGCGATAATCATCCGGGGTCATGCTGAACCGCGAGCGCAGATAGCGCTTCAGCATCTTCAGCTTCTTTCCGTCTTCAAGGCAAACGATGTAGTCGTCGCCGACAGACTTGCTGATCGGTACTGCTGGCTTTGGCCTGTCTTCGGCGCGTGGCTCGGGCGTGCGGGAAAGCTGGGACACAGTCTTGTAAACAGATCTGATGACGTCCGGCAGGCCTTCCGCCGTAACAGGGTTGTTGGACACGAACGACGCCACGATTTGTGAAGTCATTCGAAGAAGTTCGTCGCCGCCGGGTGGCGGGCTACTTGTCTCGTCTTGCATTATACATTTCCACCCGCCTGAAGACCTCGTTGTAAGCACGGGCTCTAGGAAATTCGTAGCAAAACCCCAAGTTTCTGCCCGGATATTAAAAGCGAATACTCAATCTCATCGTTCCGGCCCGGAATTCATCTTGGTAAACGCGAGGTAGCCCTTCCCCTTGCCAACCGGCAGGCGAGCCCGTATCGCCCCGTCATTCAGCCCCGAAACATTGGGAGTCGCGCCGATGAGCCAGTCGAATACCCTGACGAAAGGGTTCTTTTCGACCGGGCTGGCCGAAATCGACCCCATCATCGCGAAATGGATCGGCGAGGAGCATCATCGCCAGGCCGACCAGATCGAGCTGATTGCCTCGGAAAACATCGTTTCGCGCGCTGTTCTACAGGCGCAGGGCTCGCTCCTGACCAACAAGTACGCCGAAGGTTATCCGGGCAAGCGCTACTATGGTGGCTGCGAGTTCGTGGACGAGGTCGAAACCCTCGCCATCGACCGGGCCAAGGCGCTGTTTGGCTGCGACTTCGCCAACGTCCAACCGTCCTCGGGTAGCCAGGCTAACCAGGCCGTCTTCACCGCACTCATCAAGCCGGGCGACAGTATCCTCGGCATGAGCCTCGACGCGGGCGGCCACCTCACGCACGGCGCCAAGGCCAACCAGTCGGGCAAGTGGTTCCAGGCGCATTCCTACGGCGTTCGTCTTCAGGACGGCCGCATCGACCTCGACGACGTCCGCAAGGTCGCAAAAGAGTCCCAGCCCAAGATAATCATCGCCGGCGGCTCGGCCTATTCCCGCACCATCGACTTCGCGGCCTTCCGCGCTATCGCAGATGAAGTCGGCGCGATCTTCATGGTCGACATGGCCCACTTCGCCGGCCTCGTCGCTGCCGGCCTGATCCCCAGCCCGTTGAAGCACGCCCACGTCGTCACGACGACCACGCACAAGACCCTCCGCGGACCGCGCGGCGGCATGGTGCTGACCAACGACGAAGCCATCGCCAAGAAGGTCAACTCGGCCGTGTTCCCCGGCATCCAGGGCGGCCCGCTGATGCACGTCATCGCCGGCAAGGCGGTCGCCTTCGGCGAAGCACTGAAGCCCGCGTTCAAGGCCTATGCGCAAGCCGTGATAGACAACGCCCATACGCTCGCGTCCACACTGAAGACAGGCGGCCTCGACATCGTTTCCGGCGGCACCGACACGCACCTCATGCTGGTCGACCTCCGCCCGAAAGGCGTGAAGGGCAACGACACCGAAAAGGCGCTCGAGCGCGCTTTCATCACCTGCAACAAGAACGGCGTTCCGTTCGACCCGGAAAAGCCGATGGTCACCTCGGGCGTCCGCGTCGGCTCGCCCGCCGCTACGTCGCGCGGCTTTGGCGTCGCCGAGTTCAAGCAGGTCGGCCTCTGGATGACCGAGATCATAGACGCCCTCGCCAAGGGCGGCGACACTTCGTCGGTCGAGGCGAAAGTCCGGGAAGAAGTGAAGGCGCTCACGGCGCGCTTCCCGATCTACGCAGCCCCCTGGGGCTGATCAGGAGTAACGATTGCGCTGTCCGTATTGCGGAACTGCTGACTCGGTCGTGAAGGACAGCCGCCCCGCGGAAGAAGACAACGCGGTCCGTCGGCGCCGAGGTTGCAACAATTGCGGAGGCCGCTTCACCACCTTCGAGCGCGTGCAGCTGCGTGACCTGATCGTCGTCAAGCGCGACGGCCGCAAGGCGGTTTTCGAGCGCGACAAGCTGCGCCGTTCGCTCAAGATCGCGCTGCAGAAACGCCCCGTCACCGACGACCAACTCGACCACATGATATCCGGCATCGTCCGCCAGCTTGAGAATATGGGCGAGAACGAAATCAAGACGTCCGACATCGGCGAGATGGTGATGGAAAACCTGAACCAGCTCGATCCCGTCGGCTTCATCCGCTACGCTTCGGTATACAAGGATTTCAAGTCCCCCGCCGACTTCGCCGCCTTCATCGCCTCGCAACCGCATGACGAGGATGACGCTTGAGCGGTGATCGCCCGACCGTCACGCTTAAGCTTGCCACCTCGCTCGATGGCCGCATCGCGCTCGCCAATGGCCAGAGCCAGTGGATCACCGGCGAGGCAGCCCGCGCCGAAGTCCATCACCTGCGCGCCAATCACGATGCGGTTGTCGTCGGCTCTGAAACCGTGCTCGCCGACGATCCGCTGCTGACCGCCCGTCTCGACCCTCCTCCAGCTAAACAACCGCTCCGGGTTGTCGCCGACAGCCGTGGCCGCATCCCGCCAGGCGCCAAACTCTTCTCTACGCTTGAGATCGGCCCCGTCGCCATCGCCACGCTCGAAACCACGGACCTCGATGCCAGGGGCTGGCCCTCCACGCGCGGCCTGCAATTCTGGATGCTGCCCGCCGGCGAGGGCTCCAGCAGCATCTCGCTCACCGCCATGATGGAGAGCGCGCAGCGGGCAGGGGTCACATCGATGATGATCGAAGGCGGAGGCCAGCTCGCCGCCGCTTTCATGCGCGCCAGCCTCGTCGACCGCATCGAATGGTTTCGCGCGCCCGTCGTCCTCGGCGGCGATGGACGCCCCTGCCTCGGCGATCTCGGGCTGGAAACCTTGAATGCCGCGCCGAAGTTCGACCGCACCAGCGTTCGCGAAATCGGTCCCGACCTTTGGGAAAGCTACGTCCGGCGCTGACACGCCATTTTCAAACAATTTCACGCCTGCGTCGAGCTGCCCACCTTGGCCTTCAGCCCCGCTAATCCCACCTGTAGTGGCATGGCGGTTGTCATCCCGCCCAGACCGGCGTAGCGCCTCTTCCCAAGAGGGCCGGAGGGGCTCCCCAGGATGTTTGAATGTTCACCGGACTGGTCACCGATGTCGGCCGTGTCGCCTCGATAGAGGATACGAATGGGCTGCGCCGCCTCACCATCCGGAGCCGGTATCGCGTCGAGCAGCTGCAGATGGGCGCCTCGGTCCAGCATTCCGGCGTCTGCCTTACGCTGGTTGAATTCGGGCCTGACGACGAGGGCTCCTGGTGGGTCGTCGAAGCCATCCCCGAGACCCTCTCGCGTACCACCGTCGGTCATTGGAATGAGGGTGGCCACATCAATCTCGAACTCTCCCTGAAACTCGGCGACGAACTCGGCGGTCACCTGGTTTACGGCCACGTCGATGGCCTCGGCACGGTCTCCGAAATCAGACAGGTCGGCGACAGTCGCGTCATCCGCATCGCGATCCCCGGAGACCTGGACAGGTTCTTCGCAGAAAAAGGCTCCGCCACTCTTGATGGCGTCTCGCTCACCGTCTCCGCCGTGAGTGCGAAGGGCGAAGACGCCTGGTTCGAAGTCTCGCTGATCCCGCACACGCTCAGCGTCACCACACTCGGCGAGCGCAAGGTCGGCGACAAGGTTAATCTCGAAGTAGACATGCTGGCGCGCTACGTCGCGCGGATGTTGGAATGGCGCACCCCATGAAAGATCACGTCGAAAAATACGACTTCTCCGCCGCTATCTCTCCGATTGAAGAGATCGTTGAAGAAGCGCGCAATGGTAAGATGTACATCCTCGTCGATGCGGAAGACCGCGAGAACGAGGGTGACCTCATCATCCCCGCGCAATTCGCCACGCCCGCCGCCGTCAACTTCATGGCGCGCTTCGGTCGTGGCCTGATCTGTCTCTGCCTCACGCGTGATCGCGCTCGCACCTTGCAGCTCGACATGATGGCCCGCGAAAATCGCGAGAGCATGAAGACGGCCTTCACCGTCTCGATCGAAGCGAAAGAGGGTGTCACCACCGGCATCTCCGCGCACGACCGCGCGCACACCATCGCCGTTGGCGTCGATCCCACCAAGGGCGCCGACGATATCGTCTCGCCTGGCCACATCTTCCCGCTGGTGGCACGTGAAGGCGGCGTCCTCGTCCGCGCCGGCCACACCGAAGCGAGCGTCGACATCTCGCGCCTGGCCGGGCTCTACCCCGCCGCCGTCATCTGCGAGATCATGAATGACGACGGCACAATGGCGCGCCTGCCGGAACTTGTGACCTTCGCTCAGCTGCACGGCCTCAAGATCGGCACCATCGCCGACCTCATCGCCTGGCGCCGCCGTCACGACCGCTTCCTCGAGCGCCGCATCGAAAGCGATTTCGAAAGCGCCTATGGGGGCAAGTTTCGCATCATCGTCTTCCGCAACACGCTGGACGGCGCCGAACACGTCGCGCTCGTCAAAGGCCGTATCCAGGGCGACATCCAGACCCTTGTGCGCGTCCATCGTATGGATTTCCTGTCCGACTTCCTCGGCGAAGCGGGCAAGCGCGAAGGCCTGGTCCGCCGCGCCATGGAGAAACTCTCAGCCGCCGAAGAGCCCGGTGTCGTGGTGTTCGTGCGCATGGGTATGGGCGAAGAGATCGCCCGTGCGCTTGGCGGGCAGGCTCCCGCCGATGGCGAACCGGCTCACCCGCTCCGCGAATACGGCGTTGGCGCGCAGATCCTCAAGGATCTTGGCGTCCGGCGCATGATTCTGATGAGCAATACGCGTCCCAACGTGCTGCCGGGCCTTGACGGATATGGCCTGACAGTCGAGGGCTGGCGCCGCATCGACGGAGAGTGACATGGCCGACGCCCCCCGCATCCTGATTGTAACTTCGCGCTACTACGCGAACATCACGGCTGAGCTTGAGGCCGGCGTCACCGAAGGTCTCGAAAAGGTCGGCGCGACGTGGGAATTCCTGGAGGTGCCCGGCGCCTTCGAGATTCCCGCCGCCATCGCGATGGCTGCCGGCACAGGCGAATGGGATGGCTTCGTAGCGCTTGGCTGCGTGCTGCGCGGCGAGACCAGCCACTACGATCTCATCACCAACCATGTCGCCCGCGCGCTGATGGAGCTGTCGATCTCCGGCGTGCCGCTCGGCTTCGGCGTGCTCACCTGCGAAAACGAAGGCCAGGCCCGCGTCCGCGCCGATCGCAAGCAGAAGAACAAGGGCGCCGAGGTGGTGTCCGCGGTGCTCCGCATGGTCGGCCTGTCGTACCGATTCAACAAGCTCTCCGAGGTCGGTGAATGACGTCGTCCCCGGCAGCCGACGCTGAACGCCAACTGCTCGCCGCCCGGCGTTCAGGCGCGCGTCTGGCTGCCGTTCAGGCGCTCTACCAGATGGAACAAACGGAGCAGTCGACGCGCTCCGTAATCGCCGACTTCATGGGCGACCGCCTTGGCCTCAACGACGAGGGTGAGCCGATCGAGGAAGCCGATCCTGATATCTTCAAGACGATCGTGAATGGCGTGGTCGAACATCAGGAGCACATCGACTCTGCAATCATGAAGCGCCTCGCCACCGGCTGGAAGATCGAACGCCTGGATGCCACCTCGCGCGCCATCCTCCGCGCCGCCGTCTACGAACTCGTGGCCGAGATAAGCCTGCCGTCGCAGATCATCCTCGACGAATACGTCTCCCTTGCTCACGCTTTTTTCGAGGGCGCAGAGCCGAAGTTCATCAACGGCCTGCTGGATGCCGTATCGCGCGACGTGCGCGCAAGCTGACAGGTTCTGGTGCTTCCGTCCGGAATGACGAGGACTGATGCAGAAGGAGAATGCGTTCTCCATTGCGTCACTGACCTCTCCACGCAACACTCTCCCAATGAATGAGTTCGATCTCGTCCGCCGCTACTTTGCGCCGCTCGCCACCAGCCCCGGTGCAGACAGTCTGCGAGATGACGTTGCCGAAATTTCGCCCGGCCTGATCGTCACCAAGGACGCCATCGTCGAAGGCGTGCACTTCCTGTCCAATGATCCACTCGACACGGTAGCGCAGAAGCTCGTCCGCGTGAACGTTTCCGACATCATCGCCAAGGGCGGAAAGCCGGATGCTGCGCTACTCGCGCTGATATGGCCGAAAGGCCGTCCGCACGAAGGGCTCGAAGCCTTCGCGCGCGGCCTCGGGAAGGACCTTGAACGCTGGGGCGCACGTCTTGTCGGAGGCGACACCAGCGCTACGGACGGCCCGCTCACTCTGACACTGACCCTTACAGGGCGCGTGTCTCCGCGCGGTCCCGTGCGCCGTTCGGGCGCAGAACCTGGCGATGACATCTGGGTCAGCGGTACGATTGGCGACAGCTGGCTTGGCCTGCAGGCCGCGACCGACCGTCTCGGCCCGCTGTCCGCTGAGGCTCGCAACTTGCTCGTTTCTCGCTATCGCGTTCCCGAGCCGCCGCGGCTCCCATTCGCCGATCTCGTTGCCACCCACGCCACCGCCAGCATCGATATTTCCGATGGCCTCTTCGCAGACGCAGGCCATGTTGCGACTGCCTCGGGTGTCCGCCTCACGCTCCGCTCCGTCGACATTCCACTCAGCGCCGTGGCCGCGCACTATGTCGAGAATGCCAAAGCCGATCTCCGCGCGCTCCTGACCGGCGGGGACGATTATCAGACCCTCTTCACTGCTCCGACCAGCGCCCGCGCCGCAATTGCCGCCACCAGGGGCGTCTCCCGGATTGGGGAGGTCGGGCGGGGCGAGGGCGTCGTCATCCTCGACGCAGTGGGCGCCCCCCTGGATTTCGCCGGCGCCTCCGGCTGGAAGCATTTTTGAGCATCACACAAGCGTAAACGCCGCCTCAACCATTCCCCGGCACGCTGTGGGCATGCGCTTGTCCCGTCGTGATGTTCTTGCCGCCGCCTCGCTGGCTGTTTCAGCCGCAGCGCTCACCGCCTTTCCGGCCGCAGCCCAGGAACACGGGGCCAAGGCAGAGCCCGGCGTGCCGGACGAGGCTGAAGTTGCGCGCTCGGTCGAACTCGGCGGTATGGTCTTCCCCGTCTTCGACGAAAAGCGGAAGCTGAAGAACTACCTCTTCATCAATGCCCGCATGCTGGCAGGGCCGGGTAAGGACATCTGGAAGTATCGCGAACAACAACACTTTATCCGTGACGCCATCGTGCGCGCGTCACACGAGGTGAGCCTCCACCAGAAGGATAATTTCAAGAAGCTCGACGAAAAGCTCGCCGCCGCCGAATGCCTGAAGGCGGCGAATGCTGTCGTCGGCGAGAAAGACGCGCTGGTCACGATGACCTTCACGCAGATCGCAAGCCGGAGCTGATCGAACGCCGCCTAAAGGCTAGTTCTGACGTCCGCCCGGGTTATCGCCCGGCTGGCGGTTGTCCTGTTGCTGGCCCGGCAGAGTGTTGCGCAGGCTACCGATCGAGCCGAACAGCTGCTCCAGGATGCCCAACTCGCGTCCACGCGTTGGCGTCACGCGCGAGGAGTAGTCTACCACCCGGCCATCTTCCACGTCATAGATCAGCACGTCGGAGACGACGTCATCCGGGTCGAACTGGATGGCGATGATCGAGCGCTGCACCACTTTCGGGTAGTAGAAGGTCAGGAGTTCACGGGTCGAGGACATGTAGACCCAAAGCTTTTCCTTGCCGGGCGAAGACATCGCCGCAGTCGCCGCGTCGAACATCGAAGTTGTCGACGGCGTGCCGAGGCGCGCCAGCACAGTGGAGCGTGTGTCGACTTCCGGCTTCACGTCTTCCGGGAAGGCCTGGTCAGGCACATAACCGTGGAAGTCACGGGTCGCGGTGCAGCCTGTCACAATGGCGGCTGCAATGCCGGCGAGGGCAAGGCGGCCGAGACGGGCACGCTTCTGGACCATGGGGCGAAACTCCGGAACCAATGGGTAGCTACAGTCAGCCCGCGCGGCTTGGCAAGGCTATGAGGCGCCTTCGTGGCGGCGGACGCGCACCGCGGCGAAACCCTAACTTCCCCACCGCGCGAACCCTGCTAGGTTCCCTCCTCCCCGGAGGACGCAATGGCGCTCGGCAACTGGTTTCAATCCAAGAAGAACCGCTGGGCGGTGGACCGTCTGCACCAGTCGATTCAGGTGCAGGCCCTGCGCCCGGACTTCTATTATGAGGGGGGCGCCCGCGACAATTTCTCCGGTCGTTTCGAAATGACCTGCCTGCATGGCGCGCTGGTTTTTCGTCGCCTGCGTAACGTCGGCGCTGCGGGAAAATCCCTGTCGCAGGACGTTTTCGACGCCCTTTTCGACGGTTTTGACGAAGCTCTACGCGACATCGGCACCGGCGATCTCAGCGTGGGAAAGAAGATCCGGAAGATGGGCGAGGCCTTCTATGGCCGGGCCAAAGCCTATGACGATGCGCTGGCCGAGGACGCCGATCCCGCGGCGCTCGCGCTCTCCCTGCGCCGGAATCTGGGGTTGGAAGAGGCCGAAACCGGGCGATTTGTCCGCTATATCCGAGCCGTCGAGGACACGCTGGGGCGCCACACCGACGCGCAATTGCTTACCGGCGAGGTCAACTGGCCGCGGCTTCCCTGACCGTCTGCCCTGATTTTGCTGCGTTTTGTCCCAGAAACCGTGTGGCAACGACGCGCGCGAGAGGGTCTGTTACACCTGCAGGCTCGTGGTATTAGACCCTCAAGTCATGGCTGGATCGGGTTGATTCCGACCCGCTTTGCCATGCG
>CANJXY010000124.1 GCA_947478925.1 Hyphomonadaceae bacterium | reverse complement strand
GGCGCGCCTGACCGCCAAACCCGCCTATCAGTCCGCCATGGCGGCAAGCCTTGGCGACGTTCTGAAACTGGCAGCCGTCCAGTCGGCCATCGCGGGCCAGCCGGATGCCGATCTCGAGGCCGCATCGCGACTCGTGAAGGAAGATTCGACCGGGGTACAATTGCGGGCGGCGCGGGATGCGCTTCTCAACTTCGACCGCCGTCTGCGCCGCAGGGATGTGGCGACCGATTTCACGGTCAAGCAAGTGTCTGAAGCGCTGGCACTGATGTCTGCCTGGGCAGCCACGAGCCAGGAGACCGTTATTGCGTCGACGGCCGCCATCGGCGGCAGCCCGATGGATGAAGAGGCGACGCGCGCCGTCTATGCCGCCAAGGGTCGCGCCACGGTGGCGTTCCTGATGCTCGATTCGCTGAAATGGCCTGAAAACGAAGAGCTTTCGAAGGCGCGCGATGCGGCGCAGTCGGCCTGGAAATCGGTTGCTGAATTCCATCCGCTTGTGGTGCTGAACGGCGACCCCGACGGCTCGCTGTGGGGCAACCATCCCGCCGCCATGAGCTACCTGATCGGGCGCGCCGAGGCGGCCACGAAGACGTTCAGCGAGCTGGTGAAGACCGCGACTCTGGCCGCCTCTCCTGTCTCACCTGCAAGCGTTGCTCCTGTCGCGGAGCATGCAGCGCCGGGTTCGGGCGCCGCCCGGTAACCGACGCAACGTTGCGTCAGGCTTGACCTCATCGACCTGAAAGCGCCACTTCCGCTCATGACAGATATGTCACGCAAATTCCTGGCGGTGTCGGACGAGACCGAGGAATGCCTCAGCGCGCTCCTGTTCGCTGGCATGCGGGCCAAGGCTGTCGGCGCCGGTGTCGTCGTGTTGCGCTGCGCCCGCGTGCCAGGACTGGGCGGTTGGGTCGGGCTCGACAAGGACATCAGCCAGGACGCCATCGATTCTGCACGCCTCAAGGCCGTCCAGCATGTCGACATCATTGCAAGCAAGGTCGGCATCAAGGCCGAGATCGTGATCAGCGAGGATGAGCCGGTCGACGCTATTCGAGAGCTGGTCAAGAAAGACCTCGCAATCAAGACGCTGATCCTGGCGGCAGCATCCGGCTGGCGGCCGGGTCCGCTGGTTTCGCGGCTGGCCAAAGGCAAGCCGGTAGCCAACCGGCCGATCGCGGTCACCGTGATCCCCGGCAACCTGACGGACGCCCAACTTCAGGAAATCGGCGGCATGCCGGGCTAGACGCCTGCCGGGCCTGGGCAGGCCAAACAAGATGGACGTGGTCCGATTGCGTCTGGCCCCGTCCGGGGCCATCTACGGGTCAGCAACAGGCAGGTCCCATGTTCATCCAGACCCAGACCACCCCGAACCCGGCGACGCTGAAATTCCTGCCCGGGCGGGATGTTTCGCCCGCCACGCCTTACGAGTTCGCCAGCGGCGACGAGGCGGTGGCCTCGCCGCTGGCCTCCGCCCTGTTCGGCATTAGCGGGGTCAGGGGCGTGTTCTTCGGATCCGATTTCGTGTCGGTTACAAAGTCCGACGCGGCCGACTGGGCGGTCGTGAAGCCGCAGGCGCTGGCGGCGATCATGGACCATTTCGTCTCCGGCGCGCCGCTGCTGGCGGATACCGCCGCGGGCGCTGAACCTCCGGTCGACGAAGACGACACCGTCTATGATGGCGAGACCGCCGAGATCGTCGCCGAGATCAAGGAACTTATTGCGACGCGGGTACGGCCCGCCGTCGCCAATGATGGCGGCGATATCGTGTTCCGCCGCTTCGATGTCGACACGGGCATCGTCCATCTTTCCATGCGCGGCGCCTGTTCGGGCTGCCCGTCTTCGGCGCTGACGCTGAAGCAGGGCGTCGAGAACCTGCTGCGCCATTACGTGCCGGAGGTTACGGCCGTCGAGGCGGCCGCCTGATGGCCAAACCGCTTGGAGATGCAGCCCTCGACCAGATCTTTCGCACGGCGCGCACGCGGCGTGGATGGACCGACGAGGAGACGCCCGACGTCCTCATCCGCGCGACCTACGATCTTCTGAAATTACCGCCGACCGCGTCGAACATCTGTCCGGGCCGTTTCCTGTTCGTGCGCTCGGCCGAGGCCAAGGCGCGGCTGACGCCGCATCTCGATGAAGGCAACCGCAAGCAGACCGAGACAGCGCCGTGGACTGCCATCGTCGCCTACGATCTCGATTTTGCGGATCACCTGACCAAGCTGATCCCGCATGCGCCAAACGCGAAAGACTGGTTCGCCGATCCGAAGAATGCCGAATGGAATGCAATCCAGAGCGGCACGCTGCAGGGCGCCTACCTGATGATCGCGGCGCGCTCGCTCGGCCTCGATTGCGGACCGATGGGTGGCTTCAATCGCGCGGGCGTCGACCAGGAGTTCTTCCTCTCCGATCCTGTCATGAAATCGTGGCGCTCCAGCTTCCTCTGCAATATCGGCCATGGCGATGACACGCGCCTGCGTCCGCGCGCGCCGCGACTGGATTTCGATGAGGCGTGCCGGATTCTCTGATGCTCATCCTCGGGATCAACACGGTAGCTGACGCCTGCGAGGCGGCGCTGGTGCGTGATGGCGTTGTCATCGCGGACCTGAGCGAACCGATGAACCAGGGCCATGACGCGCGGCTTGCGCCGGTGGTCGAGAGGCTCATGGCCGAGGCGGACATTGCCTTTGCGGACCTCAATCGCGTTGCAATCGTCGTCGGACCAGGCTCTTTCACGGGCGTGCGCGTGGGCGTGGCCTTTGCGCGAGGCCTTTCGCTGTCGCTCGATATTCCGGCGGTCGGCGTCACCAGCCTCGAGGCAATCGATGGCTTGCCGCACCGGGGCTATGTGCTCGGCCTGCTGCCCGCCAAGCGCCGACCGCCGCATCGCACCTGGTGGGGCCAGCTGATCGACGCGGGCAGAGGCGGGGCGGAACCGTTCGAGGCCAACGAAAACGAGTTGTCAGCGCTTGCCGCCGGAACAGATGCTGTGTGTGGCGGTCTCGCCGATCTGCAGAACATTGGGACGCGGCAGATCTCCGGCGCGCCGTCGGCGCGGGCCGCAGCGCTCTTCGCGTCACGACTGGCAGACCGCGATCTACCGCCGCCCCGACCCGTTTATGTACGCGAGCCGGACGCGACGCCGATGCGCCCCCCCATCCGGCCGGCCGATCGATGACGATCCGGCCTGCAACGGTTGCCGACGCGGCCGACCTGTCCCGTCTGCACACGGCCTCATTCGAAGATGGCTGGACGCGCGATGACTTTGCGACATGGCTGGCGCGACGCGAAGCCATGGCTGTGGTGGCGCTTCGTGAACGCGAGGCAGTTGCATTCGGTCTTGCGCTGATGGCAGGCTCCGACGCGGAACTGCTGACGATTGCGACGGATCCAGCCGCCCGCCAGAGCGGGTGGGGCCGGCAAATCTTCCGTGCACTCGATGCCCATGCTCTGACCCGCGGGCTCGAACGCTGGGTTCTGGAGGCGGCACGCAATAATGTTCCGGCGCTCGGCCTCTATAAATCCGAGGGATTCATGGAAATCGGTGTCCGGAAGGCCTATTATGACACCCGTCAGGGGCGAGTGGACGCACTGGTCATGTCGCGACCCGTCGGTTCCGGCAGTGGACACGGCGCGGCCTGACAAGCATATGTGCGCCATCTGGAAAATCTGTCGCGGGTGAATCCGTCGCGAGTGACGGGGCGCAGCGCCAGCAGGGAGGTCCGTGTGATCGAGCAGAAGTGCATCGAAAGAGGCCTGCGCATGACGGACCAGCGCCGGGTGATTGCCCGCGTCCTGTCCGAAGCCGCCGATCACCCGGACGCCGAGGAGCTTCACCGCCGCGCGGCAGCCGTCGACGCCAACATCTCGCTCGCCACCGTTTATCGCACGGTGAAGCTGTTTGAGGACAGCGGCATCATCGAACGCCACGATTTTCGTGATGGCCGCTCGCGCTATGAGGAATCGCCGCAGGAACACCACGACCACCTGATCGACGCCAAGTCGGGTGCGGTGGTCGAGTTCCATTCGGACGAGATCGAGAAGCTCCAGGTCGAAATCGCGCGCAAGCTCGGCTATCGCCTGGTCGATCACCGCCTCGAACTCTACGGCGTGCCTCTGACCGAGGACGAGAAGAAGTAATCTGCATGGGCGACACGCCGCAGAGGCCCAATACCCCGAAGCCAAACGTCACGAAGCCAAACGTGAGGGGCCTCTACATAAAGACATATGGCTGCCAGGCCAACGTCTACGATTCCGAAAGGATGCGGGACGTGCTGAAGCCGCTTGGCTATGCGCCGGTGGATTCGGCGGAGGCGGCCGACCTCGTCGTGCTCAACACCTGCCACATCCGCGAGAAGGCGACGGAGAAAGTGTTCTCCGAACTCGGTCGGCTGAAAGATATCAAGCAGGCGGGCGGCGGCGTCATGCGCATTGCCGTTGCTGGCTGCGTGGCGCAAGCCGAAGGTGAAGAGATCATCCGGCGCCAGCCCGCCGTCGACATGGTGGTTGGCCCGCAGTCCTATCACCGCCTGCCGGAGATGATCGCGCGTCTGGCGCGCAAGACGGGCGATGCGCTCGAGATTGATTTCGCGGCGGAAGAAAAATTTGACGCGCTGCCTGCGCGCGAGGTGAGCGGCGCATCGGCGTTTCTCGCGGTGCAGGAAGGTTGCGACAAGTTCTGTACCTTCTGCGTGGTGCCCTATACGCGCGGTGCGGAATACTCGCGCGGCGTTGACGCGATCATCGCCGAAGCGCGCGACCTGGCGCGGCAGGGCGTCAAGGAGATCGTACTGATCGGGCAGAATGTGAACGCCTGGCATGGCGCGGCGCCTGCGCATGACCCCAAGGGCGGGGAGTGGCGGCTGGGTGATCTGATCCGGCATGTCGCGAAGCTCGGCGGCGTTGAGCGCATCCGCTACATGACCTCGCACCCGCGTGACATGAGCGACGATCTGATCGCGGCGCATCGCGATGTCGAGACGCTTGCGCCGTTCCTCCACCTGCCGGTGCAGGCGGGATCGGACCGTGTCCTGAAGGCGATGAACCGCCAGCATACAGCGGAGCAATATCTGTCCATCGTCGAGCGCGTGCGGCAGGCGCGGCCGGATATCGCGCTTGCCTCGGATTTCATCGTCGGCTTCCCGGGTGAGAGCGACGCAGATTTCGAAGACACGCTGGCGCTGGTGAAAGCGGCGCAGTTTGCGCAGGCCTATGCGTTCAAGTATTCACCGCGTCCCGGTACGCCAGCTTCGGGCATGCATCTGCAGGTCGCTGAAGCCGTCAAGGACGAACGGTTGTCGCGCCTGCTGGCGGCTATCACCGAACAGTCGCAGGCGTTCAACGAAGCAACGGTAGGGCGAAGACTGCCCGTGCTGTTCTCGCGCGAGGGCAAGCGCGAGGGACAGGCTCTGGGCTATTCGCCTTATATGCAACCGGTGCATGTCGATGATGGAGCTCACCTCAACAATCGTATCGCCGAAGTCGAGATCGTGGGCGCGACGGGGACCAGCCTGTCAGGTCGGCTGGTCGCTGCCGAGGTGACGGCGTGAACGGGAAATCCAAGACGCCTCGCGCGCATCGTTATGCCGTGCCCGTCGCCAGTCAGAAGCTGTTGCGTGACATGTGCGGGCCGGCGCATGCACATCTGCAATTGCTCGAACAGGCATTCGCCGAAGACGGCGTACGGGTGGACAGCCAGAGTCAGGGCAGCGAGATCATCGTCACAGGCGATGGCGATGGCGCACGTCTTGCGGCGGACGCGTTGCAGGCCTTCGGGCGACGCATCGCCAATGGTGCGGAACCGTCGACGGTGGAGCTGGAAGCGGCGATCCGTTTGACGGTCAGCCATGGCATGGCGGCCGCTTCGGGTGATGCGATCATGGGATTGCGCAAGCCGGTGATGGCGCAGACGCCGGGCCAGAAGAGCTATCTTGCAAAACTGCTGCAGGACGAGCTTGGGCTCGTGTTTGGCGTGGGGCCCGCAGGTACGGGCAAGACCTATCTAGCCGTTGCGGTCGGCGCTGCCGAACTCAAGGCGGGCAAGCGCGAGCGACTCATTGTTGCTCGGCCGGCCGTCGAAGCTGGCGAGAAGCTCGGTTTCCTGCCCGGCGCGCTGGAAGAGAAAGTCGACCCCTACATGCTGCCGATCTGGGATGCACTCAACGAGTGTCTTGGCGCGCAGGAAGTCGACCGGCGGAAGGAGCGCCGCGAGATCGAAGTTGCGCCGCTCGCCTTCATGCGCGGACGTACGCTGAAGAACGCCTTCGTCATCATCGACGAAGCGCAGAATGCGACGGTGCCGCAGATGAAGATGGTGCTGACGCGCCTTGGTCGTGGGTCACGCATGGTCGTGACGGGCGATCCATCGCAGACCGACCTGCCGAACAACATGAAGTCAGGTCTCGCCCACGCGATCTCGATCCTTAAGGATGTGAAGGGCGTGGCGCTCGAACAACTGACCCGCGCTGACGTCGTACGTCACGAGCTGGTAGGCCGCATCATCGACGCCTACGACAAGGATGCCTCCCGGGACGCGGCAAAAGGGGCTTCGCGCAAGTGAGCCTCCCGCCTGCAAACCCGACGTCCGCAAATGACGGCCTCTCGATCGACCTGCGCATCGCCGACCCGCGCTGGGAAGTTCTGGGCGATATCGACGCCTTCGCCGCAAACGTGCTGAGCCTTGCCTCTGCTCGGATGGAGACGGGCGGGGAAATCGCGATCCTGCTCACTGACGATGCCGAAATGCACGCCCTCAACAGGCAATGGCGCGGCATCGACAAGCCGACGGACGTCCTGTCATTCCCGTCCGACCAGCCGGAAATTCCGGGCCAACCTCAATACCTTGGCGATGTCGCGGTGGGATATGAAACGGCCATGCGTGACGCTGAGATAATGCACAGGCCGTTTGAGGGCCATATCAGCCACCTTCTCGTTCATGGCTTCCTGCATTTGCTGGGCTATGATCACATCGAAGCTGCAGATGCGATTGTAATGGAACCTCTCGAAGCCGAAATTCTTGCTGGGCTTGGCTGGCCGGACCCATATGCCACCGGTCCCTATGCCGGCGGGCAGGAGGAGGGCTGAACCATGCCGAACGCCGGAGAGCCTCCGCAGCGCGGAACTTTTCGCAAGCGCCTTGCACGCCTGATCGCGGGCAAGGCCGAGCGCGACATGCCGCCACCCGCCGGGGTTGCGCCGACCGCACAGGCGGCAATCCGCCTGCGCCTCAAGGAATTCGAGACCTCTTCCGTCCGCGATGTGATGACGTCGCGCGCCGAGATTTCCGCCGTCAATATTGACGCATCCCTGGGCGAGGTGCTGGTGCAGTTCGCCGCCGAGGCGCACTCACGCATGCCTGTCTATGGCGAGTCGCTCGACGAGCCGCTGGGCTTCATTCATATCAAGGATCTCGTGGCTGAAGGCGTCCGCGCCGGATGGTCGGCCGATACGCTGGCCTCGCGCCCGCTGAAGCGGCTGCTGCGCGAGATCATGTACGTGCCGGAATCGACGCCGCTGCCGGATCTCCTGATCCGTATGCAGGCGAGCCGCATCCACATCGCCATCGTGGTCGACGAATATGGCGGCACGGGCGGCATGGTCTGCCTGGAGGATCTCGTTGAACAGATCGTCGGAGACATCGAGGACGAGCATGATGAGGCGCGTCCGCGCATCCTGCGTCGCGGCAAGTCGACCTGGGAGGTCGATGGCCTCGCCGAGATCGACGATGTCGAGCGCGAAACCGGCCTGCCGGTTCAGGTGGCCGATTTCGAGGATGAGGTAGACACGTTCGGCGGTCTCGTGTCGGCGCTGGCCGGCCGCGTACCCCAGACCGGGGAGACGATCGAGCACCCGCGCGGGCTGATCATCGAGATACTCGAATCCGATCCGCGCCGCGTCGTACGGGCCAAGCTGCGGGGGCCGCGACCGGCGCCTTCCGCGCTTGCCGAGGACAAGCCGGCGGCTGTAGACCGGTAATCCACCGGCGCATGCTATCCGATTCAGGGCGAGCTCGCGCAGGGGCGCCGGGGAGACTCAATGACCGACACGCGTTTGGCCAGCGAACCCCACCCTCATGGTCGGGCTAATTTCCTGACGCCGGCCTATCTCTGGGTTGCGGGTCTGCAGGGCTGGCGCGCGCTGGCATTCTGCGCGGTGCTGGGCGCCATCGCCAATTTCGCTTTCCCGCCTTTCCACATCTGGCCGCTCTATGCCGTCGCGCTGTCGGGCCTGGTCTGGAGCCTCGATGGGGCGCGCCTCACGCCCAAGCCGCGCCGCGCCGCCTTGTGGCGCGTGGGGGCTTTTGGCTTCACATACTATCTGGTCGGCATGCACTGGATTGCCTGGGCATTCCTCGTGAATCCGGATGCATATCTGATCTTCATCTGGATGCCGCTGATCGCCCTGCCGGGCCTGTTGTCCGCGATTCTCGCGGGCGCGATCTATCTCGTTTTTCCTTACTGGTGTGCAGGTCCCGCACGCCTGATCATCTTCTCCAGCGCCTTCATGATCGCCGAATGGTTCCGCGCCTCCTTGTTCGGAATTGGTGGCTTTCCGTGGAACATGCCCGGCATGATCTGGGCGCCGGGCGAGGCGATCTCGCAGTCAGCTTCGCTGTGGGGCATCTACGGATTGTCTGCGCTCACGCTGGTGGCGATGGCGTCTCCCGCCGTGCTGACCGATACACGCCAGCGCGGTTCCACAGCTTCGCGCGCAGCGCCGCTGATCGTTGCCGCCATCGTGTTCGGCGCTCTCTGGGGCTGGGGCGCCAAGCGTCTCGGCGAAGCATCAGCTGAAGCGCCGACAGGCCCGATGGTTCGCATGGTCGATACCGGCGTGCCGCAGGCGGTGAAACATCAACCTGAAGCGGCCGAAGCCATCGTCGAACGTTTCATCCGCTTGTCGGGACCTGCGACAGCCAACTCGCCCAGCATCGTGATCTGGCCCGAAGGCGCGGTGCCCTACTATCTGTTCGGCTGGGATCCGGCACTACGCGCCATCACGGAATCGCTTGGCGCCCGCAAACTCATCATCGGTACAGCGCGCGTCGAGGATCTCCGTGGGCCCGATGAAAAAGCCTACAATTCGCTGGCCGTCCTCAGCGGGCATAGCGACGTGCATGGCGCGCTTGCCTGGTATGACAAGCACATGCTGGTGCCGTTCGGCGAGTTCGTGCCGTTCTCCGGCGTGCTCAAGAATATCGGCCTCAAGACTTTGCAGGACCTCGCGCCTGGCGGCTTCGAACCGGGACCGCAACCCGCCAGCGTCAGTGTCGATGGCATCCCGCCCTTCGGTCCGCTGATCTGCTATGAAGCGATCTTCCCGGGTCTGTCGCCCAACGGGACAGACCGTCCGCAATGGCTGGTCAATATCAGCATTGATGCGTGGTTCGGCGACCTCTTCGGGCCGGGCCAGCATGCGGCGCAAGCGCGCTATCGCGCCATCGAGGAAGGCCTGCCGATGGCCCGCGTGGCCAGCCGGGGCGAGACCGGCATGATCGACGCCTATGGCCGCTGGACCGCGCGCGCGACAGTCGCCGATCCGAAACTCTACGGGGCCGACCCGGATGGCTGGCGCTCGGCCGTGGTCGACGCCCGTATTCCCGTCGCCCTGCCGGCTACACCCTACAGCAACTGGCGCGATGGCCTGTTCTGGCTGATGTTTGTCGGGCTCAACCTCGGGTTGTTCGTGCTGCCGCGCCGCTGAGCTAGTTGCTAGCTCAACTTCTGGCCGTGGCAGTCGTCGGGGTGATACTGTGGAAACGCGCGATCCTACGGACATCGACAAGCTCGTCAGCGAGCGCATTCTTGCGCGCCGGAACGAGCTGGGCATGTCGCAGCCCGAACTGGCCGAACGGGTGGGCGTCACTTTCCAGCAGGTGCAGAAATACGAGAACGGCAAGAACCGGATTTCCGCCGGCCGGCTCTATGAACTCGCCAAGGCGCTCGGGGTAACAATCCCTTACTTCTACGAAACGGCGCCCCGGCT
>CANJXY010000123.1 GCA_947478925.1 Hyphomonadaceae bacterium | reverse complement strand
ACTGGCCGCCTTCGCACTCGTAGAACTGCACCATGTATTCCGAACCGGAAAACCGTCCCGCAATCACCGGGTCGCCCTTGGCGTCGGCGCGCAGTTCGACGCGATAGCCTGTCCGCTCCATGAAGCGCGCGATGCCCGCAGGGTCGGACGCATCGAACATGCCGCCACGCACGCGTTCGGCGGAGGGCGGCTGGGCGACAGCCACGCCACACACGCCCGCCGTGCAGACGAGAGCGGCAAGCGCTGCGCTTGAGACAGAGGCGGATATGCGGTGGATCAATCGCAAGTCTTTCTTCCCCGACTCACAAGGTCGCTACGCAATAGCGTTGTCTGACCTTTTGCGGAACCGTCCCGGCATGCATTCAATGCGACTCAATTCGCCGCACGTCGCAAAGCCTGGATCAGGTGCACTTGGCGTATTGCCGTTCCTGCGCAGCCATCTGCTTGGCGACAGCTGAAGCCTTCGGAAAGTTCTTGCCCATCAGCTCGAGCGTGCGACAGGCCTCGGTCCGCTTGTCCATAAGGCGCATGGCGCGGGCGAGTTTCACCAGCCCTGTCGGTGCGTTTGACGAGGTTGGATAATCCTTGATCAGCTTGCCATAGGCACCGGCGGCGGCAGGATAATCGTCCTGATAGAGCAGGGATTCGCCGAGATAATACTGCGCGTCGGCCGCGCTTTTCGACTTCGGATACTTCGACAGGAATCCCGTGAATGCGGTCTCTGCCCCGGAATAGTTTCCGTCGATAAGCAGCGCGTGCGATTGCGCGAACATGCCTTCCTCGTCCTGCGGCAGCGCGGCGGTGTCGAAGGTGGGCGCAGCAGGCGGCGCGGGCGCAGCAGCGGGTGCGTTGGGGGCTGCCGTGGCGCGTTGGGCCGGCTTGGACTGTGACTGAGGCTGGGGCGCCGGCGTCAAGCCGGCGTCACCCTTTGGGGGCGGTACGCCCTGAACTTCCTCTTCGAGTGTTTCCACCCGGTCTTTGAGAAGCTCGATGTCCGCTTCAGCACGACGGCGTCCAGCGTCGGCGGCTTCGGCGATGCGGCGCGCGTCGCTGAGCTGCGCGCCGAGTGTCTCGGCCTCATCAACTGCCTTGCGCAGGTCTGCTTCAAGCGCCTCGAGACGCAGGCGCAGCTGTTCAACGGCCGGGTCCGGGGCCGCTACATAGGGCTGCGAGCTGAACACCTGGGCATGGGCTTGCGGCGTCAGGACGAGCATCGCCATCGCCGCGCCAGCGCATGCCAGCGTCCAGGTTACAGGCCGGGCCCATGATCCTGCTGCGTCACTTTTGTGCTGCGAAATCGAGATTGCGCGCGCCCGGGACGGCAAACGCTGGGTAACGGGGCGCGAGGGAAGCATGAAGCGTGTGCGTCTCATGTCCGGAAGCTACCTGCCGCCCGGGCCAAAATTGTGGCGAACCGGGCGGCAGACTGCTCTTGGGTCTTAGCTGATCGCTTCGACGATGATGTTCGTGTAGCTATTGCGATTACGCGCCCAGGCCGACTCGTCGTGGCCAAGGTCCAGCGGCTTGTCCTTGCCGAACGAGATGATCTGGATGCGGCTGTCCGCGATGCCTTGCGACATCAGGTAGGATTTCACCGACTGCGCGCGGCGCTCGCCCAACGCAATGTTGTAGTCGCGGGTGCCGCGCTCGTCGGCGTGACCCTGGACTTCAACTTTCGTCGACGGGAACTGCTTCAGCCAGGCAACCTGCGATGCCAGCGATTTCTGGTCGTCAGCGTCGAGATTGTATTTGTCGTAGTCAAAGAAAACGCGATCCGTAGCCTTTGCGGCGAAATCGCCTTTGGAGCCAGCGGCCGGACCGGTTGGCACCGGCGGCGTCGGGCGGGTCGGTTCGACCGGGGGCGTGACCTTCGGCGGCGTCACAACGGCCACTTCGGTCGGCTTAGGCGGTTCCGGAGGGGGATTCGAGGCGCAGGCCGAAGCCGCGAGCATTGTAAAGGCGAGAGCCGACAGGCTGAGTTTCCGCATAGTCATTAGTCTCCTTGTTCCCGGCGCGCCCCCAAGATGGCGCGTATCCATTCCCCCCGGTATTACCTGCGAATTGCGATAGAATTGCAAGACAGGGGCAGCTTCTAACCCGCGTGGGGTCAATATACTTCGAGGTTTTTTGTGGCAAAGACGAGGCCGCATTGCAATCTAGTAATGTCGACTTCGCAATATTTCCAGTCATCTGAGGCAGTAAAGCAGCAACGGCGCGCTCAATTGACACGAGATCACCCGGTGAACACCGCGATTACTCCATTTTCAAAACTGGACCCCAGGTCGGGTTGGTGGCGTCACGCGGCGTCGGCAAGCGGCGCTCGTTCCGGCCGGTGAGGTCAATCGAGTAGATTTTCGGCCCGGCGGCGCGCGAGGGGGTGCGCTCGAACGCGATCACGCGCCCGTTGGGCGACCAGGTCGGGCTTTCGTCCTGATAGCCATCGGTGAGGATACGCAGGCCCGTGCCATCCTTCTGCACCACGCCGATGACGAACTGCCCGCCGCCCTGTCGCGAGAAGGCGATCCAGTCGCCGCGCGGCGACCACACCGGATCGGTAAAGCTGTAGCCGCCGCCATCGAACGTGATGCGGCAGGCGTCGGATTTCGTGCCGCCGCCACGCGGGCAGACCATGGGGGAGCGGTCCGCATTCATGATATAGAGCTGCTTCGAGCTGCCACGGTCGGACTGGTACACGATCATCCTGCCGTCGGGCGAGAAGGACGGCGAGGTCTCGATCGCCGAGTCGTTCGTCATCCGCGTCTGTTTCCGCGTCGCAAGGTCGATCATGTATATGTCGGTGTTGCCCTTCTGCGCGCGGCTGAACACAATCGAACGGCCATCGGGGGAGAAGCGCGCCGAGAAGTCGAGCTGGCCCTGACCTTCGGCAAGGATCTCCTGACGGCCCGTTGCGACGTCGTAGAGATATGTGCGCAGCAGTGTCGCCGTCGGATAACGCGGGTCCTGGATGTACGCGCCGTACAGGATGACCTGTTCGGTCGGCGAGAAGCGCGGGTTGATCACCGACGTAAAGCCCGAGAGCAGGAATTCGGCATTGGCGCCGTCCTGGTCCATGATGGCGAGACGTCCGCGAAAAGGATCATCGCCGGGGGTTTTGGACACGAACACCACGCGGCTGTCGAAGTAACCGGGATCGCCGGTCAACTGAAGGAAGATGTCGTCTGACACCTTGTGCGCGAGACGGCGCCAGTTGAGCGGCGTTGGCACCTTGTAGGACATGGCGAACTGCTGGGTCTGGCCGTAGACGTCCCACAGCCGGTACTGGACGATCAGCTGGTTGGTGCCGGCGTCGACCTGCACGTTGCCGACCACCAGCGCCTGAGCTTCGAGACCCGAGACGGTCCAGTTGCCGAATAGCGGCGCCTTGGTGATGTCGAGGTCACGCTCGATGAAGGACGATTTGTCGAGCACGCGGAACGGGGCCGAAGACCCAAGATCAGCGCGGATCACGTCGGTCAGCTGCTTTGCGATATCGGTCGCGCCCGGTCCCGCAGCGTCAAAATCTGGCACCGCAATGCGCAGCGGAATGTACTGTTCGCCAACCACCTGCGCGCGCAGCTGCGCGTGCGCGGTCGGCGTGGCGAGCGTCGCCCCGCCGATCAGCCCGGCGGCGCCCAGCAGGGCGGCGGCGAGGCCCGAACGGATGCGTCCGGCAAGCAGGCGCCCGAATGCCCCGGCGTTTTGCGTCTTGGTCATGGGTTGGCTCCGATTTTGGGCACGAATTCCAGATCGATGTATTGCGGTTGCGGCAGACGGAAATAGTCATCCGGCACCTGCCAGCCGATGTTGTTGCACTTGTCGAGCGCGCGCCTTGCGTGAGCGATGAACGCCTGAAGCGGCGGATCGTTGAACGGTTCGCGCGCCGGGCTCACCAGCTGGTAGGACTGCGAGAATTTGCCATTACGGCCAAACCAAACGCGGAAGGTCGCGCGCAGGCGTTTCGCATCAGCCATGTCGCTGTGGTCGGCAAAGCAGCCATTGGTGATCAGCTGCGACTTGATGATGTCCTCGATCGAGGCGGTCATGCGCCGCTTGTCGCCGGCGCTGAGGCGCGGAGCTTCTTTCGACGACGCGGCTGACGCAACGCCGGCCGAATTGGTCTGCTGCTTCGGCTTCGTCTTGTCGACGCTTGAGAGAATGTCGTCGAGCTCGCTGTTGAACGACTTGGCAGGCGGGGCAGGCGATGCCTTTACGTCAGGCTTCTTGATCTCGTCCTTCGGCTTGTCCTTGGGCGGCTCGAACGAGACGCTGTCCTCGTCCGGCGGCGGCATGCCAGCGGTGGAATTGGCCTCTTCGGCCTTAACCTCTTCCTCAAGCGGTTTGTCTTCGGCCATTGCTGAGACCGCGGTGAGGTTGGTCATGTCGGCAACTGTCACCAGCTCGATCGGCACGATGATCATCTGGGCAGCGGAGTTCTTCGGCTGTTCAAGCGGCACGACCATCAGACCAGCGACGACCACGCCCGCATGGACGAGGAAGGACAGGAAAGCCGAGGGCAGCGTACCGGCCGATGAGGGAGGCAGTCTTCGCATCAACCGCGATCACTTCTCCTGGAGAATGCGCTTGGCCGAATTCGGATCGACCGGCAGTCCGGCGTTGGTAAACCCGGACGATTGCAAAAGCGCGAGCACGGTCACCACTGCCCCATAGTTGACCGCTTCGTCGGCGCGTACATAGACGCGCTTTTCAAGATTGTTTTCCGATAGCGCTTTCAGCATCGGCGCCAGGTCCTTCAGGGCGACCGGCGTATCCTCGAGCCCGACATATGCCTTGCCATCCTTGTCGATGGTGACGACGAGGGGACGCTCTTTCTCCGTCTTCATCTGGTCAGCGCGCGTCTTGGGCAGCGTGACGGTGACGCCGGTCGCCAGCATTGGCGCCGTGACCATGAACACGACCAGCAGCACGAGCATGACGTCGACCATCGGCGTGACGTTTATGTCGGCCATCGGCCTGCGCCGCTTTCCACGTCCACCTGAACGGATCAGCATGGCCATGTGATCAGCCCTCCCGGCGTTCGTTGAGACGACGCGACAGCCGCACGGACACTTCCTGCGCGAAATTGGCCATCCGCTCGGAGAAGGCCGAAACGTCGGAGGAGAACTTGTTATAGAAAATCAGCGCCGGGATCGCCGCGAACAGGCCGAGCCCCGTGGCGAAAAGCGCCTCAGCGATGCCGGGCGCGACGACTGTCAGGTTGGTCTCGCCCTGCGAGGCGATCTGCCGGAACGAGTTCATGATGCCGATCACGGTGCCGAGAAGGCCGATGAAGGGCGAGGACGAGGCGATGATGGCAAGGGTCGAAAGTCCGGATTCCATCCGTGCGGTCTCGCGGTTGACGGCCACGTCCATCTGCATCGATGCGCGCTCGATGACGGCTCTGTTGGTGTCGTCCCCAGGCGCGCCGCGGCGGCTCTCGCGCCATTCCCGCGCGCCGGCGGTGAAGACGCGGGCCATCGCTTCGGAGGGCTTGTCGGTCACGCGCTCATTGATGTCGTCCAGCGGCTGGCCGGCCCAGAAGGCCTGCTCGAACCTTTTGGCCCGGGCGCGGGCGCCAGAAACCGAGAACCATTTGTCGATGGCAACTGCCCAGGACCAGATCGACGACAGGGCAAGAATGCCCATCACGATCTGGACAAGCGTATCCGCGCGCAGGAATAGCGCGATCAGTGAAAAGTCCTGCGTCGCCAGCGCGTTCGGAAGGGCTTCGGGCATTCAGGGCCTCATAGAATGGGTCGGGGCGCGAAAAGGCTTGCGCAATGCCCCTTAACGCAAGCTTCTTGCATGGCTTCTGGTTACGAAATTAGGCGACATGAAGGTCAATACCGGCGATTCCCCGGGGCTTCAGGGGCTATTCAGCGAGGGTGTTGCATAAGCAGCCCAGTGGGCTGATTCCCTTGCTGAAGGTTTACGCGCCCTCCCATCCGGATGAATCGCCACCGCGACGACCTCGGCTTCGGTCAGCAACTGGCCATCCCGCTCGACCCGTTGGCGGAAAATGAGGCGCGGGCCCTTCATGCCGGCAAACGACGTCCGTACCAACAGGGCGTCGTGAATGCGGGCGGGGGCGCGATAATCGATCGCAATGCGCGTAACGGCGAAAATGCCATGGTCCGGCTGCCCCGGCGGCACACCCATCACCCGCAGCATTTCCGAGCGTCCGCGCTCGAAAAAGCGGAGGTAACCGGCGTGGTAAACCACGCCGGTAAAGTCCGTGTCCTCATAGTAGACGCGCACCGGCAACAGGTGCTCGCGGTCCACGATTCGGCCGATCGAAGGCAGGTCGCTCATGTCCCCCCGATAGATCAGCTGTGTGACGGGCTCCACCCATGATGGGTTGGATTTGGGACTGAACGGGTCGTTTCCGGTCCGGGTGAGGCTTCAAGCCCACGCCGGCTGACGGAATCGTGCAAGGCGCGTCGCCAGGCGCCTTGGGCGGCCGAGCAGGCAGATTCGCCACTTTACGAGGGTGATCCCAACATCCTCTTTCTAACGCTGATGCGCCTGGCCGGGCGGGGTGGTGGCCACACGCGCCGCCGCCCCGCGAAGGGGGGCGCGTCCCGGCAACCCGAGCCTTAGTGCCTCTCAGGCTTGTTCCGGGACTGGCCCCTTGCGGCATCAGCTGCGCGGGAACATGTCAAAATAGGGCTGGGCCTCGGCCAGCACGCGCGCGAAAGAGGGCCGCGCGATCAGGCGGTCGAGATAGCGTGCCGCGCCCGGATGATTGTCGCCGAACGGCGCAACCTGATTGGCGTAGTAGAGCGCGGGCGCCGCCGCGCAGTCCGCCATTGTGAAGGTAAGGCCGGTCGCCCATCCGCCCGACCCCATGTCGCGATCGACCAGCGCCAGCGCGATCTCAAGTTCAGCATGCGCGCGCTCAACGCCGCCCGGGTCTTTCTGGCCTTCGGGGCGAATGCGATCGCCGACAATTTTCTGCATCTTCTCGTGGATGTAGAGATCGTAGAACCGGTCCGACAATCGCACGCGCAGCGCGAGGTCTGGATCTGAGGGCAGCAGCTTGGCTGCGGCAGGATATTTCGACGCCAGATATTCGATGATGATGCTGGATTCGGGGAATGCCTTGCCGTTCTCCTCGTCGACGATCACGGGGAACTTGCCTAGCGGCGTCATGCGCACGAAGCGTTCACGCGCATCAGCGTCCTGCAGGTCGACGATCTCCGGCTCGAATGAAACATCCGCTTCGTACAGCGCGATCAGCGTCTTCCAGCAATAGGAAGCCAGCGGGTGCATGTAGAGGCGCAGGGTCATCGAAGAACTCCGTTTAGCCGGTGTTCCTGACACTTTCCACGCCAGCGTGACAGGGGTGCGCTGCGCCTAATCCGCTTGCGGCGCAGACAGGGGCAGATGCGCGGGGGAGGTGCGTGGTTCTTCTGCTGTCCGCGCGGACGCTGCGCGTGCCACGTCCAGCCTTGCCCTTGGATGGCCCGCGGCGCGCCAGCCCCATCCAGCTTTACCGCGCCTTCGAAACGCCACCGATCCGACGGTTGCGATCGCCAGCGTCATGGTAATGCAGGGGCTTTCCGGATCAGGATCGACCGTCTCGCCATCGCTGGCGTTGACCGTCAGCCCGTCAAGCGCGCGTTCGAGCCGGCAACGGAACTCGCAGGCGATTGCGGGATCCCGGTCGAGACGCCGCCGCTTGTCTCCGGCCATCGCGTCCCTTCAGTGGGACGACGCTGCCATGCTGTTGGGCGATGCGGAAGGGCTGTAGTCGCCCGTGCGCCAGCGATGCCAGATGGCGAAGATGCGCGGCGCATCGACCAGATAGCGTTTCCACATCCGAACCGGTTCAACAAAGAGGCGAAAGAGCCACTCCAGCCGGTTCATACGCATCCACAGCGGCGCCCGCAGGGTAGCGCCCGTCAGGAATTCCAGCGAGGCGCCACAGCAGATTGCGACGCCCGAACAGTCACCTGCCTGCCGCGCATCGAAGGCGATCTGCTCCTGCTGCGGCGAACCCACAGCAATGAAGACATAGGCGGCGCGGTTCTCGCGGATGAAACGGATACAGGCAGCGCGCGCGGCGGCGTCCTCGCGCAGGCCAGCCGGCGCATCGAACCAGCGCAGGTCCTTGAGGCCGAACCGTTCCCGCAGCGTGGCGCTCATTGCGGCTGTCCCGCCGATCACCAGCACCGTGTCGCTCGCCGCGATGTGCCTGCGGAACAAGTCCTCCACCACGTCCGCGCCGGGCGTGGCAGGCAGGTCGATGTAAGACGCGCCTGCGAAAGCCTCGAGAATGCGGCTGTCACACAGGTTCATCCAGGCATTGTCGTAAAGTGCGACCTGCCCCGGCTGTCTTTCCATCCTCACAACATGGTCGACATTTGGCGTCGAGACATAGGCGAAAGGTCCTAGCGTTCGCGCGCGGCGCGCAATGGCGGCGGCGGCTTCGTCCACCGTCAGGGGATCGAATTCCAGGTCGAGAAAGCGCGTGCGGGGCTTCATGGCGGGCAGACCGTTCGGCAGCGATTTGGTCTGCAGGCTAGCTAAGGGTGGTTGAGGAGACGTTGCGATCGCCGGGATTATTTCTCGCCGGCCGGCCCCTCGCCATCGGTCCCGGTCGTCGCGCCCTCGCGTCCATATCCATATTTCCGCAGCAAGCCTCGCATCTGGTGATAGCTCAGTCCCAGATGCTCCGCCGCTTTCTTCTGGTGCCCACGACAGGTTTCCAGCGCCGCTTCGATCAGTTTCTTCTCCAGCTCCGACACCACAGCGTTGAAATCGACCGGCCCCTCCGGCGTTGCCGGGACGATTGAAGGTGTGCTGTCCTGTTGCGCCGGCGCCAGCGCACGTGGCGTTTCGACTGGCGTGAAAAGCTCCTTCGAGGGTCGCCAGGGCGAGTTGAACGGGTCGAGCATATCCGGCGAGAGCGTAACAGGCCCGAGCGGCGCGCCATTGGCCTGAGCCGCCATGACCCGAAACGTTGCGCGCTCGGCGGCATTGCGCAGCTCGCGCACATTGCCCGGCCACGCATAGTCGCACATCGCCTCCAGCGCCGAGCGCGACCAGCCGGGAAAATCCCCCTCCAGTTCGCGCGCGATGCGTTGTCCAAAATGCTCAGCGAGAAGGATGATATCCTCCGGCCGCGCCCGCAGTGGCGCAAGCGTGATCACGTCGAAGGCAAGGCGATCCAGCAAGTCGGGCCGGAAGCGGCCCTCTGCGGCCCGACCGGGCAGATCGACGTTTGTAGCCGCCACGATGCGTACGTCCGTCGTGATCGTGTCTTCGCCGCCCAGCCGCTGGAACTGGCCATACTCCACGACGCGCAGCAGCTTCTCCTGCACCTGCATCGAGGCGGTCGCGATCTCGTCGAGAAACAGTGTGCCGCCGTCGGCCTGTTCGAAGCGGCCCTGGCGACGCTTGGTGGCGCCGGTAAACGCGCCAGCCTCATGGCCGAACAATTCAGAATCCAGCAAGTCTTCCGACAGCGCGCCGCAATTCACTTTCACGAACGGTTTGTCCCAGCGCGGCGATAGGTAGTGAAGACGTTCGGCGATCAGCTCCTTGCCGGTGCCGCGCTCGCCGATCACCAGGATCGGCCGCTCGACGAGCGCCGCCAGCGACACGCGCTCGAGGCTTTCCAGCCATGTCGCGGACTGGCCAATCAGGTCGGGAGGTGAGGGTGTCGCCATATGGCGAGAAATACCACTATAAGGCTCAATTCGCCAATACGGTCGTGGTGGTTTTTACCAAATTCCTTGCGTAAGCACGGGCCAAAACAAGAAAAATCAATAAAATACAAGGCGACGAATGGTTACCAAAAAACTGGCACGTGGGTTGCAATCAACTCTTCATGCCGGGGTCACACCGGCGAAAACAGGAGACAGTGATGCGCTACACCGACAGCCGCGACCCTTACGAGAAGCCCAGCCCACTGGGACGGTTCGGAAGCTGGCTGTCACGTCGATCGATCGAAAGCTGGGGCTTCTTTATTGCCGGCTTCCTGATCGCGCGGATCTTCTTCTGACCTCCCTCCACTTCATCGGCACACAAGACCACCCCCTCCAAGAAGACCATCCCCCCGAGAAGTTTTAGACGAAAGGTTCTGATATGGGCGTTTT
>CANJXY010000122.1 GCA_947478925.1 Hyphomonadaceae bacterium | reverse complement strand
CCCCTACGCGCTCACGGGGGACGACAGGCTGCCGGAGACACTGCTGCCGATATTTGCCCACATCGCCAGCGACTTTCTTCCCGAGATCTCGATGGCTGTCGATGTGATCAATGCGTGGTTGGCCGCGCACCCTGACGCGCAGGAAGGCCAGTTGGCTGCATCCTCCCCGGACGGGCGGGGCTTCAAGGGGCGGGAGTTCATGCTTCGCGGCCGACCGGTTCTCGGTCACGTCAGCGGCTACAAGATGTGCATGCTCCAGCGGGTCACGGACTTCTACGCTGGGATGGACGAGGCCAATCGAAGCATGTGTCGAGCCTATTTTGATGGCGTCGGATTGGCGCCGCTCCTGGATCTGCGCGCCAGCCGGCGGGTCAAGCGAGAAAATCACCGCGAGGTTTGGGGGGCGCCAACGCTGCCCTCAGAGCTGTAGGGAGACAGGCATGGCTCTCCTTCCCGTCTCGTGGCTCCCCAGACCGGCGCAGCTTCTGCCTCGTGATCCCGGCGTCTATCTCGGACCGGGTCTTCCATACGGAATGGCGATTCTCATCCTGTTGGGGATCACCGCGCGGAGCCTCATTCATGTGTTCCTTCCCGATGGCGGGGCGCACGTCATCGCCACCATCGACACGTCCGTGGCGGGCGGACCCAACATCATCGGACTGTTCGGCCAATGGGGCGCGATCCAGCTCCTGCTGGCGGGCCTGCTCTGGGTCCTGCTGATCCGATACCCGGGAACACTGCCGCTTGTGCTGTGCGTATTTGCGGCGGAGCCCCTGCTGCGCTCGCTCGCCGGATATTTGAAGCCAATCGAGACCGTGGGCACGGCGCCGGGGAGCGCCTTCAACTACGCTCTGACGCCGATCGTGCTGACCGCACTTTATCTTGCCTTGTGTCCAGGGCGCGCCACGGATCGTTCAACATGACTCACGCGACAGATACTTCGGCGACAAAGCCCTGGCGACTCTACGGCACGCCGAGTTCGCTCTACACGGCCAAGGCGCGCAGCTATCTCATCAAGCAGGGCGTCCCGTTCGAGAGCTGCGCCGCAGGCGAATCTCATTTCCGGAATGAGATTGTGCCGCGCATCAGCCGGTGGATCATCCCGGTGGTCGACCACGACGACGGCACGATCGTTCAGGATGGATCCGACATCATCGCGCACTTCGAGGCGAAAGGACCCACGCGCTATCCCGCCTACCCGAATACCCCGCTGCATGCGCTGATCGGTCAGATCTTTGAATTGTTCGGCGGCGAAGGCCTTTTGCGGCCGGCGATGCACTACCGCTGGAATTTCGACGAGGTCAATCGGGACTTCCTGTCGGTCGACTTTCCGCTCAGCCTCGCGCCTACCGGCGCGCCGCGTGAGCTGAAGGCGAGCATTTTCGACATGGCGAGTTCGCGCATGCGTGCAGCGATGGCGAGCTTCGGTGTATCGCCGGAAACCATCCCGACCGTGGAGGCGGCGTACGCCGAATTCCTCCGACTGTTCGAGGCGCACCTCGAGGGGTCACCCTATCTGCTGGGTGGGCGCCCGACGATCGGCGACTACGCTCTGATCGCGTCGCTCCATGCCCATCTCGGCCGCGATCCCTATCCTGCAACAATCATGAAGCGGACCGCCTATCGGGTCTGGCGCTGGACTGAACGCATGAACGCCACAGCTCAGGACGCTGGCGAATATGGACGCCAGCCGGAAGAGCTGTTCCCAGCTGACGCCGTCCCCGCGACCCTGAAAGCCCTGCTGCGATTCATCGCCGAGGACTATCTGCCCGAAGTCCGGGCCTATGTCGCCTTCACCAACGCCTGGCTTGCTGAGCGTCCCGACTTGGCGCCGGGTACGAGCGGTCTTGATCGCCCTCAGGAAAGACGCATCGGCGAAGTTGAGTTCGTCTGGCGTGGCCATTCCATCCGGGTGGGTGTTGTGCCGTATCGGCTCTATCTGCTGCAGAAGGTGCAGGACGTCGCCGCGCGAGCGAGTCAAGCTAACCGCGCCGACATGGAGGCGCTGCTCGCGGAGACTGGCCTTTCCGACCTTCTGACCCTGCAAACCTCGCGTCGTGTCGAACGCGTGAACAACCTGGAAGTCTGGGGAGACCTCAAATGACCATCACTCAGGTCGAAGTGCGCCGGAAGTCGTTTGGCGAGTCGCGCGTGACGGAGCAACCCACGCCCGCGCTTGCGGATGGGGAGGTGCTGGCGCGGATCGATAAATTCGCGCTTACCGCCAATAATGTCTCCTATGCCCTGTCGGGCGATATGATCGGCTACTGGAAGTTCTTTCCGGTTGAAGAGCCCTGGGGAATTGTGCCCGTCTGGGGTTTCGCTGAGGTGGTCGAGAGCCGATGCGAGGCGGTGAAGGTGGGCGAGCGCATCTGGGGATTCCTCCCCATGGCGTCGGAAGTTGTGCTCCAGCCGGGTCAGATTTCGGACAGGACCTTTGTCGATGAGGCCGCGCATCGCGCCAGCTTGCCTGCGATCTACAACGCCTACCAGCGCACCGACAGCGACCCGGCTGCCCTGAAGGCCATGGAGGACGAGCGGTGCATCCTTTTTCCGCTCTTCTCGACGTCTTACCTGCTTTACGACTACCTGATCGACAATGCGTTCTTCGGCGCCCGCCAGGTGCTCGTCGGCAGCGCTTCATCAAAGACCGGTTACGGCCTGTGCAACATGTTGAAACGCCACGCCGGCGCTCGCGCGCAGGTCGTCGGCCTCACATCGCCACGCAACCTGGATTTCGTTCGCGCGCTCGACTGCTGCGACGAGGTCCGCACCTATGACGAGATCTCTTCGCTCGACGAATCCGTACTGTCGGCCTTCGTGGACATGTCGGGTGACGGGGCGATCGTGGCTGCGGTTCATGACCGGTTCGGCGCGAATCTGAAGCTCAGCTGCGCGGTCGGCGCAACCCACTGGGGCTCGGAGCGCTTCCGCCGCGAGGGCGTCGCAACGCCTCACAATTTCTTCTTTGCGCCAGGCCAGTTCCTGAAGCGCGAGCAGGACTGGGGGCCCGGGGAGGTGATGCGTCGCGCCGCCGCCGAAGCCGCGCGCATTTCGGTGGAAGTGCGAAGGCACATGTCGATCCGCCCGGTCAATGGTCCTGAGGCGGTTGCGGCCGCGTTCCGTGAACTTGTCGCCAACGAGACGCCGGCGGATGTCGGGGTGATCGCCACCGTTGGCGAACGTTAGGAGCAGAAACCGATGAGCCTGAATTCAAGCGCCAACCCAGCAAGGGTATCGCTATTGGCTTTGGTCCTGGTGCTCGCCGCGCCTGGCTCGGCGTCCGCCGATACTGCAGCCGCCAGGGCCTGCGCGAGCACGCTCTCGGCTGAGGGACGGATGATGTTCGAGGCGGCTGCCGCGAAGGTGAAGCCGGGTAGCAATCTGAGAGATGTAATGATGAGCGAAGTGCGGGGGCTGGTCATGTCGGGAAAGCTGTCCCGCGATATCGCGCAGAAAAACGGGGCTGCTGTCGGGGAGTGTCTGAAGAAGCTTCAAAGCTAGACCCGGGAGCAACACGAACCGTGGTGCTCGATAGCCAGCTGCAGATGACCGCATTGCTTCGAAAGATAGCGATCGCGCTCAACGGCAGGGTTCTCTCGTTGGCATGACAGGGCCAGCGCAAGATCTGATTGCGCCGATGGCAATTGAAGTGAACTTGTTGGCGATTGTTTGCGCGGGCCGCAGATGGCTAGGTGCGCCAAAACGGGTGACTAAGCATCGGGTTTGGAAAATCGATTGCCTGCAAGGCGTGAAGGCTTTGCAATTTGACCAATATAGTGACATTATGCGTGCCATAAGAATAGACGGCGTAAGTACGCCACCAGAAAGGACCTGTCATGACGCTCGATGAAATTACCACGCAGATGCGCGCGCGCGTCGCCGCCAAGGGCGGGATCAAGGGCAAGACCATCAAGTTCAACTTCGGCGACGATGGCTGTGTGCGCATCGTTGGCTCGTCCGATCCTGCAAGCGTTGACAACGAGAACGGCGCGGCGGACTGCACCGTCAACGTGGCCAAGGCGGACTTTCTGGATATCTCCGCTGGTAAGCTCAATTCGATGAACGCGTTCATGTCCGGCAAGCTGAAAGTGGAAGGCGATATGGGCCTTGCCATGCAACTGGGCACGCTTCTCAGCTGACCGAAGGACCCCCTGCTGCAAGGCTTCTTCTGCCTGCGTGCAGGATCATGAATAGGTCCCGGTGAGCAGCTGGATAAACTCTCGAGAGGTGGCAATGAAACTCTGGCTCTGGATCGTCGCCGCTGTCTTCGTTGTCGCCGCCGGCGCCGCCGGGTTCGTATATCTGAACCCAAATGCGGTGATGATGCTGGTCGTGCAGATGTCGAAGCCCCATGTTGAGCCGAACCACGAGGTGGCCTGGGCGAGGGGGCCAGATGAGGCGATGCAGGGCGAGCGGCCGCCCAACATCGTTCTGATCCTCGCCGACGACATGGGTTACAACGATATCACCTTCAACGGTGGCGGGATTGCTGGCGGTGCTGTGCCGACGCCCAATATCGATTCTATCGGCCGCGACGGTGTGGCCTTTCTCAACGGATATGACGGCAACGCCACTTGCGCGCCGTCCCGGGCTGCGATCATGACGGGCCGCTACCCCACGCGGTTCGGGTTCGAATTCACCCCAGCCCCGGTCGCGTTCCAGAAAAAAGTCGGCACGGAGCACGCGCAGGATGATTTCGTGCTGCCGCAATTTTTTGCGGACCGCGTCAAGGACATGCCCCAGGGAACGACAGAAGGCGCGGCCGCTGTCAACAATCTCGCCGTACCGGTCAGCGAGATCATGATACCGAATGTGCTTAAGGCGAAGGGCTACCACACCATACATTTCGGCAAATGGCACATCGGTGGTGGGCCCGGGACGCGCCCTGAAGAAAAAGGGTTCGATGAGAGCTTGGGCTTCATGTCCGGGGGCTCAATGTACCTGCCAGAGAACGACCCAGATGTCGTGAATTCGAAACAGGATTGGGACCCGATCGACAAATTTCTCTGGCCAAGCCTCACCTACGCCGTCCAGTTCAACGGCTCTGAGCGCTTTGCGCCGAACGGCTATATGACGGACTATCTGACAGACGAGGCGGTGAATGCGATCAAGGCCAACCGCAATCGCCCGTTCTTCATGTATTTTGCTCCCAACGCCATCCATACGCCATTGCAGGCACCCAAGGCGGACTATGACGCGCTTCCACAGATCAAAGATCATCGACTTCGCGTCTATGGAGCCATGGCGCGCAATCTCGACCGCAATATTGGCCGCATCCTGCAGGCTCTCAAAGAGGAAGGCCTCGAGAAGAATACGCTAGTAATCTTCAGCAGCGACAACGGCGGCGCCGGATATATCGGGCTGCCGGATGTGAACAAACCCTATCGCGGCTGGAAGGCCACCTTTTTCGAAGGTGGTATTCACTCGCCATTCTTCATGCGCTGGCCGGCCACTCTCCCGTCCAATACGCGCTATCCGTTTCCCGTTGCGCATGTGGATATATTTGCGACGGCGGCCGCCGCTGCTGGAGCCTCGACGCCAGCGGACCGGGTGATCGATGGTGTGAACCTTCTTCCCTACATCCTGGGTAAAAATCCAGAACGTCCGCACCAGAATCTCTACTGGCGATCAGGCCAGTACAAGACCGTGCTTGACGGCGACTGGAAACTTCAAAGCAGCGAAGCGATCAAGCGGGTGTGGCTCTTCGATCTTGCTCACGACCCGACGGAACAGCACGATCTGTCGGCTGCAGAACCGGAGCGGGTGAAGACCATGTTGGCCACGCTGGCCAGCCTGGATGGGCAGATGGTGAAGCCGCTCTGGCCATCCTTGCTCCAGGGTCCTGAATTCATCGATCATCCCTCGAACGTCGCTCAGAAAAAGGGTGAGGACTACATAATTTGGGATAACTGATGCTGGGAATACCGCGCAAATACGTGCACCAGGTTTTTGGCATCCTGCAGTCCGGCTTGACGTCAGGACTTGTCTCGGCAAGTGCGAGCGCGCCATTGGTCGCGCCAGGCTCGTTCCTCGGTCATTGGCTGGGCGCTTGGTTGCTTTCATGGCTGATGATGGTTCCGGTCGTCGTGTTTGCGGCACCCGGAATTCGTAGGTTGGCCGATTTCCTGACCCGCGATTGAAGCCGCAGGTCGGACCGGGGCGGAGGTTCCTGAGCCCTCAAACCTGACGGCGCGAGAGTAAACCGAGCAAAGCCAAATCGCTGGAAGCGCCAGATCTTTAACCTGCTCCAGTATTTTCGCCCCACGGGCATCGCGACTGTCTGCTTTTTTGGGCGGTGTCCGGCCGGGTTCATCAGGGCAGGGTAGCAATTCTGCTCTGGAGCGACACTGCCGGTCGTCGCCTGATTGCGCTCGGGCTTCATTGGGGGGGGCATACCAGCCTGTGGTTGGCGCGTGCCAATCCATGCAGTGCTACAAACTCTGAAGCGCTTGCCTGCGATCGCAAAGGCCCGGCTTACCGGACGGACAGCTCCCAGTAGCTGACGGACATTCCAGGCTTCAAATCAGTCTGTGCGCAGCGCCTGGCTGCTAGTCATAAGGTGCGGCGCAATCGCCGGCAGGGCTTTCAGGTCGCGCGCGTAACGCAGCCCTATCTTCTGCAGACGTTCAGGCGCGAAGCCGACCTGAGCCAGCGCCATGCCGCGGTCGAACACCTCGCTATAGCGTTGGATCCGCCCTGCTTCGAGGTCAAACCGGCTCATGCCATCGAAGACGACGCGGGCGCCATTCGCTTCAGGCAGGATTGAGTTGTAGCTGAACATGTAACTCGCATATCCGAGGCTGGCCGACGCGAGAGGGGAGAAGAACTCCCAACGATAGTCGGCGCCCCCTTCGTAGAAGTGATCGACGGTTGCGCTGACCCCGGCACGGCCTGGCTGTGCTGCGCCAAAGAAGTAGTCGTCGTATACGCCATCGTCAGTGAAAAGGTCCGCGAGACCGTCAGCGTCACGCTGTTCAATCGCTCGGGCAAACCTGTTGAGCAGCATGGAGAAGTCCATCGCGTCGTCCCGTTCTGATGTTGCAGCCAGTACAATCTAGCCACGACTGGCAGGGGTGTCTGCTTTGGAATTTCACGACGGGCGAGAAGAGCTCCAGCGCGGCTACTGGATCGGTCGCGCTCCAATCTCTCCTGCATCAGTCGCCGCAAGACATTAGAGGATGTCGTCCCAGGACGCTAACGCCTCCACATCGCCGTCGTCGGCATACTCAGCCGCACGCATGATAGCTATCACTTCTGCGTCGCTCTCATACTGGCCGATCAGCGCCAGAGCTGTGGACCTGGCCTGTTCCTTAGAGTCTCGCGTCATGCGTAACTCGGTCCAAAGTCGTCGCCGGATGCAGGCAGCTGGCGTTTTTTCCATGTTCGGTACGTAGCCGGGACGCAGCCGGATGCATCTTCGCGGCGGCTGGTCGCCAGGTGCTAGCTTGCGGACGCTTCGCTTACGGGTCTTGTCCGTCCGGGGCTGACGTCTAACCTCGACGGCACGGTTCGCTCGCGCCAGGAGATCGCGCTGGTCCAAGCCATAACGCAGGGGAATACGCCCCTGACAATCTTTCACGCCGCCTTCGAACGTAAGGCGCGCAGCTAAGTCCGATGATCAGACAAGCCTCAGCGCTTCGCCGGTCAGGTGTTTCGTTTGTGGTGGTCGCTTGACCACACGCCGAGAAAGTTGCACGACAAGTGTCAATAGATCGGGGTGCTGGCGTGCAATCGTTTCTCGTGTGGATTCCGGCGATCATCGTCTACGGGCTGTTCCTTGCATGGCATCAGAACTGGGGTGGCCCGCTTAGAGCGGCCGAGATCAGCAATATCATGCAACGCCTCGAAGCAAGCGAGGTCGGGACGAGCGGCCGCAATGAACTCCAGACAATGCGAAAATTCCTGGAAGCCGATGACGGGCGGGAATTCTACATGCTGAATCTCGTGCGTGTTGCGCCAGGGGAGGTGAAGGGTCCCGATGGCATCGTGCGTCCGGCCCGTGAAGTGATTGAAGGCTACACCAAGGTGTTCATGCCATCGCTATTTGCGCGCGGCGGCTACCCGGCTATCGTGGCGCGCAAGCAAGGTGGATACTTCGATGCCTGGGGCGTCGAGGCCGACCCTGGCTGGTCGATCATCGGCTACATGCGTTATCGAAGCAGGCGAGATCTTGCGGAGCTTGTGCTCGATCCGCGTTTCGGGGGCGCTCACGACTTCAAGTTTGCTGCCATGCCCAATACGTTTTCGTTCCCAACCCAACCGGAGTTGCTGGCTCTGCCCAGCCCGCAAATTTGGGTTGCGGCGCTGATCGCCCTCTTCGCATCATTCGGGCAGATTGCCTGGTTGTTGGTGGGCAGGGTTGCCAGCGCTTCGGCCACTCTTGGCTGACCTGTGCCAGGATTTTTCGATCACGGCTCATTTGTCGGGACGGCAAGTGGGGCCCTACGTTTCCCGTTTGATGGGCTGAGGTCGGCAAGTCCGGTTTGCCGAACGCCTGATCGCAGTCGGATCCGGCGGCTGTTGGTAGCGCTCAGGCAAGGGTCAGGTAACATCACGAGAACGCGGGTTGGCGGATAGGGAAGCGTGATGACGCAGTCGAGGAAAGAGCATCTCTTCCTTGAAGCGAAGCAACGGCGTCGCGCTTGCACCGAGTGGTTGAAGGCGCTGATGATTCCAGGAGTGGCGAAGCCCGCGACTAAGGACGCGTTGTATCGGTGGGCGCGCGATCATCTTGGGGCCAGTCGATCTGCCTTCGATGCGGCCTGGATATGGGCAATCGAAGATATGGGCAGACAGGACTGGTACGAGCCATCTCCAAGGCGCAAGTCGTCTCGACACTGAGATGCGGCGCATTGTGTCGTGAGATCGCTCGTGTTGGGGGGCGGATCAAGGGATGTGCCGACTGTGAGCCGGCGTCGGGTAACGGTGCCAACTGCTGGAAACTCACACCACCCCAGCTTGATCAATCATCCTTGGGCAGCGGCAGGCCTAGCTCCTCGCGCAGCGCATCGTCTGCGTCTGAGTATTTCTTGGCCGTCGTGTACTTGAAGACCAGATCGAACCTGTCCGGCGTCGTGCCAAAACCCTCGTCCTCGTGATTGCCCAGCGCATAAATCCTGATTGCCGTCGAAGTCGCATCTTCCACCGGCTCGTCAGGATCGCGTGTTGCCGTAATCAGAAAGGTGTCCGCTTTGCCATCCAGCTTGCCGCTCGCAAAGCGCACAACTTTCAAGTCATCATCGCGCGTATGCGGCTGGTCTGTGATCTCGACGTCAAAGTCGTGGTTGTCTGTCTCAATGCCGACGATGTTCCACGAAGTTTTGTTCGGCGTGATCTTTGTTGGCATTGTTACGATGTAAACGCCAAAGCCCCAGGCGCTGACGTCATTTCTCCAGGCGTAGAACACCTGTGCATCGCGCCCATCACGTTCCGCGTTCTTGATTCGCGTGAGACCAGCGCCGGTTTCGATCTGCTTCACATCGGTCAGCCGCTTGTGAAGCTCCGCAGGCGCCTGCGCCGATGCGCTCGCTGTCACAACGATCGCAACAGCTGCGACGCTAAGAAGTTTTAGGATCATGACCGTCTCCCGCGATCCGGGCAATGCAGCAAGGGACTATGTCCGATCAATGGCAGCGAGTTAGCGCTTTTCAGGATTGGCCAGAGTTGCTGCAACTCGTGGAGACGACCGAGCGGCGCTGTCGTTGGCAAAAGGATGAACATTCGGGCTGTCTTGGCCCGTTGCAGCTATCGTGGCTGCTTGATGGCCTCGAGTATCGCTTGTCAGATAGCGCGCCATCGTCTGCTTGGTTTGCAGACCCCTTTCCGATGCTGTGTACAATTTGGTACAAACGCTACGACTGGTAAGATATTTTTGGCGCCGCGTCCTGCGATAGCCGTCATAGCCATTGCGCTGATAGCCACGCCGGCCGGCTCGGGAGAGAAATCCAGTGAAGACTTGTGCGGTCCTAACATTTGCATTTTGCACTGTGGTCTCCGCCTGCGGCGATGGCGCCGCGCAAGCGCCGCAACTTCCCTCTGCCAGCGAATTGGCGGCCGCCCGGCAAGCAATTGCCGGCGCCGGCGGTCATGTCTCCAATGGCGTCGCCGCCTCTGGCGTGAACGCTGCGTCACCAACGAAATGCAACGCACCGGGAACCCAGTTTGTTGAAGCGCGTGT
>CANJXY010000121.1 GCA_947478925.1 Hyphomonadaceae bacterium | reverse complement strand
CGTGCGTTGTCGCAACGGTTAACAACAACGTGCTACGGATTACTCTATCGGCATGTCGGGGGCGCACCCGAATAGAGCTAGAAAAGCCCAGCGTTTGCCACGAAATCACACTTGCGCATGCAAGTATCTGGACGAAAAATTCCATGCCTGATGATCATTCGCACGAACCGGAGCTTGAGGTCGCGCCCTTCACGCCGCTGCATCCCGTCTTCGCGGATGCGCCGGGCAGCGTCACGTTTCGCAAGCTTCGCAAGCGCTTGGTGCGCGAGACACTCGAAGCGATCCGCGCTTACGGCATGGTAAGTGCGGGGTCCCGCCCGCGCTGGCTTGTCTGCCTGTCGGGTGGCAAGGACAGCTACACGCTCCTGTCGGTCCTGCTCGACCTGCAATGGCAGGGGGCTCTGCCGGTTGATCTGATCGGGTGCAACGTCGATCAGGGCCAGCCGGGCTTTCCAAAGCACATCCTGCCCGATTATTTCGCAAAGATCGGCGTGCAGTACCGCGTCATCACGCAGGACACATATTCTGTCGTCACTGAGAAGGTGCCAGCGTCCAACACCTACTGTTCGCTGTGCTCACGTCTGCGCCGCGGCATTCTCTATCGTGTGGCGCGCGAGGAAGGGTGCGAGGCGATCGTCCTCGGCCACCATCGCGACGACTCGCTGGAAACCTTCATGCTGAACTTCCTGTTCGGCGGACGTCTCGCGGCGATGCCGCCGAAACTGCTCAACGACGCCGGCGATACGTTCGTGCTGCGTCCGTTGATTGGTTGCTCCGAAGACGACATCCGCAGATTCGCCGCACTGATGCAGTTTCCGATCATCCCATGCAATCTGTGTGGCAGTCAGGACGGGCTGCAGCGCATGCAGATCAAGTCGCTGCTGGACGAATGGGAGAAGCGCAATCCGGGCCGACGTCAGACGATGGCGCGTGCGCTGTCGCACGTTCGTCCGTCGCACCTCGTAGATGGCGAACTGTTCGACTTTGCCGGGCTATCGCTGGGCCAGCCCGGGACAAAGGACGATGGATTGTAAGACAAATGCATCCGTTGCTGCCGATCGCAAGCGCCAGCGGTTGACACCCCCGTCGACAGCCGCGAAGGCATTCCCGACCCAAACAGTGGACCCGACATGGCTTTCACGCTTCCCGAAACCACCGATGCCGAACGCGAAAAACTGGCGCGCCTCTTTGCGTCGATCGCATCGGAAGCGGGCGTGCGCGTGATGGACGTCTACAACAGCGATTTCGAGACGCGAACCAAAGCCGACTACAGCCCAGTCTCCGATGCTGACGAGCGCGCCGAAGAGGTCATCCTCGCCCGCCTTGAAGAATCTCTGCCCGGCGTCCCCGTTCTGGCTGAGGAGCGCGCCTCGCGCGATGGCGTCGGCGGCAAGGCGTGGGATGTGTTCCTGTTGGTCGACCCTGTCGACGGTACGCGGGAGTTCATCAATCGTCGCGGCGACTTCACCGTCAACATCGCGCTGATCTGCCATGGCGTGCCGATCGCCGGCGCCGTCTATGCGCCAGCACGCAAGGAGATGTATTTCGGCGGGGCCCACGCGCAGCTGGTCGAGGAATTTTCACCGGGCGAAACATTGCGCGAAGGCCGCACGCTGTCGACGCGCGTCTACCCGGCCGCAGGTCTCACGGCCATCACGTCGGCCTCGCACCTCGATGATCGCACCAGGGCATTCATCAATGAGCGGAAGGTCGCCGATCAGGTCGCCATCGGTTCGTCGCTGAAGTTTTGCTGGGTCGCAGCCGGCAAGGCCGACGTCTACCCGCGCTTTGGCCCGACCATGGAGTGGGACACAGCAGCCGGCCAGGCCGTGCTCGCGGCGGCTGGCGGGCGCGTGGTCCACCCCGATGGCTCGCCTTTTCTATACTGCAAGGGCGCCGAAGGGTTCCGCAATGGCCCGTTCATCGCGTGGGGCCGCGAACCGGTCTAGCCTTTGGACGCAAGCTGGGGCAGAGACCGCCTCGTAGCCAGACGAGCAAATGCCATGACCGCACTTCCCGACCGCCTGAGCCAGGACCCCAAGAGCCCCTTCCACGACAAGGAGCTGCTCGAACGTGGCATCGGCATCCGCTTCAACGGCGCCGAAAAAACCAATGTGTGGGAATACTGCGTCAGCGAAGGCTGGGTCCGCGTCGTCGCTGGCGCGGCCCTAGACCGCAAGGGCCAGCCGATGACCATGCTGCTCAAGGGCAAGGTCGAGCCGTATCTGGAAACGCCGCCGGCTGGGTGATCATCCCCGCAGCGTGTTGAGGAACCGCGCGAACACGTCAATGCCCTTCTGCATTTCCGAGATAGCCACGAACTCGTTGGGCTGGTGCGCCTGCTCCACGGAGCCCGGCCCGCAGATCACCGCGGGAAATCCTGCTTTCTGGAACTGACCCGCCTCGGTCGCGAACGCCGCAACTCGGATCTGGTTGTCGCCCGTCAGCGCCCGCATGAAGGTCTCGGCAGCGCTGTCGCGCTGCAGCTGCAGCGGCGGTGCATCGGCGCGCAGGTCGACTACCACGCCACACTCGGGCCCAAGCCTTGCGAGCCTCTCGTGCGCACGCTTCACCTCCGCGAAGAACGGTTCAAGCATCGCGTCCGGATTGACGCCCGGCACGGTGCGCACGTCGAACACGAAGCGGCACTCGCGCGCAAGAATGTTGGGCGCAGTCCCCCCGCTGATCTCGCCAACGGTGATCGTCGTCCATGACGGGTCGAAGTACGAATTCTCCGGTGCGCTTTCTTCCTGCTCCTTTGCAATCCGACGCAGCACCGCCAGCAGTTCGATCGCTTCATGGATCGCGGATGCGCCCATGCGCGGGTCCGACGAGTGCGCCGCCTTCCCCGTGATCTGGATCTCATAGTCGCGGATACCCTTGTGCGCCGACAACACGCTCCACAGCGTCGGCTCGCCAACCCAGATGACAGAGGGCGCAGCGCCACGCCGCGCGATCTCCGCGATCATTGGCACAACTCCGTTGCAGCCGGTTTCCTCGTCATAGCTGAAGGCAAAATGCACGGGCGTCTTCAGCGGGATTTTCGAGATCGCCTCGGCGTGCGCCAGCGAGAGGGCGATGAACCCCTTCATGTCGGTCGTGCCGCGCGCGATCCATTTTTCTTCGGTCGCGATCATGTCGAACGGATCGGTGACCCAGGGCTGGCCGTCGATCGGCACCACATCCGTATGTCCGGACAGGACGATGCCGCCGGGCACATCGGGGCCGAGCCGCGCCCAAAGGTTGGACTTCTTGCCGTCCTCGCTAGGGACGCGCACCACATGGGCGCCGAGCGGCTTCAGGAAATCCTCGACCCACTCGATCAGCGACAGGTTCGAGTCGCGCGATGTCGTATCGAACGCGCAGAGGCGGTGGAGAATCTCGCGAACGCGGGAAAGGGATGTCATCGAGGGAGGCTAGCCATGGACAATCCCGGCGCAAGGCTTAAGCGAAGCGAATGATCCAGTTTAGCGCAGGACATGGCCCCGACAGCCAGGCGATCGGCATCGCACTGGAGGAGATGTTCCTCGACTACGTGATCCCGCCAGGCCGCGCGCCCGTGCCGGTCACTGTGCTTGGCCACGCAAGGATGCCGGGCGCTAACAATATCCTGATGGCGCTGGCCCGCATGACGGGCAAGTTCGCGCCCACGGCGGAGGATGCCGCGCTCTGGCTCGCGAAAACGCCGCCGGGACTAGCCGAGATCGCGACGCGGCTGACGGGCCAGGATTACATCCTCGGTGCGTACACTGTCATCGACATGGCAATGTATCCGCTCGTGCTGCGCCAGACTGAGCAGCTAGCGCCCTATCCCAACATACGCGCGTGGATCGACCGGCTGCGCATCCGCCCCGGCGTCGGCCGGGGCATGATGGCTGTCGCAGGCTAGACGCCGATCAGTTCGGGCCAATCAATTTGGAATGGGCGCGCCCGGAACCGGCTGGCCCGCGGCGGCGGCCGGCGAGAAGTCCAGCAGTTCAAGCTCGTAGACCACGGTCGCGTCCGGCGGGATGCGGCCATCGCCCTCGGCCTGATAGAGCAATTGCGAGGGAATGCGCACCATCCAGCGGTCGCCCTTGTGCATCAACTTCAGCACTTCGGCCCAGCCCGGAACGAGGTCCTTCACCGGGAAGAATTTCGGCTGGCCTTCCTCAAAGGTCGAGGCGACCACGCTGCGGCGGCGGACGTCTTCGGCTTTCTCGCCTTCTTCGCCCTTCACGCCTTCAAGACGGCCTTCGAAATTCACAACAACCTCGTCAGCATCCGTCGGTGACTTGCTCGCGTCGGGGCCGGATTCGACCGGGAAGTATTCAAGGCCGGATGGCAGGCGAACAATGTTGGCGGCGTCGGTAGGCCACGGCGCAACCTTGGCCCACGGATCCTGGACCACTTTCAGCAGTTCGACCTGGAACATCAGGTCGGCGTTCGGCGGGATCTGCATGCCCTGGCCCTGCTCGCCATAGCCTTCCTTGGAGGGGATCCAGAACACGAACATGTCGCCGGGCTGCATCTTCTGCATGCCGGACGTCCAGCCGGGGATCACGGCGTTGAGGCGGAACTTGGCGGTATCGCCGCGCTGGTAGGACGAATCGAACACCAGTCCGTTCGACGCCAGCCGGCCTTCGTATTTCACTTCAACCATGTCGCGCTCGGCCGGGGAGGCTTCCTTTCCGTCACCCTTGCGCACCACATAATACTCGACACCGTTGGGCAGCTTCTGGACGCCTGCGCGGCTGTGATTCCACGGCTGCAACGCGGTCAGCGGATCCTTCGTATCGACCGCCCCTCCCGGGCTGCACGCCGAAATAGTGAGCGCAGCCACAAAGGCGAGCACGAGACGGTTCATGCGGAACTCCCTGATATCGCCCGCCTGTTAGCACCGCTTGGCGGACAGGGCGAGAGGCGAGCAATGGATCTGGCCTGACGATCGTGTCAGGCCCGAAAGCCCCCTTTTGAGGCTCTCTCATTTGGCCAGACCTAACGGGTGGGTCTAGTTGGTGCGCGGCGGAAAACCGGCCTTGTTGAGGGCGTCGATGATTTCCTGAGTATGCCGGGAATCGCGGGTCTCGATCGTGATGTCGAATTCCGCCCCCTTGGCGGGCACGTCGAGCGCCATCCGGTTATGGAAGACCTCGATGATGTTGCCGCCATTGTCCCCGATGACTGTGCTCACCTTGGCAAGGAGACCCGGCTGGTCGTTGCCGATAATCCGAATCGAGGTGATGCGCTTCTCGCGCACCAGCGACCGGGTCAAGACGCTGGCCAGGAGGCGCGTGTCGATGTTGCCGCCGCAGAGGACCAACACCACCTTGCGACCCTTGAACAGTTCCGGCTCTGCCAGCAGCGCGGCAAGCCCCGCCGCGCCCGCGCCTTCGGCAACGGACTTTTCCACGGTGGCGAAAAGTGTCACCGCGCGCTCTAGCTCATCCTCGCTGACGAGGATCACACGCTCCATCAGCTGCCGCAGGATCTGCGCCGTCAGCTTGCCGACCTTCTTGACCGCGATGCCTTCCGCAATCGTCGCGCCGCCGACCTTGGCCTCTTCCCCGCGCAGTTCGGCCGAGAGTGACGGATAGAGCGCCGGCTCGACCCCGATGATCGACGTCGCCGGCCTGCGCGCCTTGATGGCGGTCGCGATGCCGGACGACAATCCGCCGCCGCCAACCGGGATCACCATCACGTCGAAGTCCGGCAGCGCGTCCATGATCTCAAGGCCGATCGTGCCCTGCCCCGCAATGACATGCTTGTCGTCGAACGGATGGACAAACGTCAGCCCCTGCTCTTTCTCGAGCTGGCGCGCATGCGCATCGGCATCCGCCAACGTCTCGCCATGGATGATGACCGTCGCGCCGAAATTGCGCGTGTGTTCGATCTTCACGAACGGCGTACCCTTCGGCATGACGATGGTCGAGGGAATGCCCAGGCGCGAGGCGTGATAGGCGACGCCCTGCGCATGGTTGCCAGCGGACATCGCGATGACGCCAGCGGCCTTTTCCGAATTTGACAGCGACAGCAGCTTGTTGAGCGCGCCGCGCTCCTTGAACGAGGCGGTGAACTGCAGGTTCTCGAACTTGATCCACACCTGGGCGCCGGTAATTTCCGATAGCGTGCGCGAATAGCGCAGCGGCGTGTGCTCGATCTGGCCTTCAATCGCCTTCGCGGCCGCTTCGATATCGGCGAGCGTCACCGGAAGGGGCGCTGAGGTGTCGACGGCTGGTAGAGTCTCGGAGGTCACTGGCTTGACCCTTTCAGGGGGGAATTTGCCGCGTGCCTATACCGTATTCGCGGCCGGTAAAAGCCCGGCCCGAGGCTCAGACCAGTCCGCGCGCGATATCCAGCCGCCGCATGGCTTTGGCCGGCCATTGCCTCATACGGCCAACTGGCAGGCTTTCCACCATCGCGCGAACCCGGAACTGCGCCGCCTTGATGGCAGGAGACAGCCCTTGCCCTGCGATGAACCCCGCCCCCACAGGTCGGCTGGCATTGGCGAGGCTTTCCTTGAACTGGTAGTCGCCCGGCCCGAGATCGAGCTCGATATAGCCGGCCTCGGCCGCCGCCCGGATCGCTTCGACGAACACAATCAGTCCCGGCGAATGCTGCGCCCACCGATTGTCGTGCGCGACATACCAGGCATGCAGCGCCTTTCCGGCCCGCAGGCAGAACAGCACGGCCGCAGGCGCGCCCTCCACGCGCAACACGAACATGGCACCACCAAAGTGGTGATCGTCGGTCGGCGCCGCGAAAGCTCCGCGTACAACGCCATCGATCCACTTATGCTCGAAGATATCCTTGACGCCCGTGCGGTGCATCTGTTCGCGCTTCCACGTCATGAGCGTCTCGAACACATCCTTGTCGCGCGAGAACGCGTCGAACGTGACCTCGCCGCCAAGATCACGCGTCATCTTGGCCAGCTTCTTGCGCGTCTTGACGATCGTCTTCGTGCCCGTCGCCAGTCGCTCTGCACACCACGCTTCATAGCCATCCGCGAAACGCACGACATGACCCGCGTCCGACGTCAGCAGCCGTGACCCCACCGCATTGTTTACCAGTCCTGCTGTGAGATCGATCCGCCCGACCGCGAGCGCCTTCGGCGCCAGGGCGAGGTCCAGTGTCACGCCCGGCTTCGCGACCAGCGCCTGATAGTCACAGATCGGGCCGCCCGCTGGCATCGCCGCGAAATCTCCGCACCGCTGCACCGGCAGGAATCCCACGGCCGCGCCCGTCGCATCGCGATAGATCGCCACGCGCACATCGTTGCGATGGGCCGCCACGAGCTTCGCCCAGTCCGGCGTGAGATAGGGGCTCGACAACTCGGGATCACCACCGAGAAAGTTGCGCCAGGCAGCCACGTCGCTGTCCGACAGGTCTTTCGGATGAATGCTCTCAACCCGCATGGACGCGGAGTTCCCGGTCGTGTGTCCCAGACCACATCCTGCCAGACAGACCGTTTTTTTCCGTGAACCCGGATCGATGAATTTTCACAGATTCTGGAAGTAGCCGATTATCCGCCGCGCTTCTGCGCTTCTATCTGGCCAATCTGCGCGCGTTCCTTTGCGGCCGCCTCCTCGCCGAAGTCCTCAGGCGTCCACACCGGGCGCACTTCGATGACCTCGCCAGCCGGGCACGGCGCCTGCCGCGCCCATGCTACCGCCTCCGCGAGTGACGCCGCCTCTATGATCCAGTACCCACCTAGGACTTCCTTGGTCTCGGTGAACGGCCCGTCGACAATGTCGGTCGAGCCGCGCGGACCGAATTTCACGCGCGCGCCCAGCCGCGTCGGCTTCAGCCCTTCCCCGCCCAGCATTATCCCCGCGTCCACCATGCGCTGGTTGAACGCCATCATGTCCTCGAGCAGTTTCAGGCCTTCCGGCCCCTTGGGTACGGGCGTTTGCTCGGTTTCGGCCGCCGGGCCGGGATACATCAGCATTGCGAAACGCATGAGATCTCTTCCGCTCTCGCCCGGAGGGCGCGGGCAGCCAGACCCATCCGACTTTTGAAACCGAAGCTGTTTTTCAGCCAAACCTACTGCTGAGAGGGCGTAATCCTGTAGATCGCATTGGTGATGTCTGACGAAACGTAAACCGAGCCATCCTTCTTCGACACCGCCACCCCGGTCGTCGTGAAGGCCGGCAACGTCCCTTCCGCCGCCGGCAATCCCATCTTGAGACCCTCGGCAATCACCGTTCGCGTCCCGTCCTTGGGGTCGAACGCAATCACGCGCCCCGCCTTCGCCTCAGCGATATAGACCTTGCCATCAGGCCCGATATCGACGCCTTCAGGTCCGGCCAGTCCCTCCAGCACGCGCTTGATTTCCTTGGTCGCGAGATCGACCCGCGCGAGCGCACCGCTGGTCTCGGTGACATACAGTACGCCGCCAGTCGCCTCCACCATCGCGACCGGCATGTTGAGCCCTTCGATTTGCGGTTCGCCGGCGTCAACCTCGACCGGCCGGATCTTTCCCGTCGCCGCCTCGAGAACGATCAGCCTGCCGTCCGAAAGTTCGATCGCGTCCGTTGGCGCTGTGAAGCCGTGATGCATCACCGCGGTCCCCGTCGCGCGATCGACCACCTGCACCATGCCGGCAGCCCAGCTCGTGATCAGCACTTTCGTCTTGCCTGCGCCAACGCCGAGCTGATTGTCGGTCTCGTCGCGATACATGCGTAGGGGATTCGTGATTTCCTTCGTCGCCGTATCAATCACCCGATACGCAAACACATCCGCAACATGCAGCTTCTCGCCCTCAGCTCCGTCCGTGAGCACCAGGTCCGTGGGCGTCGCCAGCGGCCCGCTCACCACAGTCCGCACAGCCCCCGTCGCCGGGTTTACCTCGAAGATAGACGCCTCGGCCATGTTCGACACATAGATCATCCCGTCCGGCGCAATCGCGAGATTATCGAGTGAGGGCGGCAGCGTCGCCACCACCGACACGGCCTTGTTCTTCATATCGATGCGCTTGACCTGGCCATTCTTGGTGTCGATCGCATAGAGATTGCCATCGGGTCCGAAATTCGCTGCCGCCGGAATCTCGAAGCCATCCGCCACAATGATGTCCTTGCCCGTCTTCGGATCAACCTTCACGATCGCATGCTTGAACCACAGCGGTCCGTAGATCATTCCGTCGGGCCCGAACTCGAACCCGTTGAGTCCGCCCAGATCCTTGCGGATCAACTTCGGCGCTGCACCGCCCTTCCAGTCCGCTTCGTAGAGCGCGTCGCCGAGGAAGACCTGCGTGAAGTAGAGTTTGCCGTCCTTGGTGAATGCCAGCGAGTTCGACCCCGGCAGCCCGGACGAAATCATCCGCGGCGCCTGTCCCTTCTCCTGCACGAACACTTTGCCGGTGAGGTATCCCGTCCACGCCATCACCCCGTCCGGCCCAAACGCGATATCGTCCGCCATCCCATCGGGCGGCCCGAGGCGCTCCGTCACTGTGCCGGTCTTGGGGTCTACAGCATAGATCGCCTGGCCCACCACGCTGCCCGCAAGGATCGTCCCATCGGGCTCGATCGCGAGACCGTGCAGCCCGTGGAAGGGCGACGGCCCGATGAACTCGCTCACCTCCCATGTCACAGCTTTCGGCTTCGCAGGCTCACCACCGCCACAGGCGGCCAGCGCCAGCATCGATACAGCGCACAGCATCCGGATCATCGTCATCTCCCCTAAATCACTTTTCGGGGGAGCTTATCGGCGCGACGCTCAGACGCCAGCCAGCTCAAGCCAGCTACAACGCGACGTCATGCGCCTCAAAAGCAAACGCCCCGGCCTTGTGGGGCCGGGGCGCTGCAATCATCTAGCGAGGTTCAGTCGACTTACTGACCGCCGCCATTGCTCGGCTTCGGCGCGGCCGAGGCCGTCGGGGCAGCCGGAGCCGGCTTCCGCATCATGCTCATGGCCGCGTTGAACTCGCCCATGTCGATGCCGCCGTCCTTGTTTTTGTCGACCATCCCGAACGCCATCGGGTTGCCGATCATCTCCTTGAAGCGGCCACGCAGTTCCGCCATCTGGACCTTGTCGTCCAGGTTGTCGTCGAGCATGCCGATCAGGCGCGTCTGGTTCAGCTCGTCGTCATACTTGGTCGGCTTGGCGACAGTTTCGTCGGCCCAGCGATAGCGCAGCGAGGTGTAGAACATTTCCTCGAACGACTGGTCGCCCCACACGATTTCCTTCGAAGGGTCCGGGTTGGCCGGGTTCCGTTTCG
>CANJXY010000120.1 GCA_947478925.1 Hyphomonadaceae bacterium | reverse complement strand
GGTCTTGGGTCGCGAAGGTGTTCACCGTCCTGGTCGTGGCGCGAGAACAATCGCCCCGAGCCCTCGCATCTGTCGATCCGACGGCGCGAACAAAAGATGCTCGGACTCAAATCACGAGAATCCGTCCAACGGCTTCTGACAACCCACGCCGCGATCTAGACTGCAGCCGATCTTCTACCGCACACGATCAGGCGGCCGACGCTCCGGATCTTCTGGGCGCGGGCAGACACCGTCTAGTCGAGGGCGGTCGCAGGATCGGAATTCCCCGTTCTGCAAGGAAATCAGCATTGCCGAGCTAAGCGGACACGTCCGTCCCACTGCTTGACTTGGCCCACAACTACCGGCATTCCGAGTGCCAATATAGCCGCGCGATGAGTTTGCAGCGCTTTGGGTGCATGATGCAGATACTGAGAACGCCAGAGGATCGCTTCGAAGGACTGGAAGATTGGTCGTTCAAGCCTCATTATGCGATGATCACGGATGCGGCGGGCGACCAGCTCCGCCTCGCATACTACGACGAAGGGCCACGCGACGGGCGAACCGTCCTGCTCATGCATGGCGAACCAAGCTGGTCTTACCTCTATCGCCGGATTATTCCGTCGCTGGTGGCAAACGGGCGGCGCGTGATCGCGCCGGATCTGATCGGCTTTGGAAGATCAGATAAGCCAGCTTCACGCTCGGACTACACCTACGAACGTCATGTCGCGTGGATGAGTCAGTGGCTCAAGTCGCTCGACCTCAGTGACGTAACCCTCTTCTGTCAGGATTGGGGCGGACTGATCGGGCTGCGGCTGGTTGCAGCGTTTCCCGAGCGCTTTGCGGGCCTTGTTATCGCCAATACCGGGCTGCCGGTTGGAATAGGCTTCAGCGAAGGTTTCCAAAACTGGCTCACTTTCAGCCAGTCCACGCCACAGTTTCCTGTCGGCATGATCGTCAGCCGTGGAACGAGCCGCGGATTGAGTGATGCGGAAGTCGCCGCATATGACGCGCCGTTCCCGGACGAGTCCTTCAAGGAGGGGGCGAGGCAGTTTCCGACACTCGTACCGATCACGCCGCAACACGGTTCGGTTGCGGAGAACATTGCGGCATGGGAAGTGCTCCAATCTTTCACCAAGCCCGTCGTGACCGCGTTCAGCGATGATGATCCCGTGACAAAGGGCGGTGACGTCCAATTTCACAAGCGCGTGCCGGGGGCCAACGGACAACCGCACGAGACACTTTCGGGCGGCCACTTTCTACAGGAAGACTGTCCCGCGGACGTGGTGCGTATGATCGAAGGAGTTCTGGCCCGCACTGGCGGCTGAGTTGGCCAATACCAAAGGTCGAGGAGAGAGGGGCGTTTAAATCGATCAAGGTCACTGCTCAGTTGCTTGCCGAATGTCTCATGATCCCCTCGTAACCCGGAAAGGAGCCGGCAATGGCGTTGTTTCCGCCCAGCACGAATAGCGACTATCGCGGCGCGACCATCTCGGCATGGTTTCTCATGCTAGTAGGGCTGCTGGAATTCGTGCCAGGCTGCATCCATTTCTTCCTGCCAGACGGCGGGGCAGGGGTCATTGCCGGTATCGATCTAACCGCCGGCGGCTCCACCATAATCGCCGTCTTCGCTTGGTTCGGTGCAATCCAGATCCCCTTCGCGCTGCTCCTGTTCGTCATCGGACTGCGCTATCGTACTCTGGTTCCGTTGGCGCTGCTGGCCGTGATAACTGCGCGTGGGATGATGGCCATCGACGGCTGGTTTTTCAAAGGATCGCTCGGTGGTCACCATCCTCCCGAGCACTACGCCAGCCCTGCCACCGTAGCCTTCGCGCTGGTCTTCCTGTTTCTGGCGCTGCGCCAGCGGCCCGCTCCGACGGCGGGGTAAGCCATGTCGCTGCGCACAGCTCTTGTCTCGCGTGTTGCGGAGAAGGTCACCGGCACAGTCCGTCAGCAGCGCCGGCGCAAGCGCGCGGAAAGCAGACGCAGCCAGGCGGGTCTGCCGCATGTCGTCGACTATTTTCATCAGGCGGATGATCCCTATGCGGCCCTGTTGGCCCAGGTTCTACCCGCATTCGCTGCACGCTATGATGTGCAGCTGCGTTGCCACCTCGTCTCGGCGCCCCCTGAGTGGGCTGCGCCAGCACGCGAGCATCTCCTCAACTGGTCACGTGCGGATGCTGCGTACCTGGCCACCCGCGCCGGGCTCAACTTCACCGATGCAGGCACACAACCCGCCGCAGAACGCGTTGCGCAAGCCGAATGCCTCCTTGCCAATAGTCTGCGCGCAGGGACGTTTGTTGCAGATGTCGCCGCGATCTCCGCTGCGTTGTGGTCAGGAGCGGCCTTGCCTGAGGTCTCGGGCGATCCGGCGATAGCAAAAGCCGAAGGGGACGCACGACGCGCCGAGCTTGGTCACTATCTCGGAGCAACACTGCACTATGGCGGGGAATGGTATTGGGGGCTCGACCGCTTGCACTATCTTGAAGAACGCCTCTCCGACCTCGGGGCCGATCAGGCAGGCACGCGTGGGAAGCCGATCTACACCCAGCCCTCATCGCCTGAGCCCGACGCCTCGCCCAATCTGGCGCCTTCCGGCGGAGCAATCGATTTCTTTCTCTCCTTCCGCAGTCCCTACACATGGATCGCTGCCACACGTGTGAGGGCGCTTGCCGACGCCTATGGCATCGGTCTGCGCCTGCGTTTTGTGCTTCCCATGGTGATGCGCGGCCTCCCGGTGCCGCCAGCGAAGCGAACCTACATCACACTTGATGCTGCGCGCGAGGCGCGACGAAATGGGGTTCCCTTCGGTCGGATCGCCGACCCGGTCGGCCGACCGGTCGAGCGCGGCTACTCGCTCCTGCCATGGGCGATCGATCAGGGACGCGGGCATGAATACTGCGTTGCCTTCATGCGCGCGGTCTGGTCCGAAGGCGTCGATGCTGGAAGCGACGCCGGCATGCGCCACATTGTCGAGGCGGCCGGGCTGGAATGGGCGATAGCACGGCCGTTGCTAGGCAATGACGCCTGGCGCGCCGAAGCAGAAGCCAATCGCCGCGAACTTCTCGGTCTTGGTCTGTGGGGCGTGCCCTGCTTTGCCTACAACGGCGTCACCGCCTGGGGCCAGGATCGCCTCTGGGTCATCGAATCCGCAATCCGTTCCACTCAGTCCAAAAGCTCCGGGAGATAGCTTCATGCAGGTTCACAACGACGTCTATCCAGCCGACCCCGCTCAGCTGCAAGCGCTCATGGAGAAGGGGCCGAGCGGTCCGATCTTCATGGTCAACCTGCTCAAGTTCAAGGACAAGGCCGAGTACGAGGACGGCCGCGCAACAAACCTCAGCGGCCGCGAGGCTTACAACATCTACGGTCGCGCTGTGACCGCATTGCTGCCGACGTTCGGCGGTCGAGCCGTGTTCGCTGCCGACGTTACCTTCCTCTCGCTCGGTCGTGTCGAGGAGTTGTGGGACGAGATCGCCATTGCAGCCTATCCCGAGCGTGGCGCTATGGTGCGGATGTCGATGTCGCCTGAGTGGCGCGAGATGTCGGTGCATCGCACCGCCGGTCTCAAGGGCCAGCTTAACATCGAAAGTGTTCTGACGCCGGATATGACGCCAGACTGGCTCGCGCGCATCGCGGCCGAGGTCGGGTCCGGCTCATGATGTGGCGATGGGTAGTGCTTGTTGTCAGCGGACTCTTCGTTGCTGTTGCAGCCAGCGCGTTCCTGTTCCAGCGACAGATCGGGGAGGCGATCTTCCGACAGGCGGTCGCCGAGAATGTCGGTCGCGATCGTGGAGCAGAGCTGCCCGACGGGTTACACGTCTTCATGTGCGGATCGGGATCACCCTTGCCCGACCCCACTCGTGCGGGACCCTGCGTCGGCGTGATTGCCGGCAGCCATGCCATGGTGTTCGACACGGGCTCGGGCGGCGCACGGCGACTTGCCCGCATGGGCTTCCCCGTTGGCCGGCTCGAGAAAGTCTATCTCACGCATCTGCATTCTGATCACATTGACGGACTGGGCGAGCTGATGCTGCAGGCATGGATCGGCGGTTCACGCTCCACGCCGCTGCCGATCGCAGGGCCTGAGGGCGTTGGCGATGTCGTGGCGGGTTTCAACATGGCCTATCGGCTCGACAGCACCTATCGCACGGCCCACCACGGCGCCGAGATCGCCAATCCCGCCGGATTCGGCGGAGCTGCGGAAGTGATCCCGGCGCCGACCGGCGCTGGCCACGCGCAGGTCCTTGTCGACAAGGGCGATCTAAAGGTCACGGTCATCGTCGTGAACCATGCACCAATCTCGCCTGCGTTCGGCTACCGCATCGACTACAAGGGCCGCTCGGTGGTTCTCAGCGGCGACACCGTCTATTCCGCCGATCTGGTCGCCGCGGCTTCCGGGGCTGACGTGCTGTTCCATGAAGCCCTGCGGCCTTCCATGGTCATGGAAATGCGCGATGCGACGGCAAAAAGGGGACAGACCCACATCGCGAAGGTCATGGGCGATATTCTCGACTACCACGCCTCTCCGGAAGACGCTGCGCGGGCCGCGGCGGATGCCAAGGCGCGGCAGCTGGTGATCTATCACATCGTGCCGCCCTTGCCGTCATCGATGCTGGACACAGCTTTCCTGGGCGACGCCCCAAAACTGTTCTCCGGGCCCATCCGGGTGGCGGAGGACGGCTTGCTGGTCAGCCTGCCGGCCGGCGGAACTGCGATTGATCAGCAGGTGATCCGTTGACCCCGCGTGATCGTGGAATCCCCCCTTCGCGCGGGCTGCCATCGTGCTAGCTGTAGGGTTGGAATTTTAGGTTGACAGAGAGTGTGCCGGTGAAAAGCCGTTCGGAGAGCAAGCATCGCGGGGCGGAGGACGCCGACCCGGATGTGCCCGATGATGTCGAGGAAGATGGCCGCCGCCAACGTTCCAGCCGCAGTCGCGAACGCATTGTCCATGCCATGATCGAGCTGATCCGCGACGGCGAGATGTCGCCAGCCGCTGCCCGCGTGGCGGAAAAGGCGAAAGTCGGCCTTCGCACCGTTTTCCGGCATTTCGAGGAAATGGATACGCTGGGCCGCGAAATCAGCGCCATCGTCGAAGCGGAAATCCTGCCGCTGGTTGAAAAGCCGTTCGAGGGGAAGGGTTGGCGCGCCCAGTTCAACGAGTTGTTGGATCGACGTGCCTACATCTATGACCGGATTATGCCGCTCAAGATCGCTGGCAGCCTGCAGCGCTTTCGTTCCAAATTCCACATGGAGGACTACAACCGTTTTCTCCGTGGGGAGCGGGAAAGCCTGAAGCGAGTGCTGCCGACCAAGATAGCAGGCAATGCGGTACTGTTTCATGCCATCGAGATGACGACAGGGTTCCAGGCTTGGCGTCGCCTGCGACAGGATCAGGGTCTGTCAGCGAAGGAAGCGCTCAACGTATTGCGATACACGGTGGATCGCCTCGTGGACGGCAAGTGATGCGCAGGCTCCTGCTGGTTCCGACGCTTCTTGCCGTTGCCTGCTCGGGCCCGCTACCAGAAGGCGCGAAGCCTTCTGATCCACCTACCGTCGCTGCCATTGACGGTAAGCGATCGGACTGCGGTCTTCCTGAAGACCAGATCGGTACGTTCGTGAGCGTGCCGGAAGGTTCGGTCGAGATCGGCGCCAATGCAATGTATCCCGAAGAACAGCCTGCGCGGACCGTCCATATAGCCGCCCTCAGCATGCAGGCCCACGAAGTCACCAATGCGCAGTTCGAACGGTTCGTTGCTGCAACCGGCTATGTCACGGATGCTGAACGTTCATCCGCGTCAGGCGATCCGGCCGGAGGTTCCGCGCTGTTCGTGATGCCGGAGCCCGCTGATGGCATGGGCGGCTGGACGCTGAAACGCGGTGCCACGTGGAAAACCCCCGGGGGTCCCGGTACGAGCCTCGTACGCCGCATGCATGATCCTGTCGTGCATGTCTCGCTTGGCGACGCCCAAGCCTATGCGGCCTGGGCAGGCGGACGCCTACCTTCCGAGGAGGAGTGGGAATATGCGGCAACCAGCGGCCTTGCTGATCCTGCGGATCGCCTTTCAGGTGCGATGGACAAGGATGGCAAGCCTATCGCCAATTTCTGGCAGGGCATCTTCCCGGTGAAGAACGAAGCGACGGACGGCTTCGCCGGCGCTGCGCCTGTCGGTTGCTTCCCGGCCAGCAAGCTCGGCCTGTACGACATGATCGGCAATGTCTGGGAATGGACCAGTACGCCCTACGCGCCTGGCAGAAACACCATCAAGGGTGGTTCGTATCTCTGCGCCGAAAATTTCTGCGCACGCTATCGCAGCGCCTCGCGGCAGGGGCAGGACGTGGACTTTTCCTCCAACCATATCGGCTTCCGCGTCGTGAAGGACATGACGCCGAACTGAACGATCAGTTTGGCCAGAACACGTACTCATCCTCCGGCGTCGCCTTGTCAGCCGCCGTCTTGTCGACCGCAATTGCTCCCTCGGTGGTGTGTGGATAGAGCGGCGGCCGCGCCGTCGCCTGATGATCCGTCAGCAGTTTCTTCAGCGCTGCGACCTTGTCAGGGTTCTGCTCCGCTACATTGGTCTTCTCGGTCGGGTCCGAGGCAAGATTGAACAACCAGGTCTTGGCCGGCTTGTCCGTCACCTGCAGCTTCCAGTCGCCCTGACGAACGGCCTTGTAGTAGGCGCTCTGCCAGAAGATGGCATCATGCGGCGTCTGGCCGGGCGTGGCCGCGCCCGTCGCGAACGGCAGCAGGTTGACCCCGTCGATCTCCACGCCCGCAGGCACTGATCCCCCGGCCACTGCCGCGAACGTCGGCATCAGATCGATGTGCGCCACCGGCGCTGTGACTGTGGACTTCGCCGGGATATGTCCGGGCCAGCTCACGAACATCGGTACATGGATGCCGCCCTCGAACAGTGTCATCTTCCAGCCGCGATAGGGCTGGTTCACTTCCGGCAGACCGATATAGCCCGCCCCCCCGTTGTCGCTCGTGAACACGATCATCGTGTTGTCTGCGAGGCCCTCTGCCTGCAGCGTATCGAGAATGCGTCCCACGCTGCGGTCGAGCGCTCGCACCATCGACGCATAGACGCGCAGACGCTCCGGCTGGATGTCGCCGACGGCGTCATAGTCTGCCTTGGTCGCCTGCAGCGGTGTATGCACTGTCCAGTGCGCCAGGTTGAGGAAGAAGGGCTGGTTCTTGTTCCTCTGGATCACCTTGATCGCTTCGTCGGTCCAGTAGTCGGCGAGATACCCTCCCGGCTCGAACCAGGGGCCTTCATTGTAGGATGCGGCATACTGCATGCGCGCCCACAGAAAGGCGTCGATGGGGTCGAACGGCAGCTTGGCATTGACAACGTTGGGGTCGTTCTCCTTGAGGTGCAGGCCGCTCGCCATCAGCAGGGCCTCGTCGAACCCTTGCGCATTTGGTCCGAATTCCGGACCTGTACCCGTGTGCCACTTGCCGATATGCGCGGTGTGATAGCCCGCGCTGCGCAGCACTTCGGCAATGGTCACTTCCGATCCCGGCAGACCCTGCCTGGTATAGGTCGGGGCCTTCTCCGCCTGCTCCTTGTTGTAGATTACAGGCGGCAGGCCCGTTTCGTCAGTGTTGTTCAGCATCGAGATCATGCTTCCCATGCCATCCGGCGTCGGGGTGAACTCGAAGCCCGTACGCGTGGGGTAGCGCCCGGTCATGATCATGGCGCGTGAAGGCGCACAGGTAGCCGTGCCGGCATAGGCCTGAGTAAAGACAGCTCCGCGCGCTGCGAGACGATCGATGTTAGGCGTCGGCACACGCCCTCCGGCAACGCCGCCGCCAAAAGTCCTGATGTCGTTTATTCCAAGGTCGTCGGCGAGGATGAAAATGATGTTCGGCTTGCGCCCCGCCAGCGGGGCTGCGGCTTGCGCCGGCCCCTCCTTCCACGGCACGGCAATGTTCGGTCCAACCTCACGCTTGCCGGTGTTGCCGGCGACATAGAGGATGATGGCCTTGCGATTGAACCACGCAACGCCGCCGCCCAGGAGGACCACGACCAGGAGGCCGAGCAGGATTTTCTTGAGCATCGTCGTATTACCTCAAAGTCCGGCGATCAGCGCGTCACACCCCGTGCCTGCAAACATCCCGCGTACGTCTGCCTGATCCGCCGGTGACAGCGCCGAGAATTCGTCTCGGATCCATTTCAGGCACTTGGCCTGGTAGGGGAAGGTCGGTTGCTTCCACGCACGGCCATCGATCTCCGTCTCGAAAGTCTCAGCGCCTGCCATTGCCGCTTTCGCATTTGCCAGAAGGAATGGCGCATAGACCCGGCCAATCTCTGTCAGCAGCGGGTTTAGTCGCTCTGCCGTCGTCGCGCGCGAAGCCCAGTCACCGTCCTCTGGAGCAAGCCCGGAGAGGTCCTCCATACGGTCAAGCCAACCGCGAACCCTGCGCGAGACCTTCGTCATGATGGTCGCCGAAGTCGGTTCGATGATGCCGAGCTGCGTCAGTTGTCCATAGATCGCGAAGTCGGCCGACGACGGCCGCGCGCCCAACACATAGCCCTGCGCTTGCACCAGCTTGTCCAGGATAACGAGCAGGCGCAAATAGCTGTTCTCGATCGTCTCTGCCGTCGTTGTATTCGAGCCCACGACATATAGCCGATCAATCTGCCGCTTTGAGATGAAGGCCGCGGCTGGTGCAGCCTCCTCGTCGCTGACCGCCGGTTCGTTCCAGAAGATCAACATCGGCCCGGCATTGTCTGCATCGGCCTGGTGCGCCCAGCGGAAGTGGAACATGCATTTGGTTAGCCACTCGTCGCCATAGTCCTCCACAAGATAGTTGAGGAAGGCGAGCACCGGATCGGCGGGGAGCGTGGAGCGTCCCTCATGCTCCGCCTCAAGCCTGCGGATAATCGGCGTAGAATCGACAACGGCCTGATACCCGCCGCCCGCGTTCGGAAAATAGAAAGTTGGCAAGAGCTTCACCGCGGGCTCGGGATAGCCCGCCGGCGGATTACGGTGGCTGGCCCAGACAACCGCATGCGGAATACGGCGATAGCGCAACAGCGCAACCATCTTCCGCGTATAGGGCGAGCCCGCCGCGCCCATCAGCGTCAGCGGATTGGCGGATGCGACCATGTCGAAATCTCCGGCAATTGGAAGTGGCATTTACAATGCCAAAACTGGCGCGCGTCAACCCTCTGGGCAGGAAGCAGGCCTCACTCGCCCTTGAAGACTGGCTGGCGCTTCTCAAGGAAGGCCTGCCGCGCCTCTTTGGCGTCCTCGCTGCTGAAGGCGCGCCGGATATTGGCCAGCTCATAGCGGAGCTGCTGCTCCATGTCGGTGGATTCCAGCGACTTCACCAACCCGCGTTTAAGGAGGCGCAGCGTGATCGGCGACCACCGGCACAACTCTTCGCAGTACTCGGCGAGCCTGTCGGCGAACTTCGCATCATCTACGACTTCCCCGGCCATTCCGAGCGCCACCGCCTCGTCGCCGAGCACAGTGCGGTTCTCCATCATGAACCGCATTGCGCGTTCATAACCCATGGCCTGGGGCAGGGTGATGGTAAGACCGCCATCGGGCGAGCCTCCAATTCGGGTGTAGCCGGCCATGAGACGCGCGCTCTTCGCAACCAGGCGAACATCGCAGGCCATCGCGAGGCCAAGTCCCGCGCCCACCGCAACGCCGTTGACCCCACCCACCACTGGCTTGTCGCAACGTTTGCGGATCGACAGAAGGAAATGGCCGACCCAGTGGATGTCGTCGAGTTGCGCGTTCTGCGGACTGAGCGGTGAGGTTCGCTCCTTCATCGTGAGGTCCAGTCCCGCGCAGAAAGCGTCACCGGCTCCCGTAATGGCGATAATCCAGACATTGTCGTCCTTGGCCGCGTCGTCGATTGCATTGACAACGGACCAGGCAAGTTCGTCCGACAGCGCGTTCTTAACGTGGGGGCGGCTGAGCGTGACCGTACGCACGTGCCCTCGATCGGAGATTTTCACCAGTTCCGTCATCGTGTCCTCTCTCGCAATGTGAAGCCTGTTGCTACCTCAGGAGTGTGCCCTGTCGCTGCGCTCAGCGCCAGTTGCGGTCCCGTGGTCTGCCCGAAGGTGTTGTCGGCGTGACGGACGGCGGAACTGACGTGGCCAACAAGGTCGTCACGCCGGGCGTGAGGCGGGCGTTGATCGTGCTGCGCGCCGTGGCGTCGAGCGCCTGATACGCCGTCTGCAGACCGGCCAGACACCGGGCGCGATAGGGCGACGTCGCGGTTCGCCAGGCCACGCCGAGATTGGTCCAGCGGACTT
>CANJXY010000119.1 GCA_947478925.1 Hyphomonadaceae bacterium | reverse complement strand
GCTTCTCCTTGCCTGGGTCGCTCTCTTCGCCGGGCGGATCTTTCCTGACGCCTTCCCACAGCATCTTGCCGCCGACGAAGGCGAGCAGGACGAAGGCGATCCAGTGGTCGACGCTTTCAATCAGGCCGGCGAATACCAGGCTGAGCGACCAGCCGATCAGCGGCGCAATCGCCTGTGCTATGCCAAACGCCGCGCCGACCACCAGCGCCGTCCGCCAGGGATGCGCGCGTGTGACGGCGCCTTGTCCGAGCGACACGGCGAAGGCGTCGGCGGCGAGGCCGAAGGCGAGGAGGATCAGTGAGGCGTTCATCAGGATTTCCGCTCCAGCGCGGCGACGATCTCGATATGGGCGGACCAGAGGAACTGGTCGACCGGGGTGATGCGTGTGACGCGCCAGCCTGATGCTAACATGATTTTTAGATCGCGGCTGAAGGTCGTTGCGTTGCACGAGATCATGGCGACGCGTTTCACGTCGCTGGCGGCGAGCTCGCGCGTTTGTGCTTCTGCGCCCGCGCGGGGCGGGTCGATGACGGCCGCGTCGAACCGCTTCAGTTCCGTACGAACGAGAGGGCGACGGAAGAGATCGCGCTTTTCGATGGTGACCGGTTTGAGGCCGGTGGCCTTGCGCGCCATGAGGTGCAGCGCGGCCAGCGCGAGTTCGTCGCTCTCGACAGCGTGGATCGTGGCGGTGGCGGCGAGGGGCAGGCTGAACGTGCCGGCGCCGGAGAAGAGATCGACAATGCGGCGCGCGTCGCCAACCGCCTGCTGCACGAGTGCAAGCATGGCCGCTTCGGATTCGCGCGTCGCCTGCAGGAACCCGCCGGGGCCAGGGCGGATGTCGGCATTGCCGACGCGCAGTTGCGGGGGAACGCGCTCCATCTCGAGATCGCCATTGAGCGAGAGGCGCGCGAGGCCGAGCGCGCCGGCTGTCTGCACGAGGTGCGCGCGGTCATCGGCCGAGAGCGTTTTCGGTGCGCCGGTCAGCGCGATGTCGAAGCCGGTGAGGGTTTCGGTGGCGGTGATGGTCAGCGCGTCCTTCGGCGGCGCCGCGATCGCCGCGAGCTGGCTGAGGCGCGGGATGAGCGCGAGCAGACCGGGTGTCAGGACAGCGCAGTCGCGGATGCCTATGATGTGGTGGCTGCGCTTGCCGTGGAAGCCGACGACGACCTGCTTGCTCTGGCGATGTGCTGCGAACACGGCGCGGCGGCGGGTGGCGGGTGGAATGACAATGACATCGTCGACGGTTGCCTTGATGCCCTCGAAGGACAACGCGTTGGTGACGAGATCGCGCTTGAGTGTGCGATAGAGGTCGGCGGGCAGGTGTTGCAGCGTGCACCCGCCACATTCACCATAATGGCTGCAGCGCGCGGGCGCGCGGTCAGTTGCGGCGTCCAAGATGCGGAGCACGCGTGCACGCGTGCCTTCGATCTCGGCTTCGATGGTTTCGCCGGGGAGGGCGTGCGGCACGAACACCTGCCGGCCTTCGTGTTCGGCAATGCCGTCGCCCTGCGCGCCGAGGCGCTGGATCCTTAGGGTTACGGGTGGGGCGCTCATTGCCGCGCTTCAAGCAGGTTCCGTTGTGAAAGGCCAGCCTCGCCTGTCCGGGGAATAGCAGCGTCCTGCCGGCAACAATGACCTTGAGGGCGTGCAGCGGTCGCGACATGGTGCGCCCCATGTTGACGGCGGCTGAGCTGCAGATCCTGTCTACCAGCCTCGGCGTTGCCGGGCGCGCCGTGCTGTTTTCGTTGCCGGCGGCGGTCGCGTTTGCGTGGGCGCTATCGCGGCGCAATTTTCCCGGCAAGTCGGTGCTCGACACGCTTGCGCACCTGCCACTGGTCCTGCCGCCCGTGCTGGTCGGCTACATGTTGCTGCTCGGGCTGGGCGCGCAGAGCCCGCTTGGCTCGTGGCTGAAATCGTCGTTCGGCATACAGCTGGTCTTCACGGCGGAAGGCGCAGCGATCGCTACGGCTGTGATGGCGTTTCCATTGATGGTGCGCGCCATCCGGTTGTCGTTCGAGGCGACGGACACCGGGATATTTGAGGCGGCCTCTGTCTTGCGCGCCGGGTCGTGGGATCGGTTCTGGTCGATGACATTGCCGCTTGCGTGGCCGGGCGTGCTGGCGGGTGCGGTGACGGCGTTCGCGGCGGGGCTCGGCGAGTTCGGCGCGGTTATCACGTTCGCCTCCAATGTCGAGGGCGAGACGCAGACGCTGCCGCTGGCGATCAATGCGGCGCTCAACACGCCGGGGCGCGATGACCAGGCGTTCCGCCTGGCGCTGATCTCGCTGGTCGCGGCAATCACGGGGCTGGTGCTGGCGGAGATGTTGCAGCGCTGGGCGCGGCGGAGGCTGGACGCGTGACGCTGGCCTTGCGCGAAGCTGTTGTGCGCCGGGGCGGCTTCCGTCTGGCGGCGGATTTCGAGATCGCATCGGAAGGTGTGACCGTGGTGTTCGGTCCGTCGGGCTCGGGCAAGTCGACGCTGCTGGCGACGATCGCGGGGCTCAACCGGCTGGCGATGGGCAGCATCGCGTTCAACGGTCGCGTGCTGGAGGACGCTTTCCGCCGGGCGCGTGTGACCGCGCATGATCGCGGTATCGGTCTGGTGTTTCAGGACGCGCGGTTGTTCCCGCATCTGACGGTGCGCGGCAACATCGCCTATGCCGAGAGACGCAGGCCGGCCGCGCGCAATGCGCCGCTGACGGAGGATATTGCGCGGCGACTGGAATTCGAGGCGCTGCTGGACCGGCCGGTGCGGAACCTGTCCGGGGGCGAGAAAGGTCGCGTGGCGCTGGCGCGGGCGATTGTGTCGGCGCCGGAGTTGCTGTTGCTGGATGAGCCGTTCGCGGCGCTCGATGGAAAGCGGCGGCGGGACTATCTGGTGCTGCTGCGCGAGCTGTCGCGCGAGCAGGGTGTGCCGATGATGGTGGTGACCCACCAGATCGACGATGCGGTTGAACTCGCGGCGCAGGTCGTCACGCTGCAGGACGGGCGTGTGATGGCGCATGGGCCGGCGGCGGACGTGATGGCACGGCCGGATTTCCTCGCGCTGCTAGACCGTCGTGACGTCGGCGTGCGTTTGCCGGCGGCGGCCCTGGCGGGGCGCAATGCCGAAGGCGTGTGGGTGCGGGCGGACAGCGTGCTGCTGGCGTCGGAGGAGCCGCGCGGGATTTCGGCGCGCCATGTCTGGCGCGGGCGCGTGACGGCCATTGCGCGCGAAGCAGAGACCGACGTGCTGGTTTCCCTGTCGACCGAGGCGGGCTATATTTTATCCCGTATAACGCCCGAGGCGCTGGACGACCTCCGTCTGGAGGAAGGCGCGACAGCCTGGGCGGTGGTGAAGGCTCACGCCCTCTAGGGGATTGTTGATGAAATTTGCCCTGCGTTCACTGGTGATGGTCGGCATCGCGCTGGTTCTGACTGCGTGCGGGGAGAACAAGCCGGCAGCGCCGGTGGTGGAACAGCCGGTCACGGTGTTCGCAGCCTCGAGCCTGACGGATGTCATGCATACGGTGGGCGGGCTTTATGAGGCGGCGGGACATCCGGCCCCGAAGTTCAACTTCGCCGCCAGTTCCGCACTCGCGCACCAGATCGAGCAGGGCGGACAGGCTGACCTTTTCCTCTCTGCCGATGAGGCGTGGATGGACTATGTCGCGGGCAAGCAGTTGGTCGACATCACGACGCGGCGCGCACTTCTTACCAACACACTGGTGCTGGTGTCGCCGGCGACCAAGCCCCTGACCTTGACCCTTGCGCCGGGCCTGGATCTCGCGGGAGCCCTGAAGGGCGGTAAGCTGGCGCTGGCCGATCCGGATTCTGTGCCTGCCGGGAAATACGCAAAGGAAGCGCTGGAGTATTTCAGTGCGTGGGCGAGCATTGAGGCAAGCGTTGCGCGCGCTGAAAACGTGCGTGCGGCGCTGCGGTTCGTGGAAACGGGCGATGCGGCGGCCGGGATTGTCTATGCGACCGACGCCAAGGCTGTCGGACCGAGCGTGTTGATTGTCGGGACATTTCCGGAAGACTCCCACACGCCCATCACTTATCCGGCAGCCCTTCTGACCGGGAAAGGGGCGGGGCCGGGCAAGGCCTTCCTCGATTTCCTTGCAACCGATGGGGCGAAAAAGGCCTTCCTGGAGGCCGGGTTCGGGGTGAAGTGACCGCAGAAGCGCAGCCTCGCCTCCCCGCAAAGTGAAGAATTTTTCTGGGTAATGCAGGGGGCGCCGCCACGGCGCCCCCGTTGCCGCGCGGGGCAACCCACTCCACTATCCGGCCACGATAGCCGCGTGACCAACACATACGCGCTTCGGGGAGATTGCCATGAAACGTTCGTACAAGCTCGGCCTGCTCGGACTGGGGCTCCTGGGAGCCGTGTCCGCCATCGCCCTGAGCGCAACCGCCGCGCCGGAAGCGATCAAGCTGACCGGCACGCGCGTCGACAATTTCTTGCTGGCCGACCAGACCGGCATGGGCGACGAACTCTACTACTTCAAGGACAAGGCCGCCGTGGTGATCGTGACCGCCGCTCAGGGCGACGCGGTCTCGGAGCGCGCCAAGGCTGCGCTGCTGAAGATCCAGGACAGCTTCAAGGACAAGAACGTCCACTTTGTCATGCTCGACTCGGGCCTGAACTCGAAGCACGGCACGTTTGAGGGCGTGCCCGGCTCGGCCAAGCTGCCGGTCCTCGCGGACGAGTTGCAGCTGGTTGGCCGCTCGCTGGGTGTGACCCAGACAGGCGAGGCCTTCGTGATCAATCCGAAGACGTGGACCGTTGCCTATCATGGCCCGATCGACGGTTCGTTTGCCGACAAGAAGGTTGCCAATGCCGATCTGACGACGGCCCTGAACGCGGTTATCGCCGGCAAGTCGCCAGCGGTGACAGAGGCGTCGGTCAAGGGCACGAAGATCGTCTTCCCGGATCGCGCCAAGGCGGCCGGTTTCAAGAACATTTCCTATGCGACCGAAGTCGCCCCGGTTCTCGCCGACAAATGCGTCGTGTGCCACACGCAGGGTGGCATGGGCCCGTTCTCGATGGACAAGTATGAAGTCGTGAAGGCGATGGCGCCGATGATCCGCGAGGCGCTGCGCACCAAGCGTATGCCTCCCTTCCATTCGGACGATCATGGCTCGGTCTGGACGGACGACATGCGTCCGACCGCCCAGCAGGTCAAAACCATCGTCAACTGGATCGAAGCCGGCGCCCCGCGCGGCACGGGTGCGGACCCGCTGCCGGATGCAGCCAAGCCCGCGCCGAAATGGCCCTTGGGCCAGCCCGACATCGTGCTGCAGGTCCCGACCTTCGAAGTGCCGGCTAGCGGCATCGTCGACTACCAGGACGTTTCAGTTCCCACCGGCCTGACAGAAGGCAAATGGCTGAAGGCGACGGCCTGGGCCAACGCGACGCCGACAGTGCACCACGCGCTCGCTGGCTGGATCCCGAAGGTTGATCCCAAGGGCAAAGGCTTCTCGTGGAACGTGGCGCTCGGTGGCTATGGCCCCGGCGGCGCGCCGAACCTTACGCCGGACAATACGGGCATCTACCTGCCGCCGGGCGGTTCGTTCGCCTACCAGATGCACTACACGCCCGTTGGCAAGCCGACGACTGACAAGACGGAAGTCGGGTATTATTTCTACAAGTCCGAACCGGAATTCATCCTGCGCCAGGCCAGCATCACCGACTTCTCCCTGGAAATCCCGGCGGGTGAAGCCCGTCACCCCGAAACGGCCTATCTCGAATTCCCGCACGATGCGCAGATCTTCGGCGTTCAGCCGCACTGCCACTCGCGCTGCTATTCGACCAAGCTGCGCATCCGCTATCCCGACGGCTCCGAGAAGATGCTGCTGAACCAGCCGCGCTACGACTTCGCGTGGCAGCGCGAATACCACTTCAAGGACCTGCTTGAGGTTCCGAAGGGCTCGCTGCTGATCGCGGACTACGTTTACGACAACTCGGATGCCAACAAGTCGAATCCGGACCCGAAGAAGAACGTGACGTTTGGCGAGCAGACCTCGGAAGAGATGCTGTTCACATTCGCCCGCTTCCGCTTCAAGGGTGAGACGACCAAGGATCGCCACGATGAGTGGTTCCAGCAGCTGCAGGGCAACATCCTGTTCGGCGCGCTGGACGACAATATTGATGGCAAGCTGACAGCGGCCGAGTTCCGCAACGACCCGCGCTTCAAGTCGGTCGTGCAGTACCTGCCGATGGTCGACGCAGACAAGGACGGCACGCTGAACAAAGCAGAAATGGCGAAGGCCATGGAGATCATGCAGAAGATGCGCGCCAGCGCGCCCAAGGGCGACAAGGCTGTTGAGGCCATGACCCAGGGCGGATCGGGTAGCCACTAGCCCCGTCCGTCGCACAAACGATCGTCAGGCCCCGCCAGGAAACTGGCGGGGTCTTTCGTTATGCGGCGCCGTTTCGCTTGGCTTTTAATGGTTTGGGCGAGTTTTCCGGATCAGTAGTCCGGGAAGAACTCCGGTCCGACATAGCGGATGCCGAACATGAGGAAGTTGTACTCTGCGAAGCGATGGGCCTCGCTCTCGGCTGCCTCGCTGGTCGGGAAGCGCCGATAGCCGAGCCAGGTGCCGTCTCCGAGGGGCAGGGCGCCCTGACGCCTCGCGAGATGAGAATGCTTCTCGGGAACGTCCCAGCGATTGCGCCAATGGCCAAGATCGTCGTCGGCCGGCTGGTCCGCGATCTCGGTGCGCTTGCGTGTTTGGGTCGCCGACGCGAGGCGCAGGTGTGACCCACGGCCGCAGATCGTTTGTTCTGGGGACGGGCTTTCCGAGCGCTGAAATGGCCGGTTGGACGCTTGCATGACCCCATCATAAGCCCCGCCAAATGGGCTCGCCATGGCATTGTCCAAGCGAATCCTCTGGATTGTGCACGTGACGGTCGACGGCTGCAGAGACTCTCACTTCCGACCGCAAAACTCGCCGCAGGCGCGACGGAGTTGCCAACGTCCCTCGTTCAAGTCTTGTTGCTGCACTCCAGAAGACGGGGTGTGGCTTGCCGGGGGCCGGTCCGCATTTGGCGTGACTGACAGGCACCGCAGAGAGGCACTGCATGCGCTGGAAGAAGCATTCGTCGGAGGAGATCGTCAACATCCTGGCCAAGATGAAGGTCTGGATGACTGAAGGTCTCGATATCCGGGACGCTTGCCGCAAGGCAGAGATTTCCCAGGCCACCTACTTCCGTTGGCGCTCGCGCTACGGCCGGCTCGATGCGGACCAGCTTGGTGTCATCAAGCGTCTGCAGGCCGAGAACGCCCGGCTGCGCCGCGCGCTCAGTGAGCTTGAGAGCGGCATCGAGCTCTGATCCAGTCTAGCTGACGCCAATCTGACGATTAGCTGACTGATATCTCATATCGCGAATAGATTAGAGATAAATTGGGGTTTCTGCGGCTTCACGCATTAACTCTGCGCTGCGACATTTTATCCGCGTGCGCGGCTGCCACCTGGCTTTGTATAGACTAATTCACGCGACGTTCACTCTCGTAAAATGAGAGCGCGACGCATTTGGTCGCGCGAGCCAAAATCAGTTTTCTTTGAATTTTTGGCCGGTCTCATATCGAGACTCTCGTTGTAATTCTCCTGTCAGGATATATTTCCGTATAATATTCTGCGAATGGGATATATGCAATCCGGAAAACAATTAGATTGCCTTAAACGGAACTTAACAGCACTCTCATCTCGGGTGGCCTCTCCGGGGGCCGGGTAGACGGCACGGGTGCGCCTCGAGCGGCCTGGCTTGTCTCATTTCGTGGTGGCAGGGCTGCAATGACAATCAATGTGTGGGGTCGCGAGACTCAGAATCCGCTCGTCGTCAGCGCGGATGCGGGCGTGCAACGCGCCCCAGTCGTCGCAAGTGTCGGCCTCGACGCCTTTGCCGTCGCCTGGATCGACGGCACAAACAACGTGTCGCTCAAGTTCTTCGACGCGCAGGGTAATGTCGACGCTGTTTCGCCTCAGGTGACTGTGTCGGACAACACGAGCGCCAACATCTCTGGTCTGCAGATGACCCCCGGGGGCGCGGGCGTCGGTTACGGCATCGCCTGGAGCGAAAACAACGGCACTGTCGATCAGCTGAAACTTCGCTACTACAATCACGTGACCAGCTCGACGCTGGGCGGCGAGATCTCGATCTCGTCCAATGCCAACGTCGCCCAACACGACCTCGAAATCTCGGGATACAGCAAGTCCGACGCCCGCGGCCGTTCGATCGTCGACGGTTTCGACGCTGTGTGGGTTGAAGGCGCCGGCGGCGATCACGTAAGCGGCGCAATCTACCTCCAGCGTTTCGCTGTCCCCCTTGACGCTCGGAAAGACCCGATCTCGCCTCCGACGGCAGCTGGCCTCGATGGCGCTATTGGCGCAGGTGGCGATGGACAGGTCCAGATCGCGACCGGTCGTGATCCGTCGGTCGCCGGTCTCAGTACAGGTCTCGGCGGCGCTGACGACACCATCGTCACGTTCATCGACGCCTCGAACAACATCAACATCCTCGCTTTCAGCGACGCTGGCGGGCCGCTCGTCGCGGTCAACACGTTCACCGGGGTCTCGACCACCAACGTCAACACGGCTGCACGCCCGGTCGCCGCGGGCACCCAGCAGCACGTGACGCCGCTGCTGGGCGGCGGCTTCCTTGTAGCCTGGATTTCCAACATTGGCGGCAACCATGACCTGGTCGGCCGCATCTTCACGCCTGGCGCGGCTGGCGGCACCTGGACGTCGGGTCCGATCTTCGTGATCGATCCGCTGAACGTCGGTAACTCCAACGCCATCACCGACTTCTCGGTCGCTGCGCTCGAGACGGATGGATTCTCGGTCAGCTGGACCGCGACCGACGCGGGCTCGTCTGCGATCTTCTCGCGCGTCTATACGGGCGGCGGTATCGCAAATGACGATGGCGTTCCTGCAATCTTCCACGCCCCGGCGAACGCCAACAACGTCGCCTCCACCGCCATCATCGGCGATCGCTATGTGGTCGTCTACGAAGACAACGCCGTCGACGGTGGCGACATCTCCGCCAGGATTCTCGACCCGCGCTTCGACTCGGTTGGCCTGCCGATCACCATCGACGGCCCCGGGATCACGATGAACGGCGCCGTTGCGCCCGACCTTCTCGTCGGCACAATTGGCCGCGATACGATCGATGGCCTCGCGGGCGACGACATTCTGGATGGCGGCCTCGGCGATGACTCGATCACGGCGGGTGCCGGTAACGACACGATCGATGGCGGTGGCGGAACCGACACGCTCGTCCTGTCAGGTCGTTTCACGATCGACGGCGATGCATCGAATGACGATTACTCATTTCAGTCACTTGGCGGCGGGCTCCTTCAGATCACCGACACCCGTGCCGGCGGCGGCGACGGAATCGATTTTGTAACCTCGATGGAGCGCTTCCGGTTCCTTGGGAACGCGGACCCGCTCGCGACGATCACTTTGGCGCAGGTGCTGGGGATCGAACAGGTTCAGGTCACGCCGACGGCGTGGGGCTGGACTGACGTCGATACAAACAACGCCCCGAACGCAGACGGCACGCCCGATACGGACGGGTTCATCGTCAACCCAGGGGTGACGCGCGGCATTCAGACCAATGTGAGCGTCTCCGACAGTGTCGGCGAATTCGTCGCTGTTGCCTGGCAGGAAGCGATTTCGGGCGGCGACACACATATTCGTGGCCGCTTCTACGACGTGGTGCTCGCGCCTGACGGGTTCATGCCGAACACGATGAACCTCAGCGATGGTATTGGGGTCGAGACCAATGTGGCGATCGCCTCAGGCGGCGCCAACTCCGGTTGGGGTTTTGTGTTCGAGCAACGCGACAATGCGAGTGACACGACACGCGAGCTCCGTACGAACTTCCTTGGCGCGGGCCAGCTGACATCGGTTGAGCTTTCTGTCCTCGCTGAAGCCGGCGTCGACCAGCATGATGCTGCGATCTTTGGATCAATGCTGGACCGAACCCTGGATAGTCCCGTTGGTGGTTCGGTTCTGCCTGTTGGCATGAACGAAGGCTACAACGTCGCCTGGGTCTCGACCCACGCCGTCAGTGTCGATGGCCTCCTCGATGCTGGCTATGGCCGCATCATGTTGCAGCGCTTCGAGCTCGCACTCGACCCACTGGGTAATCCAGGTGCGCCGCAAGCAGGCGGCATCGATGGCATTGTTGGCCTCGATAATGCCTACGGCACGGGCGACAATGCCGTTTGGGTTGGAGACGAAGACGCCATCAATAACGACGGCTTCTTCGGACGCAATCCGTCGACGTCTTCGCTGCACACCTTCGAGACCGGCATCGTCTGGATCGCCAAGGACGGCGCGGGCGAGAAGGTCATGTTCCGCGCCTATGACGACCTTGGTCAGGTGATCAACTATCCTGCTGGCGACAATCTGTCGGCGGGCCACCCTGTCGCCGCTGGCACCAACGCGCACATCGTGTCGGCAGGGGCAGTTAACTTTGCCATCGTCTGGATCAGCCCCAATGACACGGGGGGCTACACCGTCTGGGGCACGATGCTCAGCTCGGCT
>CANJXY010000118.1 GCA_947478925.1 Hyphomonadaceae bacterium | reverse complement strand
GTGGGCAGGCCGCCATTCGCGCCGTCGAGCAGGTGGCCTGTCGCGTGCGGCCTGCCGCCTTCGACGACATACTCACGCAGGAAAACCTGATGCGAAGCGTGCGAGGTATAGGTCTGGTTCTGGTCGACGAACGGCGTCGTTGTGTTGACGGCTTCGTGTCCGCCGCCGGGTGCAACGGTGGCGCGCGTCAGGACCATGAACTGGAGGTACGGCGGAAGATCGTCGCTCGTGCCCAAGACGCCGTCAGTGCCGGCCATCAGCGGATCGTCAGCCTGCAGCGGGATATAGACCTTGCCGACGTTTCCGCCCTTGCCGATCAGGTCGAGACCGTGATCGAAGAACTGGCCGAAAAAGGTCATCCATGCGTTGAACGAAGCCGAAAGGCCCTCGTCCGGCGCGATGTTCGGGATGTACGCGATGTCTGCGTTGGTGACGTAGACGCCGTTCGGCACCATGGCGTCGCCGGGGAACAACTGAACCGCTTTCGCGCCATGCTGCTCGACCCATTTGGCCTGCGACAGCACGTTGTCGAGCCAGGCTTGAACTGCGGCCGGGTTGGTCAGCGTCTGATCGACGACAAGGTTTGAGATGATACGGGGATCCGCATCGATTACGGTGCCCGTACCATTATAGTTGGTGTTCGTGAGCGGCGCACCTGGACCAGCAAAGAAGATATCGCCGTCCGCATCGTCGCGGAAGCTCGTTGTCAGCGCGCGCGGCATGACCTGGTCCGCCGCGCCCCAGAATTCGCGGCCCGGGGTGATGTTGTTGTAGCTGCCGTCAACGGTGCGGAGACCGTAGGGCGAAATCGTGGTGGGGACGGCCAGCGTCGCTCCGGCCGTGCCAGCAGGCACGACGTTGCCGTAGAAGTCGACCCAGATCTGCGGGATCGGCGTGCCGGCGGCATGCGCTTCGGCAATCTTGATCTGCGCCAGGACAAACTTCGCGTCCTGAAGGTTCAGCTTAAAGCCACTCATTTGATATCCCCGCCAGCTCGGCACAAACGCCACAACACTAATTGCGAGTTTTATTCCGTCAGCTTCGGGTCAGATACCACATTCATCCGCCAGCAGCGGCATTCGCGTTTGAGTTCTCGGGTTAAGAGAATTTAGGCAATGAACTTAACTGTATTGGGGATTGTATTTGTGAGGCGCGCGAAGATGGGCGATGCGTGACGAACAGGGTTGGCAGCCGTTTTCAGGCTGGTTCTCACGGGTTCGACATTAACGACGATTGTCGAGGTGTCTGGCCCGCTTTTCTTCTTTTTGTTGCATTTTTTTGTCACTGATTCATCCACGCGGCGACCTGCAGGCACCAGCGGCGCCGGTTCGCGAGATCCGATGGAAACTTTCTCGCTAGGACTAAAAACCTTCTCATTTTGCTTTCGTGAAGGAATTCGTTGGGAAATGAGTTTTGGACATAGTCTTACCACTGCATTTCGCAGGTCTGGGCCGACGGTAATAGCTGCGCCAAATGAGAGTATCATCTCGATCCAGTTCTCCTTTTAGGAGAATTGTAGTTTTTAGAATCCCCTTTTTGGATTGTTTATTTGGCAATTCTAAGTGACCGTCCTTCTCATTGAAGATAACAACGGACTGGCGACAGCCGCCGCCCAGGCGCTGGCGGCGGTGCGTTTGCGACTTGATTGGCGCAGGGACTTTGAATCTGCCTACGATCTCGCCATCGACCTGCAGACGGATCTGATCGTCACCAACCGCACCCTGCCGGATGGCGATGGCCTGGACTTTCTTCACCAGCTACGGAGCGCTGGCTCGACAACCCCGGTCCTGATGATCTCAGCACGCTCGACTATTGGCGACCGTGTCGCGGCCCTCGACGGAGGCGCCGACGATTATCTGGTGAAACCTTTTGCATTTGACGAGTTCGTGGCGAGATGCCGGGCCCTCCTACGCCGCCCCCGCACCTTCGAGCGCGAACCGCTCCGTTACGGCGCACTTGTCTTGCGGCCAGATAGTTACGAGCTGACGGTGGGCGGCAACCCGCTTGGCATAACGCGGCGCGAAGGCCAGCTTCTGGTTGCGCTGCTGCACCGGCAGGGCCGCGTCTGCACCCGCACTTATCTTGAAGGCGCCCTCTATGATCCAGGGACCGCAGTTAGTCCAAACGCTCTGGATACCTGCGTTTCCCGGTTGAGGTCTCTGCTGGCAGGCGTCAAAGCCAACGTTGATCTGAAAACAGTTCGCGGGGTCGGTTACGCGCTGGTGGAGAAAACCAGGCCGTAGGCGGCTTCACTCGTGGGTGGGGTGTCCCGTGGAGACTGGAGCAGCTGGAGCAACCACGAACGGCGCAGCCACAGGGGCGCCTGCGGGTCCAAGGGCGGCGATGCCCTTGACGGTATCGGTCATCATCTTGACGGGATCCGAATGATACAAGACGCCGGTGACCCGGCCATTGGGATCCAATACATAGATGTTGGTCGTGTGGTTGATGTGGTGAAGTGGCTCCTCGTTCTTGAGCATCGCCGCTTCAATACGCGACTGGAACGCCTTCACCGCAACCGCCAGCTCCTTGCGCGTGCCAGACAGGAAGATTGTGTCGGGGTCGATTTTCTGACCCCATTTGGCGATCGCTTGACGTCGGATCTCCGGTCCCGTCATCGCGCGCCCGTCATGTCCGTGCGCTGCAACCGGCATCGCGCCGGCATGTTCGCCGTGCCCCACGCCGCCTGACATGTCATCGAGCCGCGGCGCATTGATATCTACGAACACCGCCTTTGTCGGAACGCCGGCGGCATTCAACCGGTCGACAGCCGCCGGCATTGACCTCAGCGCGATCGGGCAAGCCTCGAGACACTCCATGTATCCGAAATACACGAGCGCCCAGCTGCCATTGAGGTCCTGATCGCTGAACGCTCCGCCCGTAGAAGCCTCAACCAGCTTGAATGCGCCGCCAAGCTTGTCCAAGGGTGGCGCATCATAGCTGTGTTCGCCGTGGCCATCACGCGCGCCGACAATCTGCCCTGTCAGCGGATCCATACTCGCTTCCGTGATCGCCAAAGCAGCGTCGATCGCCACAACGCCGTCTGCGGTCTCTCCTGCGCAAGCCGACGCCAGCAGGACCGAACAGACAGCAAGCCCGACCCGAACGCGCATGATTGTCACGCGGTCACATTGATGAAGGTTTCGGCTATGCCGTTGCCGTTGTCCTGGATCTCGCCCGTGATCCAGTCGCGGAACTCCGACACTACCGGATAGACGCCTGGCGCCTTCGGGACGACGATCAGGTCGCGCCGCGCAGCCGCCGTCGTCTCGAACTCTGTGCCGGCCCGAACGAAGATCGGCTTGGCCCAAGGGGAATTCGGGTGCGAAAGTGGGCGACCGTCGACCGCATAGATAGTGGCGTCGAGCCCCATGATCCGCGTGCGGAGGATGGAGTACGACGCGTTGAGGTGCCGGATGAGGATACGTTGCCCCACCTTGGCGTTGATCACCACGCGCGGGTCCGTCCTGGTCTTGGGGGCAGGCACGCCGGAGATCATGAAGTATTTCGGCTGGAAGATGTTAAGGCCCGCATCTTCCCCGCAAAGTCCAGCCGAGTGATTCAGCTTGCGCCATGTCGGATCGACGTCGTCGAATGCCCACATCGCTTCCACGTCATAACGCGGCCCGCCTTCATAGAGTCGTCCGGGGCCGGTCGGCGGATCGACGATGAGGAAGCCGTACATCCCCATCTCGAAATGCAGCACGGTGTTCTTGTGGCAATGATAGAAATACGTGCCCGCGTGAGAAGGCTGGAACTGATAGGTGTACGACCCCGATACTTCAAAGGACACGTGACCCACCCCGTCATTGTATGTGCTGGAGTTGATGCCGTGGTGGTGGATGGTGTGCGTGTTCTTCTGCGCATGCAGGGTCGAGTGCACGATCTGCCCCTGCCGCACACGGATCGGCGGCGCAGGCCAGATGTCTTTCGGATCCCGGCTCAGCTTGTCGCTAAAGGTCCAGAAGGCGACCTTCTGGCCGTCCGGCATGACGATATCGAGTTCGCGCGGCCCTTGCCGCTCGAAACGAATGTTCGGCATCAGCCTGTCCGGTGTTGCTATTCCACCTTCGGGAACGTTGCAGCCGAAAGCGTCAAAGGCGATTGGATCACGCACCATGTTACTAAACTCCCCGCCTCGGTCCCAGAAGTTCCCAGTGAGTTACGAGGCCCTGCGGATACGAACCGCCGCCGGCGGTCTGCGACATCTCGATATGGCAGTGCATGGGATAGAAGAGCGGGAATGGCTCCTGTTTCGGTGGCCATGCTGCCGCCGGAATTTCGTCCGGCTTGATGAAGGGGAGAAGCACGTCCTTGCGCCACAGCGGCTTCATCATCCACGTGTCGACTTCGAGAATATTCTGGCACTTGTAGAGTGTCAGCGTCGCCGGGTTCACTTCCGACAGGCAGTAGACGTGGTTGCCGTGAATGTGCGGTCCATGCGTGGCGATGCCCGCATTCATGCAGCGGATCAGCACCGGCTCGCCTTCATATCCTTCGGGGCACGTGAAATCGTCGTGGGAAGAGTCGAATCCGCTGAGTCCGTTGAGCGAGAAGTAACGCGGCTTGAACCATGACTTCAGCGTCGTCCAGCCGGTCGCCACGTTGCGCTCCAGCCTCTGGTTCAGCTCGGGATCGGTTTCCGAAAACATCCAGATCCTGGTGCGCTTGGCAAGTTCCGGCCGCCATCGCTCACCCGGGAAACGCGCAGACGCGCCCAGCGCATCGAACAGCGCCGACTGCGCGAGCGTTGGATCCTTGTATGGCGTATGGACGCCCGCGGCAGTCTTGCCATCGCTCGGCATTACCACCAACGGGCCGTAAAGGCCGGCGAGGCGGCCAACCGCACCTTCGGTGTTCTCGTGATAGATGTAACTTCCCGGCGCTGGCGCGGTGAATCGAATAGTCTTGGTGGCGCCCGGTGCAACAACGGGAAATCTATCCTCAATCGTCCCCGAAATGGTGAAGCGACGCGGCTTGCGTGTCTTGTTGACCAGTTTCAGATTGATCGTCGCGGCTTCTGTCACAAACAGCGGCGGTCTGACGAGGCGTGTGACCGGGTCGCGATAGGCGAGCGCGAACAGCACTTCGCCATCGATCATCTCTTCGTAGATTTCCTCGAGGTGCAGCTCCAAGTTTACGCTCGGCGTCTGCGCCTCGGCGACCTCCTCCAACTGGGTCTTAATTACGCCCGCGGCGATCGCCGCCGCACTGCCGTAAGCAATAAATTCCCGTCTATCCATACGACTACCCCAGTCACCGAAGCCGTGGGGGCGGCCAGAAGCTTCGTCGAAACGCGATTTCGAACTTTTCGCCCCGGACCAACCCGTTGCCCCTAATTTTTTAGTAACCCCGGAACCTTGCGAGAGCCTTGCAGAGACGCATTGAGTCGCAAATAATGAACTGTTTTAGCTGAGGTTATCTAAATAGTCGCAAATCTATGCAAATATGGAACCACGTGGAACGGTCAACGGGGCGGCCCTCTGCGAACGCAGATGCCGGGCACGCGAATTCTTCCGGTTTTCAGAAGATTAACGGACCATATACCCAGGTCACCCACCCGCCGAGCGCCAGGAATGGGCCGAAGGCGATCGCCATATCGCCACGAATCTCGGTCCCGCGGACCCGGCTTGCGACCAGGATAAACACGATTGCCGAAGCCGCCGCGACAAAAAGACAAGCCGCCAGCCCCTGCAGCCCCACCCACGCGCCGATCGCGCCCAGCAGTTTCGAATCGCCTCGTCCCAAACCATCCCGGCCGCGCAGGCGCCGATAGGCCACTTCCACCGCGACTAGCGCGCCATACCCGATCGCTGCCGCCGCGAGGTGCTCGACGATCAGGTTCATATCGATCATCGCTGTTACTGCAATGCCGCTCAGCGCCAGGGCTAGGTTCAACACATTCGGCAAACGCTGCGTCCGGATGTCGATTGCCGACAGCGCCAGCAGAAGCCAGCCCATGACGCAGGTCGCGGCGAAGACCGACCCAGGGGTCGCAAGCCAGGCCCACAGCGCCACCGCCACCGCCGCCAGTTCGATCATCGGATAGGACCGCGAGATCGGCGCCGAACACCCACGGCATTTGCCGCGCTGCGCGGCCCAGCTCACCAGCGGGATCAGCTCGAGCAGGCCAAGCCGCCTGCCGCAAGCCGGACAGGTTGACGGCGTGAAGTCCCAGGAGGCTCCGTTGGCGAAACGCGCCGCACCCGCCGCAATCCCCGACCCGACCACGGGAGAAGCCAGCGCCATGTAAAGATTAATGGTAAATGTGTCTGCGCTGAGCGGCATGCCTTTACCCGTGCTTCCAACTGCCCGACACTTCCGCCATTCATCCGCGCATGCAACTTGCATGCTTGAGATTTAAGGCGTGCGACGTCGGATCCGGAGCTTGGTATGACGCGTGTTGAGAAGAAGCGGGATCAGGGTTTCTCCTTAATGGAGCTGCTCGTCGCACTCGTCATCCTCGCCCTCATCGTAGGCCTCGTCGCCCCGCAGCTCATCGGCTATCTCGGCCGTGCAAAAGGGCAGACCGCCGACGTACAGATCAAGAACCTCGAGACATCGCTCAGCCTCTACCTCGTCGACATGGGAAGTTATCCGTCGGCGTCAGATGGCCTCGATGCCCTGGTGAAGTCGCCGGCCGGCTCTGCCAAATGGCGCGGTCCCTATATTGACGGCGCAACCGTACCGCTCGACCCGTGGGAGCATGCTTACCGCTACGAGCCATCCCCTACCGGTGGCAAACCCCGCGTCTTCTCTCTTGGCGCGGACAACGCCCCCGGCGGCGAAGGCGACAACGCCGACGTGGGCTGAAACCAACCGCGTTTTCCACAAAAAACCGGACCGATCTCAGGTTTCCAGGAAGGGACGCGGGATCCGCTCTTTCGTGTTTCTACCGGCAGCGCCGGTAACAGCATCGCCAACTCACGCGGGGCATCCGGCGCAACCGGGCCATCCACCTGATTGGAGACCCGGAGCTACAGCACGCCGGACAGCGCAGTCGGGTCGAATGCGGGACCATGTCGGCGGAGCCAGACGACGGCGCCAAAAACCCTAGTTTCCCAACCGCTGCATCAGCGCAAAGCCTTCGGCACAAGACGGCGCGTCGCCGACGGCGGGTAGCTGCTCGTCTGTGTACAGACTGCCTTGCACAAGACGAAGAAGAGTTGGCGTACCTTCACGGTCGAACGGGCCCTCAACGACACCCTCACGCACAAACACGCCGCCCGCGGCCGTCATCGCGATCGAACGCACATGCATCAGCGAACCTTCGAACGCGGGTTCACCGGATAGCCGCGGCGCCGCACGTGCGACGGAGCCGACATCGCGACGCGCCGCAGCCTCGAACGCGCGCTTCACGAGCGGACTTGCATTGTCGAGATCGACGTCGCTCGAGCGCCCCTCGACCGTAATGTCATCGGCCAGGGCCCGAAACAGCGCAGCGTCCATGCCGGGCAGATAGCCAAGCTCCTCGATCGTCTGGAACGGGCCACGCCGGAAGGCGCCCTCCGGAATTCGCGCCGTTCCCTGGACGACCTGCGCGCCCGAATCCTCCGCGCCGTCGCCAAAATTACGATAATCGATCGTCGCCGCAGCGAGATCGTCGGCGGCTTGCTCATCGAGGCCGGCTGCGTTGTAGAGCGCTGCCAGCATCTCCTCGGACGCCATGTTGATGTCGACGCGCGCGATCTCCGGCTGCACGCGCACAAGCAGAACGTCATCGCCCGCCCGGCATCCCCACAGCGCTGTGAAATCATTGATCCGGCCGTCGGCATAGGCAGACCAGGCGGCGCGAACACCCCCATCAGCAAGCGCGCGCGTGCGCACCAGTTCAGACCCGGCATTGACGACGACGGCGGATGTATACGCCTGCCGCGCCGCCGCCGCCGCGATGATGGCCATCACCACCGACCCCCAAAGCACGAGGACCAGGGCGGCGCCCCGGTCCTTCGGCTTACGCGGTTGGCGCAGTCGCTTCATCGATTACTGGCCGGAGAGCGAGCGGCTGTTGGCGGCTTCGATGGCGACGCCAACGCCGCGCATTTTTTCACGCAACTCGCGGGTGACCAGCTCGGCGTCGCTGGCGCTGCCAACAACACGCGGCGTGATCAGCACGACCAGTTCGGTGCGCTCATTGCGCTTGGTGTTGGTGCGGAACAGTTCGCCCAGACCCGGAATGTCACCGAGCAGCGGGATCTTGGTCGCGCCGTCCGTCACACGGTCGCGGATGAGGCCGCCCAGTGCGATGGTCGCGCCATTATCGACGGCGACAGACGTCTTGATCTTGCGCTGCTGGATCGTCGGCGAGTCGATGCCGGACGTCTTGGTCTGCGTGACGTCGGACACTTCTTGCTCGATCTCGAGCGACACACGTCCGCCTTCGTTGACCCGCGGCGTGACTTTCAGAATAACGCCGGTGTCGCGCATTTCGACCTGGTTCACGATCGGCGCATTCGCGTCGATAACCGAAGACGAGGTCTGCGTGACGATCGGAACCTGATCGCCAACCTGCAGCGTGGCGGTGCGGTTATCGAGCACCATCAGCGACGGCGAGGACAGGACTTTGACATCCGTGATGCTGGCGACGGCCGACAGCGCCGCGCGGCCATCCTTGCCGCTGAACAGCACCGAGAAGCCCGGGAAGGTCGACGCCACAGCGCCATTCTCGGCGCCGCTGAATGTCAGGTTGAATTCGCCTGATTCAAGGAACCAGTTGATGCCGTAGGCCAGATCGTCGTTCAGCGTGACTTCGGCGATCGTCGCTTCGAGCATGACCTGGTTCGGCGCAACGTCGAGAACGCTCACCACCTGCTGGAGCAGCTGGAACTCTTCTGGCGTCGACAGGATCAGCAGCGAGTTATTGCCATCGTCAGCCTGGATGCGCACCGGTTTGCCCGTCGCAGAGCTCATTGTCGTCGTGGGCGACGGCGTGTTGTCGAGGCTCAATCCGCTGGTGGGGCTAGTTGTCGTGTTGGCGGCGTTGCCTTGCGCAGACGCTTCCGTGACAACCCGCGTCATGTCCGGTCGGACGTTATTGACGGGCGTTGCCTTGCTCGTCTGGTCCTGCGGATTGTCGGACAGCGTACGCTGCAGCAACTCCGCCACCTCTTTCGCAGCGCGATTCTGCAGCGGCACAACGTGGAAGGACTGGTCGGACAGGCGGCCGGAACGATCGAGGCGCTCCATCCAGGTCTGCACCTGTTCGAGCTGTTGCGGTTGCGGCGAGATCGCCATTACGGCATTCAGGCGTTCGATCGGAATGAAGCGGACAAGACCGGCCATCGGCGTGCCGCTGGCGGCGCCGAACAGCTGGTCGAGCTCGTTGACGAGACCCGTGGCCGAGGTGTTTTTCACCGGCAGTAGCGCGAACGACATGCCCGCCATATAATCGACGTCGAACAGATCGACCATTTCAAGAAGGCTCGCGACGCTACGCGAGTCGGACTTGAGAATGAGAAGGTTGCGAGCCACATCCACACGGGCGATAGCGCCTTCCGGAGCGATCGGCTTGAGGATTTTTTCCATCTCGCTCGCCGATATGTATCGAAGCGGCACCACCTGAACGCCTGGACCGACTTTCAAGTCTGACGTCTTGGAGCCGTAGCTGACTGTGCGAGATGTCGAGGTGAGAGCAGCCTCGGCCGTCGTGATGCGGTAGAAGCCGCCTTCGTTTATCAGGGCCGCACCATTGCCGGCGAGCGCGCCCGACAACATTTCGAGCAGCGTGCGTTGGTCGACCGGGCGCGAGGTGTCAACGCTGATCGTACCGGCGATTTCACCTTCGATGACGTAGCTGAGGCCCAGCGTGTCGCCAAGGATCTGCTGGACGGCATCAGCGACAGGAACTGCGGCAAGCTTGACGACGTAGTTGCCCCGGCCGGGGCGGCTGAGCTGTGCCGTGGTGTCAACAAACTTGCCCGTGCCCTTCTGGATCGTGGGCTCAGTGATCTGCTGGGGTGACATGCGCACTTCAGCCGGCGGGCGCTGCTTGACCTCGGGCGCGGGTTTCATGACCGCGCTCTCGCCGTGCGGCAGCGAGTGTTTCGTCGATGGCGCGTCGACCGCGACGCAAGCCGACAGCGCGATCAACGCGAAGGCGGAAACCGCCAGCTGCAGACGCGATGCCAGAGGCTGGAAGCCGGCCGGTCGCTTTGCCTGAGAGATGATGGACATGACGAACCCCGTTCTACTCAATTGTCTTTGGAAAACTTGATGTCAGCGACGTTGTCGCCATTACGAACCCGAACGCCGTGATCTGTGATGGCCTCGACGGTCCAGCCGCCGACTTCCTCGCCCACCTTGGCCCATACCGGGGCCGCAGCGTCCGCGGATTGCAGCGCCACACGACCGCCGCGCTCGCCAATGATAAGCCCCTTGAGAACCGGCGCGGTTTGCGTCTCTTGCGCAGCGTCCGGCGCATCGGGATCGTCGCTGACAGTTGCAATCGCTGGCGCCTTGTCTGGGCCGGGCGCCCGGTCGCGAGTAAACAGCGGACGGATGAAAGCGTCCGTCGCTTCGCTCTCCGCCTGCGTCGCCGGAGGAAAGGTCGGGATGGCGACGGGCTCCGTGCCGCCGGCTGCCGCCATGGCCGCTATATCGGTCGTGCGAAACTG
>CANJXY010000117.1 GCA_947478925.1 Hyphomonadaceae bacterium | reverse complement strand
TTTCACTACTAGAGCAGGAAGTACTGGTGATGCTGTCGGCGGTTGCGACAACCCAGCCGACGCACGGGGCACGCACCGAAGGCACAAAGCGCCAACGACGTGACAGCCCATGGCGCCGACGACAATCCCGAAACACGCCCCCAATGGTTGCCTGGAAAGCCCGCTTGCATTCGCGCGGTGAATGCACTGCAAACCTGTTTGCAGTACTTACGGCAGCTTGTGAACCCGCGTGGGGTCATAGTGCCGATAGGCGCCCTATTCCATTGCTTCTGTGAAAAGCGGAGGTGTGCTCGACCAGCCTTTATTCACACTTCGGTGCCTCTTCGCCGATGCGAACAGACTCCTATGAGCCGTATTCAAGACGCCGCGCTCCACGGTGCGCGAACCTAGCGAAGCCCTCCGCTGGCCCTAATGCCGATGTGTATGATGCATGTCCGGGAAATGCGGGTGCTTGTGCTTCATCGGGGCGTGGTGGTGCCAGTGAGAGTGCGGTTCGCCGGGCGGATCGTTCGGGCCGTGTTCGTGCTGGTGATGTTCGTCGTGAGCGTGGGCGTGTTCGTGGTCCATCGCTTGGTGAGTGTGGGGGTGTTCGTGGCGTTCGGTCAGGTGCAGGTAGACCCCGAGCCCCATCAGAAGCGCGGCCACGGCAAATTGATAGGTAAGCGGTTCGGACAGAAAGACGATGGCGATGGTTGCACCGATGAAGGGCGCTGCAGAGAAGTAAGCGCCCGTGCGGGCTGTTCCGAGATTGCGTAGGGCTAGGACGAAAAGAATCAGGCTCACCCCATAACCCAGCAGCCCCACCAACCCAGCCGCGAGCGATGTCCACACGGACGGTAACTGGGCGCCAAAGGCGATAGCCAGCCCGAGATTGACGACCCCGGCGACCAGCCCCTTGATCATCGCGATCTGGACGGGATCGGAGGCGGATATTTTCCGGGTCAGATTGTTGTCTACGCCCCAGCACAGGCAGGCTGCGGCAATGTATAAGCCGCCAATATCGAACGACAGGCCACTACCCTGCCACGACAATGCAAGAGCTCCGGCCAGGATTGCAATCGCACCGAGAATGACGCGCGGGCCTGTGCTCTCACGGAACACCAGCCAGGCAATGGCCATCGTCGCCAAGCCTTCAAGGTTGAGCAGCAGAGCGGCCGAGCCCGCTGGCGTCGAAGAGAGACCCAGCAGGAGCAGAAGCGGTCCCGCGAGACCGCCAGCGATGACGGCGCCTGCCAGCCACGGGACATCCTTTCGGCGCAGCGGCGTTTCGGTTTCCGACTTGTCGCCGCGCGCCAGGGTCAGGAGCAAAAGGCCAATGCCGGACCCGAGATACAACATGCCGGCAAGCAGCCACGGGCTGACAGAACCCAGAAGGCCTTTCGCGAGCGGCGTGCTCGCTCCGAACAAGGCCGCTGAGGCGAGCGCCATCATCGCGCCTGTCGGACGAATGCCTGCCATCACATGAGCCCGACGCGTGACATCGTCATGCTAGTGGACCGGCTTGAAGTCTGGGCGCGCCTGCGCTGCGGGAACATTGGCGACGATCCGGGCTTCGTTGCCTGGCTCACCAGCAGGCACGAGTTCGTAGAACCCCGTGAGTTTGACGCGGATGACGACAGACGTGTCGCCCGAGTTACTGAACTGCCAACCCTCGATACCGTCGAAGGGAGCGGTGAGCGCGCCTTTCTGGCTTGTCCCGTAGTCTTGCGCGTAGGTGGCGACGGTCATCGACTGGTTCGGACCCGGGGTCGTGTGGCCATGGAAGTCGAAGTGGATATCGTTCTTGTTCCCAGCCCCAATCGCTTCCCATTCGAAGACAAGGGTTGCGCCCTGCTTCATCCGCACCTTGTACTCCAGCTCCGAGCCCTTCGCGCCGCCAAGAAAATCCGTGAGCGGGATTTCAATCACATCAGACCGGAGCCGCGTATCGTAGATGCGCGCAAGCGGCGCGGTCGCGGAAGCGGTGTCGAGCTTCTTCTCTTCCGGCGCCCAGAGGCGAGCGATGCCGGAGAGCTTGCCAAGTCCAAGCGGATCGACGTGGTACTCTGCCGGCATGATCGCTCCGACAACAATGAGAGTTCCAACGAGGAGCCCACCACCTGTAACCAAGGCCAGCGTCTTGGGTTTAAGCTTCAGTTCGGATGGCAGTGGCGCATCGCTCATGACGGAGTTCCTCCGAGGAAGTAGCCGGCTATCTGCTGCCCGGCGAGAATTACACCCGCCAGGAAGAGCAGCGAGTTGGTCGTTGCGGCAAAGCGCGTGAAACTGGAATGCATCCGCCACAGCGTGATTGCACCGAGGATGACCGACAGCGCCAGCATCTGACCAATCTCGACGCCGACGTTGAAGGAGATCAGGTTGACGACAAGTCCGTTGGGATTGAGGTGCAGTTCCTGAAGTTTCGTGGCGAGACCAAGCCCATGCACCAGACCGAACCCGAGCACAGCCACACGTGTGTCAAGTGTGAAGCCGATCTGTCGGAAGCCGCCCAGATTCTCGAACGCCTTGTAGCAGACCGATAGCCCGATCACGGCGTCGACCAGAAATGGCGAGATGCCGACATTAGTGAGGACACCGAGGATGAGCGTCGTGGAGTGGCCAATGGAAAACAGCGAGACGTAAAGCAAAACGTCTTTCATCCGGTAGAGGAAGAAGATCACGCCAACGAGAAAAGCGAGGTGATCGTAGCCGGTCACCATGTGCTTGGCGCCGAGATATATGAACGGAAACGGGTCTGGTCCGGTCGTTCCCGCGACAAACGCCGCGTCCTTCCCACCGATCGCGTGCGCGAATGCAGGCTGGGCAAGCAGCAGCGCCGCCCCGAGTGCAAGCAGGAGTATTGGAGCTGGTTTCATGATCGCTCGCTCTGGCGCCCACGCTCTGACCGACCACAGCCGGACATGCATTCATGACCTCGATAGCTGATTGTCGCACTTGAGTATATCCCCTCCCCCAGGATAGGATCGGCGCATGAAGCATGAGTCTCACCCCGCGATCACCAAACGGCTCAAGCGTGCGGAAGGCCACATGCGGTCGATCATCGCTATGATCGAAGATGGCAGGCCGTGCGTTGATCTCGCCCAGCAGCTCCACGCAGTCGAGAAGGCCATTGGAAGCGCCAAACGCGAACTTATCCATGACCATATCGAGCACTGCCTCGACGATGATCGGCACCATGGCAGTCTTAAAGAATTGAAGCAGCTCGCGAAATACCTCTGACGGCTGGCTACCGCCGACCTACGTCACGCAGACACCCACCCCTGCCGGCCGATCCGGTCCGCAACCGACAAGGCTCATCGCAATGGACATCGCGGGACTGATTCAGCAGGGCTCTGCCAACATATGGATCCTGATCCCCAGCGCCATCCTGCTGGGAGCGCTTCATGGTCTTGAGCCCGGTCATTCGAAAACGATGATGGCGGCCTTCATTGTGGCCGTTCGCGGAACGGTTGCGCAGGCTGTGCTGCTTGGGCTCGCCGCCACTCTCTCTCATACCTTAGTAGTGTGGGTGATTGTGCTGGGCGGCCTCTTCCTCTGGCAGGGTGTGGCGGCAGATGCCTACGAGCCTTACCTGCAACTTGCGTCGGCCGTGATCATAATCGCAATTGCGGTCTGGATGCTGTGGCGCACATGGCAGGATCAGCGGCGCGCAAGAGTTGCGTCTACCGGGCACGATCATGGTCACGCGCATTCACACGCGCATGCAGAAGACATTCGTCGCATAGATACGGGACACGGCGTCATTTCCGTCGAAGTCTTCGAGACTGGCGTGCCGCCGCGCTGGCGCGTCAAAACCGAGCGCGGCCAATCCTGGAACGCCAGCGATGTCCGGCTTTCAACCGAGCGCCCCGATGGTTCAACCCAGAGCTTTTCGTTTGTGTCGCGCGGGGGTTATCTCGAATCAGCTGAAGATATTCCGGAGCCGCACGAATTCACGGCGCGTATCAGTCTCGGTCACGGCGGCCACACGCACGACTACGACCTCGCATTCGTGGAAAATCACGCACATGGTGATGATCACCAGGATGCAGACCTTAGCGTCCTTGTTGGCGACGGTGAACATAACGATGCTCACCAACTTGCGCACGCGAATGACATTCGCCAGCGTTTCGCCAACCGGAATGTAACAACTGGCCAGATTGTCATGTTCGGCCTTACCGGTGGCCTGATCCCCTGCCCTGCATCGATCACCGTTCTTCTGCTTTGCCTCCAGCTCAAGCAGGTCGCGCTGGGCGCAACACTGGTTTTGTCATTCTCGGTCGGGCTTGCATTGACCCTGGTAACGGTGGGCGCCGCAGCAGCCTTCGGCGCCCGTCACGCGTCAACACGCTTCCCCTGGTTCGGCGCCGTGGCGCGCCGCGCACCCTATCTGTCGGGGGCGCTGATCATCATCGTTGGCCTCTATGTCGGATGGCACGGGTGGACAGGTCTCGTAGTCGGTCACGTTTAGCGCTGTGGGTAACATAACCCGGGCGCGAACGGTCGCGCCGCAACTGCGAGATACTCTAGCCGCCCTGCTTGATGGACAACAAATTCATGGCGCGGCCGCCCCCTCAATCGGGGTTGACGCAGCTTCAACCTTCCGGGCCAGGCCAAGCGCTCCTCCCTGCACAAGCCTGTAGAGCGCCGGAAGCACAAGCAGGGTGAGGATCGTAGACGAGATGATCCCGCCGATCACGACCGTTGCCAGTGGTCGCTGCACCTCCGCCCCGGCTCCGACGTTGAACGCCATGGGGATGAATCCAAGGCTCGCCACCAGTGCGGTCATAAGGACTGGACGCAGCCGCGTCAGCGCGCCCTCGCGTATGGCTTCATCCATAGAATGCCCCTGCTCTCGCAGTGAACGAATGAACGTGAGCATCACGACGCCATTGAGGACCGCCACGCCGGAGAGTGCAATAAAACCTACACCCGCGGAGATCGATAGCGGCAGGCCGCGAAGGAGAAGCGCCAAGACGCCGCCAGTGAGGGCCAGCGGCACCCCGGTGAAGACGACCAGAGCGTCCCGCATCGAGCGGAAGAGTGCGTACAACAGCCCCAGGATCAGCAGCAGGGCCACTGGAACCACGAGCGCCAGGCGTTGAGCGCCTGAGATCAGTTGCTCGAACGTACCGCCATACCCGACCCAGTACCCGGCGGGCAGTTCGACCTCAGCGGCAACGCGGCTCTGCAACTCCGATACAAACGAGCCAAGATCGCGGCCACGAACGTTTGCGGTAACGACGACACGGCGCTTTCCATTCTCGCGGCTGATCTGGTTCTGCCCGATAGAAAGAGCGATGCTTGCGACCTCTTGCAGCGGGACGAAGCCACGCAGGTCGCTCCCCCTTTCGGGAAGCGGGATCCGAAGCTGGCCGATGGCATCAACATTCGTGCGCAACTGCTCGGGCAGCCTGACGACAATGTCGAAGCGGCGATCACCTTCGAATATCTGGCCTGCTTTCGCACCACCGAACGACGCGCCGATAACATTCTGCACGTCAGCCACATTTAGGCCCATTCGCGCCAACGCATCCCGGTTAGGGGTGATCTGCAGAACGGGCAAGCCTGTGACCTGCTCGACCTTGGCGTCTTGGGCGCCCGGGACGGAACCTACCAGCCCCTCGATCTCTTCCCCAATCGAAAGCAGCTGGTCGAGATCGTCGCCAAACACCTTGATCGCGACGTCCGACCTCACGCCAGAGATGAGTTCGTTGAAGCGCATCTGGATAGGCTGGGTGAACTCATAGTTGTTGCCGGGAATACGGCGGACCGCCGTTTCAAGCTCCGAGACGAGCTGCGCCTTCGGCTTGCGCGGGTCTGGCCATTCTTCGCGCGGCTTCAGCAGGACGAACGTGTCGGCCACGCTTGGCGGCATCGGATCGGTGGCGATGTCGGCTGTGCCGATCTTGGCAACGACGCGATCCACTTCTGGCATCTCGCTGATCCGCTTCTCCAGCGCTTCCTGCATGCGGACTGCCTGCGCCAGGCCCGTGCCTGGAATACGCAAGGCGTGGAGTGCGATGTCACCTTCATCAAGGTTCGGGATGAATTCCGATCCCATACGAGAAGCGAAGAAGCCGGTCACGACAACGAGACCGACTGCTCCGGCCACCACGAGCGCACGAGCCCGCAATGCCCAATCAAGGGCGGGTTGATACATGAACCGGGCGCCGCGCATGACGGGACTGTCCTTTTCCGCGACCTTGCCCGTCACGAAGAGCGCAACGGCGGCGGGAACGAAGGTGAGCGACAGGATCAGCGCCGCCGTCAGGGCGAACACCACGGTGAACGCCATCGGGTGGAACATCTTTCCTTCGACGCCCGAGAGCGCAAAGATCGGGACATAGACAAGCGTGATGATCAGAACGCCGAAGATTGACGGTTTGATCACCTCGACAGCTGCGCTTTCCGTCATCAGGAAGCGCTCGTCCCGCGTGAGAAGACGGCCAAGACGGTGCTGCTCTTCCCCGAACCGCCGTAGGCAGTTCTCCACAATGATGACCGCGCCATCCACGATCAGGCCGAAATCCAGAGCGCCAAGGCTCATCAAGTTTCCGGAGACCTTGTTCTGCACCATCCCAGTAATCGTGAGCAGCATGGAGAAGGGGATGATTGCCGCCGTGATGATTGCCGCGCGGATGTTTCCGAGAAGGAGGAACAACACGACGATGACCAGCAAGGCGCCTTCGAGCAGGTTGGTCTCGACCGTCTCGATAGTGCGGTCCACCAGTTCCGTGCGGTCATAGATCGCCTCGGCTACAACGCCGGCAGGCAGCGCCTTCGACGCCACGGCCAGCCGTTCAGCTGTCGCACGGGCGACCGCACGGCTGTTCTCACCAACCAGCATGAACACGGTTCCAAGAACGACCTCCTTTCCGTTCTCTGTGGCAGCGCCAGTGCGAAGCTCTTCGCCCAAGCCGACGTCAGCCACGTCCGCAACACGAAGCGGCACGCCATTGCGGTTCGCGACCACGATGCTTTCGAGATGATCGACGCCGTCGGCCTGTCCTTGCGAGCGCAGTAGCAGTTGCTCACCATAGCGCTCGACATAGCCGGCGCCCTGGTTTGAGTTGTTCTTCTCAACGGCTTCGATCACATCATCAATCGACAGCCCGGCCGCCGCTAGCCGGTCCGGCCATGGCGTCACGTGATACTGGCGCTCGAACCCACCGATCGTGTTGACCTCAGTCACGCCTTTCGTGCCGAGCAATTGTGGACGGATGACCCAGTCCTGCAGTGTGCGGAGATCTTCCGGCGTATAGGCAGAGCCGTCAGGCTTGGTTGCGCCTTTTTCGGCTTCAACCGTGTACATGAAGATTTCGCCGAGCCCGGTGGCAATCGGCCCCATCTCGGGTTCGACGCCGACGGGAAGCTGGCTACGCACAGCCTGCAGCCGCTCATTCACGAGTTGGCGTGCGAAGTAGATGTCGGTGCCGTCTTCGAAGACAACTGTGACCTGTGACAGCCCGTACCGCGATACAGACCGGGTGTAGTCGAGATGCGGCAGACCGGCGATTGCAGTCTCGATGGGGAACGTGACCCGCTGCTCCGCCTCAAGCGGAGAGTAGCCCTCGGCTTCGGAGTTGATCTGGACCTGCACGTTGGTGATGTCAGGCGTTGCATCGATAGGCAGGCGCTGGAAGCTCCAGACACCGACGCCCCCAAGTATCAGCACCGCCGCCAGGACCACCCAGCGGAAGCGGATCGAAAGATGGATTATCCGGTCAAGCATGGTCGCTGTTCCTAGTGATCATGGCTCGCGCCGGACTTTTCGACGTCGGCGCGGATAAGGAAGGCGTTGTCGCTGACATAGACATCGCCGGGCTTTAAGCCGCCGAGGACTTCGGTCCACTCGAGAGACCGCCGCCCCAGTTCAAGCATGCGGACCTCGTAGGTTTCGTCCACGCGGGCATAGACGACCGTGAAGTCCCGGAAGCGTTGCAGCGCACGTGTGCGTACCGCCAGCGGAACCTGCTCGGATGCGACAGCGACATCGCCCGAGACGGCCTGCCCCGGGCGCCACGTGACGCCATCGGGGTTAGGCAGCTCGACGTGAGCGACAACTGTCTGGGTCAGCATGTCGGCCGTCGGCAGGATAGCCTCTATGTCCGCCTTGATGACGTGATCGCCCTGCAGGTTCTTGATCTCGATGGGTTGACCTACCCGCAGCCGTTCAGCGTCGCGTGGGTAGACGTAGAATTCCGCATGCACCTTGGTGCTGTCAGCGATCACGTAAAGCGCGCCCTGTCCCGCAACGTCCCCAACATTGGCGCCCCGCTCCATGATCACTCCAGAGATGGGCGCCGGGATCGCGTAGGTCTGGAGGCTTTCGCTCGATGTGACGGTCGCAATCGTGTCGCCCTTCCGGACGCGTTCGCCGATAACCTTGCTCATCGACATTATGCGTCCGGGATACCAGGCCCGAACTTCTGCCTTGCCTTGCGGCTGCAGCTCTACGCGCCCCGATATGCTGACAATGTCGGCAATCTCTGCAGGGCCTGCGGGTTCAACCATGACACCTGCTGCGTCGGCCTGGGGTTGTTCGATTGTCGTGCGGCCTTCGTAGGAAGCGTAGGTCCAGTTATGCTGCTTGCCATCGTGTGCCGCCGATACCTTCACGTCGAAGGAGTGGGGCTCGATCACAACGCTGCTGCCGCGCAGGTAGTCGTCGACTGGGGTGAACTGGAAGCTGGTGGCCGCGCCGCCCAGACGAACCAACTCAACGCTCAGCCCAACCTCGGACGGAGCGAGGGGCTTGTCACCCTTGTAGGCGTAGACGTGAAACTCGGGCGGAATACCATCCTCGAAGATGGTCATCTCGATAGCGAAGTCACCCTCGCGAAGCATGCGCCCACGGTGCGGACCACGCTCGTAGTCAGATGCGGCGGCGGCTTCGTGGCCGGCTTCCGCAGGAGGTTGGGGTTCACCGCATCCGGCCAGGCCTGCAATGGCGACGGCGATTGCGAGAAGGGAGCCGTGGGTAGTTTTGAGACCAGACATGGACAACCTCATTGGACCGCTCCGGCGCCATCGAAGGCGCCGGTCAGGCGAGCAAGCGCCACGCGGGCGCTGTGATAGGAATGAAATGCGGAGATACGCTGCAGGCGTGCCTGAACGACGATGCGCTGGGCATCGAGCACGTCGAGGTACGAGAAACCACCTGCGTTGTAGCCCTGCGTCGCGAACGCCAGCGCTTTCTCGGCAGACGGCAATAGCCGCGCGTCGATTGACTCGATTTCGGCGCGCGCAATGCTCATCTGCGACCGCGCCGTGTTGGCCTCTCGCTCGATGTTGCGTCTGATGGCCTCGGTTTCGAACCGTAACCGTGACCGCTCGCTTTCAGCGCGCGCGATGGCGCCCTCATTCTGATCCCAGAAGGGCAGCGGGATCGCGACGCCGACGACCAGAGCGGCTTCATCTGTCTCGTGAAAATAGCGAAGCCCGGCTGAGACGGTCAGGTCTTGTTGTGCCCTCGCCTGTTCAACTCCGACCGCTGCCAGTGCGCGCTCTTGCTCAGCAGCAGCAAGGGCCAGCTCGGCGCTTCCATCGACGTTCTCACCTGCAGACCCCGAGAAGGACTGGAACGAGGCAAGCTCGATGTCGAAATATGCGTCCCCTCCCCAAAAGCTCGCCAGCCTTGATTTGGCCGCTTGATCAGCAAGCCGCGCCGCCTCTACACCGATCTCGGCATCCGCCAGCAAGGCTTCGGAACGCGCGCCTGCCAGCAGGGGATCGCGGGCGGCCTGCACCCGCTTGCTGACCGTCTCGACGATGCGACGCGCCACCTCGGCCCTCTCGTTGGCAATACCGAGTTCCGCCCCGGCCTTCTGCACCGCAAGATAGGCCAACGCGACCTGATGCATGACATCCTGCCGGCGTACACCGCCGCCAGCCCGAGCCGTCTTCACGTCCGCCGCAGCAAGGCGCGTTCGGGCATCACGATCCCCGCCCCACTCCAGCTTCTGGCTGAGTGAAAAGGTCGTCTCGGCCTTGTCGAACACCTGATACTGACTGCCACCCGCGAAATTCTCGGCGGTGATGTCCAGTGTCGGATTGGGCATGCGGTCCGCCTGCCTGACACCTGCCTCGGCGCCAAGCGTTGCCTGCTCGGCGGCTTGCAGCGAGGGTGCATCGCCAAGAGCGCGCGCAAACGCTTCCTGCAGGGTCAGCTTCTGCTGAGCGTGCGCCTCGCCCACCGCCACAATGGCGACAAGGCATGCGAACCCGGAACGGGCCGCATAGTTGTGGAATGACACGGATGTCTCCTCTGTCTCAAACGTGCTGCAGCCGCAGTTACGCGGGCGCGATTGTCTGGATCAGAGGAAGGTTCGTGGGGGGCGATCAGCTGGCCCGATGCTCCGCGTATGGAGCGACACGATCAGCTCGGCAGGCGCAGTGGCCTGCTCAGGCACGTCATGCTGGAAAGTTGCAGTCTCGGCAGCAAGCGCGACGAAACAAAGTGCGTGGACGTGGAAGATACCGCTCTCGTGCTCGGAAGGCGCTGTGCCGTCATCGTTCGGCGCCTGGGTGGCGTCGTGGTGATCGTGACCATGAGCGTGATCTGCTGCGTGGTGGTCAGTATCCGCATCCAGTGCCACGGCGTGAACCGCATCAAGATGTTTACCCGAGAGGCCGTGAGCATGCGCCGACTGGGCTGCGGCAGCGCCGGCCCAGACAAACGTAGCAGCCACA
>CANJXY010000116.1 GCA_947478925.1 Hyphomonadaceae bacterium | reverse complement strand
TGTCTCCACAATCTTCGGCGATCGCTTCACCGACATGCTGTCAGGCTATCGCGCCTTCTCGCGGCGCTTCGTGAAGTCGTTCCCCGCACTGGCATCCGGCTTCGAGACAGAGACCGAACTCACCGTCCACGCCCTCGAACTCGACATGATCACGACCGAGATCCAGACGCCCTATGGCGCGCGTCCGCTTGGTTCGTTGTCGAAGCTTTCCACCATCCGGGACGGCTTCCGCATTCTCGGCACCATCGGGCGTCTGATGCGCGATGAGCGTCCGCTGATGTTCTTCGGCGCCGTCTCCGGCACGATCATGCTGACGGCTCTGGCGCTCGGTGCGCCCGTACTTGCCGAATACATGTCGACCGGCCTCGTCCCGCGTTTCCCGACCGCGTTCCTCTGCGGCACGCTCGCGGTGCTCTCAAGCATCGCACTGGTATCCGGCATCATCCTCGAAACCGTCAGCCTCGGTCGGCGCGAGATGAAACGCCTGTCCTACAACGGCATCGAGAGCCTCGCCGCCAAACTCGACCGCCTTGAGGAAACCCGCCTCACCCTGACGTCGCTGCGTTCGCAAGTCCTGGCAGACAATCCAGCATCGCCCACCAATCATATCGCGCGTCGTCGCCGCACGCACTAGGTTCCGCCCTTTCGGGCGTTAAACCATCTTGCCTCGCGGCGTCCCGACGGCCATCTAGTGGATATGACCGACGCGAGCTCCGAGACCCGCCTGCAGATCCGCATCATTCCGGTGACGCCGCTGCAACAGAACTGCTCCCTCATCTGGGACACCGCCACCAAGCACGCCGTGCTGGTCGATCCGGGTGGCGATGTCGATACGCTGCTCGGCGCTCTCGACCATTTCGGCCTGACGCTGAAAGAGATTTGGCTTACCCACGGCCACCTCGATCACGCTGGCGCCGCCCATCAGCTCCGTGACCGACTGGGAGTGCCGGTTATCGGTCCGCACAAGGACGACCAGTTCTGGCTCGACCAGATCGAAAGCTCGGCAGCGAAGTATGGCCTCACCGGTCTTCTGAACGTCACGCCCGACCGCTATCTTGAGGATGGCGATGTGCTCGAACTCGAAGGCGTGAAGTTCGGCGTCGTGCACACGCCGGGTCACACGCCGGGCCATGTCGTGATCCACAACACGGACGCAAAGATCGCCTTTGTCGGCGACGTGCTGTTCCAGGGCTCGATCGGCCGCACTGACTTCCCGCGCAGCAACCACGAAGATCTGATCAGCTCGATCACCGACAAGCTCTGGCCGCTGGGCAACGACGTGCAATTCGTGCCGGGTCACGGCCCGACATCGACCTTCGGACAGGAACGCCGCAGTAATCCATTCGTTGCGGATGTGATCACTGGTTATGGTGGCGCGGAAAAAGTCGACGCATCGACTTATGACCAGAGGACGGCCAAGCGCCATACCTGACAGCGGCTGCGAAATATTCCGTTCGCTGCAGCTTGTGAGCACTCGCTCACTTCATGCATAGTGACTGCGAGCGCGCCGCGAGATCGCGCCGCCATTCATGCGATCAGCAACCTTCCGGGAAACACGCGATGTTCAACAGCGCAGCCTACGCCGCACCGGCCGCCGACAAGCCGCTCGGCCCCATCACCATCGAGCGCCGCGATCCAACGCCGGATGACGTGCAGATCGATATTCTCTTCTGCGGCGTCTGCCATTCGGACCTGCACACGGCGCGCAACGAGTGGGGCGGCACGGTCTATCCCGTCGTACCCGGCCACGAGATCATCGGCCGTGTCGGTCGCGTCGGATCGAAGGTGTCGAAGTTCAAAACGGGCGATCTGGTCGGCGTCGGCTGCATGGTCGACAGCTGCCGCGCCTGCGCGAGCTGCAAGGAAGGCCTCGAACAGTATTGCGAGAAGGGCAACACGGGCACCTACAACTCGCCGGACAGACACATCTCCGGCGCGACGACCCACGGCGGCTATTCCAAGAGCGTCACGGTCGACCAGGCCTTCGTCCTGCGTATGTCAGAGAAACTCGACCCTGCCGCCGCCGCGCCCCTGCTCTGCGCCGGCATCACGACGTGGTCTCCCCTGCGCCACTGGAAGGTGGGCCCTGGCCAGAAGGTTGGCGTCGTGGGTCTCGGCGGCCTCGGCCACATGGGCGTCAAGTTCGCACACGCGCTGGGCGCCAAGGTTGTCCTGTTCACCACGTCCCAGTCCAAGGTCGAAGATGGCAAGCGCCTCGGCGCCGACGAAGTCGTGGTCTCGACCGACAGAGCGCAGATGAAGCCGCATCGCGCGTCGTTCGATTTCATCCTCGATTGCGTCTCGGCCGACCATGACGTGAACGCCTACCTCAGATTGCTCAGGCGCGATGGCGTCATGTGCCTCGTTGGCGCGCCCGAGAAGCCTATGGCCGTCGCCGCCTTCAGCCTGCTCGGTGGCCGTCACACCCTCGCCGGTTCCGGCATTGGCGGGATCGCCGAGACGCAGGAGATGCTCGACTTCTGCGCCGAGCACGGCATCACCTCGGACGTCGAGGTGATCGCCATCAAGGACATCAATACCGCGTACGAGCGGATGCTGAAAAGCGACGTGAAATACCGCTTCTCGATCGACATGGGCACGCTCTAGCCCAAGCGCGCGGGCGGGATCTGACAGGGCAACCGGCAATCCCGCCCTGGCGATTCTCGCGACTGCCGCCACGCATTCCTGAACCGTAACAAAATCAGGACGAAAAGCCCTTCTTTTCGGCGGATCGCGACGCGTTCTCGCGGCTTGTGCAACAAGGGTTGCGTGGGGGGCTCGCGGTAGCTAAACCGACCGCCAATTTGCCGTCTCCAGCCTCGCTGCCAGACAGATCAGGTGACATGCCCAAGCGCACAGATATCAAGTCCATCCTGGTCATTGGCGCAGGACCGATCGTCATCGGACAGGCGTGCGAGTTCGACTATTCCGGCGTGCAGGCGATCAAGGCGCTGAAATCCGAGGGCTACCGGGTCATCCTGGTCAACTCGAACCCCGCCACGATCATGACGGATCCGGAACTGGCAGACGCAACCTACATCGAGCCGATCACGCCGGAGATGGTGGCGAAGATCATTGCCAAGGAAAAGCCCGACGCCCTTCTCCCAACCATGGGCGGACAGACCGCGCTCAATTGCGCGCTCAAGCTCGAGCAGATGGGCGTGCTCAAAGAGCATGGCGTCGAGATGATCGGCGCCAAGGCCGAAGCCATCGAGAAGGCCGAAGACCGCGCCAAGTTCCGCACGGCCATGGACAAGATCGGTCTCGAGAGCCCCCGCTCGGCCATCGTCGCCTCGCCCGAAATCAGCAACATCGACGGCAAGATCACCTACGACCTCAAGGCCGGCTTCGCCGAAGCCGTGAAGCAGATGGAGATTGTCGGCCTCCCTTGCATCGTGCGCCCGGCCTTCACGCTCGGCGGCCTCGGCGGCGGCGTCGCCTACAACCGCCAGGAGTTCGAGGACATCGTCACGCGCGGCCTGCAGATGTCCCCCGTCAGTCAGATCCTGATCGACGAGAGCCTGCTCGGCTGGAAAGAGTTCGAGATGGAAGTTGTCCGCGACAAGGCGGACAACTGCATCATCATCTGCTCGATCGAAAACATCGACCCCATGGGCGTCCATACGGGCGATTCGATCACGGTCGCGCCGGCCCTCACCCTCACCGACCGCGAATATCAGGTGATGCGTAACGCCTCGATTGCTGTCCTTCGCGAAATCGGCGTCGAGACCGGCGGATCAAACGTGCAGTTCGCTGTGAACCCCGACAATGGCCGCCTCGTCATCATCGAGATGAACCCGCGGGTTTCTCGTTCCTCAGCTCTAGCTTCGAAAGCCACTGGCTTCCCGATCGCCAAGATCGCCGCGAAACTCGCCATCGGCTATACGCTCGACGAACTGACCAACGATATTACGGGCGTAACGCCCGCTTCGTTCGAGCCGACCATCGACTATGTTGTCGTCAAGATCCCGCGCTTTGCTTTCGAAAAATACAAAGGCGCAGACACCACGCTGACGACGCAGATGAAGTCAGTCGGCGAGGCAATGGCTATCGGCCGAACCTTCCACGAGGCCCTGCAGAAGGCGCTGCGCTCGCTGGAGACCGGCATTTCCGGCTTCGACGAACAGGACATTCCCGGCGGCGGCGACCGCAGCTCGCTGATCGCATCGATCTCGCGTCCGACCGAAAAGCGCCTGCTCAATGTCGGCCAGGCTTTCCGCGAAGGCCTCAACGTCGACGAGATCCACAACGCGTCGAAGATCGACAAATGGTTTCTGCGGCAGATCTCGGAGATCATCGCGGAAGAAGCGCTGCTCAAGAAGAACGGCCTGCCGACCGACGCTGAAGAGTGGACCCGCATCAAGGCGATGGGCTTCTCCGACGTGCGCCTCGCCAAGCTGACTGGCGGCAAGGAACTCGACGTACGCGCCGCGCGCCACAGCCACGGCGTTCGGCCGGTCTTCAAGCGCATCGACACCTGCGCGGCAGAATTCGCCGCGAAGACGCCCTATCTGTATTCGACCTACGAGCAGGGCTGGATCGGCCCCGATGGCAAGGCCATCCCGGCGCAGAACGAGGCCGAACCTTCGACACGCCGCAAGGCCATGATCCTTGGCGGCGGCCCCAACCGCATCGGCCAGGGCATCGAGTTCGATTATTGCTGCTGTCACGCCGCCTTCGCCATGGCCGATCTCAAGATCGAGTCCATCATGGTGAACTGCAACCCGGAGACGGTCTCGACCGACTACGACACCTCAGACCGCCTTTACTTCGAACCGCTGACACTTGAAGACGTCACCGAGATTATCCACGTCGAGCAATCCGCTGGCGACTTCCTTGGCGTGATCGTGCAGTTCGGCGGGCAGACCCCGCTGAAACTCGCGCAAGGCCTCAAGAAGTCCGGCGCCCCGATCCTTGGCACGACACCGGACTCGATCGACCTCGCCGAGGACCGCGAGCATTTCTCCAAGCTCCTCGACAAGATCGGCCTGAAGCAAGCCCCGGCCGCCATCGCCCGCACGGACGAGGAAGCCGTCGCTGCCGCCAACCGCATCGGCTATCCCGTGATGCTGCGCCCCAGCTTCGTGCTTGGCGGCCGCGCGATGGAGATCGTACACGACGAGACGGATCTGCGCCGCTATGTCCGCGAAGCCGTGCAGGTCTCAGGCGATACGCCCCTGCTGGTCGACCGCTATCTTGCCGACGCCATCGAAGTCGATGTCGATGCGCTCTCGGATGGCGCGACGACCCACGTCGCCGGCATCATGGAGCACATCGAGGAAGCCGGCATCCACTCAGGGGACAGCGCTTGCTCGATCCCCCCCTACACACTGAGCAAGGATATCGTTGATCGCTTGTCGGAACAGGCGCGCAAGCTCGCGCTCGCCCTCAACGTGAAGGGCCTGATGAACGTACAGTTCGCGGTCAAGGGCGAGGATATCTACGTCCTCGAAGCCAACCCGCGCGCCTCACGCACCGTGCCGTTCGTCGCCAAGGCCATCGGCAAGCCCTTCGCCGCGATCGCCGCCAAGGTCATGGCTGGCGAGAAGCTGGCGTCGTTCAATCTCGGACCCGGGCCGATCGCGGGAAAGCGTTTCGCTGTCAAAGAAGCCGTTTTCCCCTTCTCGCGTTTCCCGGGCGTCGATCCGTTGCTGGGACCGGAGATGCGCTCCACGGGCGAAGTCATGGGCATCGACGTCTCGTTCGACGCCGCCTACCTCAAGGCCCAGATCGCCGCCAGCATGTCGCTGCCGTCGTCGGGCTGCGTATTCATCTCGGTGCGCGAGACCGACAAGGCCGCCATTACACAGACGGCGCGGGACATCGTCGCGCTGGGCTTCACCATCATCGCCACCAGCGGGACCGCCCAGTACCTTTCCGCAAAGGGCATCGCCGTCCAGCCGATCAACAAGGTCGCCGAAGGCCAGCCCCACGTCGTGGATGCCCTGATAAACGGCAAGATCCAGCTGGTCTTCAACACGACCGAGGGGGCCCAGTCGCTGCTCGATTCGGCCTCGATCCGTCGCGCGTCTCTGGCGCAAGGGATACCGTATTACACGACGATTTCGGGGGCGCGGGCCGCCACACAGGCCATTCGGGTGCTTAAAACACGCCCGCTTGAAGCCGGGGCGCTTCAGACCTACTCTTGATCATTCTGAACCGGTCGGCCCTACCCGCCCGTCGAATGATTCCGTGCAAGAGCGGCGTTTTCCATAGGACTACCGATGCAGCGCATTCCCATGACGTCCGAGGGCTTTGAAGCCCTGCAGGCAGAGCTGAAGACCCTGAAAACCGAGGAACGCCCGGCAATCATCGCGGCAATCGCTGAAGCGCGCAGCCATGGCGACCTCTCGGAGAATGCGGAGTATCACGCCGCCAAGGACAAGCAGAGCTTCATAGAAGGCCGTATTTCGGAACTTGAAGACAAGCTTTCGCGCGCTGAGGTGATCGACACATCGCGCCTCAAGGGTAAGACCGTGAAATTCGGCGCCACCGTGAAGGTGACCGACGAGGATTCAGGCGACACCTTCACCTACAAGATCGTGGGCGAGGACGAGGCCGATATCTCGAAGAAGAAAATCTCGATCGCGTCGCCCATCGCTCGCGCCATGATCGGCAAGGAAGAAGGCGACATTGCCGACGTCTCCGCCCCTGGCGGCGCCAAGTCGTATGAGATCATCTCGATCGCCTGGAAGTAGTCAGCGCAAAACGTGTCCGCCGCAAAATCAGGCCCTTCGATCTGGACTGTAGCGGACGGCCGCGCTGGCATTCTCAACCAGACGCTCGCGCTCAGCGCGGCGCTGGCCGAAGGCGAACGCGCGGCCGATCTCGCGTACATCCAGTCTGACGCGCACCGCGACGAGCCCGTGATCCTGCAGCCGCGAGGCTGGCAACTCGCCTTGCCGCCGAACCTCTGGCCATCGGCACTGGCGGCACTTCCACCCGCACAGCGCGCGCTGCTCGCGCCGGCGTGGCCGGATATCTGGCTCGCGGCCGGTCGCCGCTCCATCCCCTACTCGCGCCTGATGCGGAAGCTCTCCGGTGGCAAGACGTTCGTTGTGCAGACGCAGAACCCGCGCGTGCCGCTTTCCGACTTCGACCTGGTCATCCCGCCCGAGCATGACGGTGTTAAGGGACCGAACGTTTTCCCGATCGTCGGACCGCCCGTCTGGTTCTCGCGACAGCGCATCGCTGACGCCCAGGCGCAGTTCGCGTCACTGAAGTCCGCGGCAGGTCAGAAAGTGCTGGTCTCCATCGGCGGCGATTCCAAGAACCACACGATGACGGAGCAGAACGTCAACCTCATCGAAGGCGCCATCAGCCGCCTTGCCCAGGGTCGTACATTCTGGATCACCGTTTCCCGCCGCACCCCGGAGCATGCCCGCGTTCGGCTCCGCCGCCTCGCCTCCACCCTCAACAGTGTCTTCTGGGAGAATGAAGTGCGCGACGGGCCCAATCCCTACGTCGCCTTCCTCTCCATGTGCGATGCCGCGATGGTCACGTGCGAGAGCGCCAACATGATCGCGGACCCCGCCTTCTTCGGCAAACCCGTCCACCTCCTCAAGATCGATGGCGGCTCGCCCCGTTTTGACAAACTGCATCAAGGCTTCATCGCCCGCCGCGCCGCCGCCTGGTTCACCGGCAGCCTCCCGAGCTGGACATATACACCTCTTCGTGAAGCTGCCCGCGCCGCCGACGAGATCGTCCGGCAGGTGCTGAAACGGCGCCCAAACCGCTAGAAAAACTCAACTGACCCAATGGGGTCCGCTCGAGGCCTTTTCCGTTGCCTCGCGCATCCCCAGAATATCAGCACCAGCGCGCCATGACCCATTCCGTGCGCGGGGTCGGCCCGGTAGGAAGGGTCGAACATAGGATTTGCAATGACCACCCACACGGCCGCGCCTCGCCATTCCCAGATCATCATTCTTGGCTCCGGCCCTGCCGGCTACACCGCCGCGATCTACGCCGCGCGCGCCCTGCGCAAGCCCCTGCTGATCGCCGGCATCCAGCCGGGCGGCCAGCTGACCATCACGACTGACGTGGAAAACTATCCGGGCTTCGCGGACGTCATCCAGGGCCCCTGGCTGATGGACCAGATGCGCGCGCAGGCGATCCATGTCGGCACGGAGATGGTCGAGGATCACATCATCTCCGCCGACCTCCAGAATCGCCCCTTCACACTCAAGGGCGACAGCGGCCAGACTTATACATGTGACGTGCTGGTGATCTGCACCGGTGCGCAAGCGAAGTGGCTCGGCCTCGAGAGCGAATCAAAATTCAAGGGCTTCGGCGTCTCGGCCTGCGCCACGTGCGATGCGTTTTTCTACAAGCAGAAGGAAGTCATCGTTGTCGGCGGCGGCAACACCGCTGTCGAAGAAGCGCTGCACCTCACGCACTTTGCATCAAAGGTCACAGTTGTGCATCGCCGCGACCATTTCCGCGCCGAAAAAATCCTGCAGGATCGCCTGTTCCGGAACCCGAAGGTGAACGTGCTCTGGGACACGGAACTCGTTGACGTGATCGGCCAGGAAGGTCCGCTTAGCGTCACCAAAGCGAAGCTGCACAACCTCAAGACCGGCGTGGTGACGGAGCAGCCGGTCCACGGCATCTTCATCGCCATCGGCCACGCGCCGCAGACTGAGCTGTTCACCGGCCAGATCGAACTGAAAAGCGGCGGCTACATCAAGACGACACCCGGCTCGACCTCTACCTCCATACCCGGCGTCTTTGCCGCCGGTGACGTGGCCGACGATGTCTTCCGCCAGGCCGTCACCGCTGCTGGCCTTGGCTGCATGGCCGCGCTGGAAGCTGAGAAATATCTGGAAGGCATGCCGCATCAGTCTAAGCTTGCCGCCGAATAGGCAGCACGCGGGGTCGATGATGGTCTGGGGCCGGATTGCAGCAATGCTCACCGCAGCTGCGCTGTTCGCGCCTGTCGCTATGGCGCAGGCGGACCGCAAATGCGCTGATGCGGAATTCGACTCACATTCCGTCGCGCTTGATGATGTAGGCCCGTTTGCCGGCGCCAGTAAAAAACTAAGCTTCGCGCGCGCTCCCAATGCCGCCTGCAGGGTCATCACTTTCTATCGCGTTGAGGCCAGGGCGCCCGAAGCAAAGGCCAACGCCGAACGCCGCGGCATCGAGCAGGAGGATTCGGCCAAGACCGCCTCACCCTTCTTTGCCGCACGCTATGTCGACGACAAGCGCAACGCACCGTTCAAGGAACAGTGGACCGACCAGACGCGCTGCCCAGCACTCGTGCCGGCGCTCGAAAAGCTCGAGCCGGTTCTCGCGCCGAAACTCACCGGCAATGGTCCCTATCGCAACATGTCGACTGGCGCGTCTGATCCAGTGATGGTGCGCTTCTGGCTGGCGGGTCAGGTCTATCCGCAGACCAATGCCGACTACACGATGGACCTGACGCTCGATGGCGGTAACGGAGATCCCTCCGGCGTCTGGCTGAACGAAACCTTCAAGGCGCTCGACGCCTGCTGGAGCCCTGATCCACCGGTGATCAAATGACCACTTACGCAAGCTGGATCGCCAGCCTCCGCCCCACCGGCGTTGAAGTGATAGACGGCTTGCACCGCGCCGTACCTGGCAGGATCGATGGATCGGATGTGAAACCAGGTGAGCCGATCCGCGCTGGGGGGTATGGCGAAGATCGCGCCATCTACACGCAGTCACTCTTTGCGCCTGAGGGCGAGGAGCCCCGCACGATACATCTCGGCGTCGATATTTTTGCGCCCGCGGGCGCCGAGATCTACACGCCGCTCAGCGGTCGCGTGCATTCCTCGCGCATCAACGACAACCCGGGCGACTACGGCCCGACGATCATCCTCGAACACACGCCCGTTCCCGGCCTCACCTTCCACACGCTCTATGGCCATCTGGATCGCGACAGCCTCAAGGGCCTGAAGCCCGGCACGGCTTTCATGGCGGGGGAAAAAATCGCAGAACTGGGTACGAAGCGCGAGAATGGCGGCTGGACGCCTCACCTGCACTTCCAGATCCTGCTCGCCATTGGCAGCGCCAAGGGCGACTATCCCGGCGTCTGCAAACGTAGCGAACGCGAGCACTGGCTGTCCATCTGCCCGGATCCTGCGCCTCTTCTTGGTCTGCTCCTTAAGTGATGGGGCGCCGTCCGGACGTCATCCGAGCGCTGGCGGGATGACGCCAATGTTGAAGCTTTTGCCTGGCGCAATCGCCGCCGCGCTGTTCTCTGCCTGCGCCATGGCCCGGATGCCCCCAAACACCCGCTCCAACCCTTTCGGCTGAAGGCGCATTGCTGGCATGGATGGAGGGCGTCCACGCTCACGGGACACTCGTCTTCGAAGCCTTCCTGGGCCCCGTGAATGGCGACGTGACGGGAACCGCGCCGACCGCGATCGGCAAGGATCGTGCGTCCACTGACTATCACAAGATCGGCCCCAACGCCGAAGGCGTCTTGGGTCTCGACGTCGCCAGCACGCGCCACTGCATAACGTGGTGTTTCACATCGCTGCAAGCGATCGAGGCGGGGCGCATCACCCTGTCGCCATCGCCCTGTCGCCATCGCCCATGTTTCGACGTGCGTTTTGACGCCCGCCGCTTCGGCGCGTTTCAGTTTTGAAGCACCATCGCAAGGATAGACCGCGCACGCTGCCAGCACGACGTAGTACGCTGCGAACGACTATTTCAGTGCATGGGGGATGGCG
>CANJXY010000115.1 GCA_947478925.1 Hyphomonadaceae bacterium | reverse complement strand
GGCGTCAGGCGTTGCGGTCCACCGCCACGTCCGACGGCGACGTGGCTATCGCCGAAAGCATAGCTGAACTGGAAAGTGGCATCGGGCGCTTCTGCCCAGGGCGTCCGCGGATCGTAGACGGGCTCTGGGGCGTTGAACCACGATAGTTGCGCCGGTCCCAGTTCGAAGGCGCGGGCCTGTCCACGCGCGTAGTCGGCGCGCAGGGCGAAGTCGCCGAAGGCTGCGCGGCCGGGTTGCATGCGCGTGTTGTCGGAACGAAAGCCTCGCTTGAACATGTCCTGGAAGACGACACCGTTGAACGCGCCCGAATTCGTCGCCCAGTCGCCCAGCGCGCCGCTGGCCGGCCCGAGCGTCTCTGCGACATCGACCTGTTCGCCCCCAAAGTTGAAGCTGGCGGTTCCGATCGGCGCAAACGCGCGCGCGAGATTAAGGATGCCGCGTCCGCCGACCTGATCGGCGCCGACGCCGGCAGCGACGCCTGAGACGAAGTCGGGCGTGGTGGTGACATAGTCCGTGGCTGTAACAAGCAAAGCCGAGAGAGCGTCTTCCGGCGTGATGTTCGGAAACAGGTCGAGCATCAGGGCGAGTGCGCCAGCAACGTGCGGCGCAGAGAAGGACGTGCCTGATGCTGACCAGTAGTCCCCATCCGTATCGGCATCGTTGCAACCCGTGATGACGGTGGCAGAGCAGGCCGGATTGTTCGGCAGACGGACATTGTCGTCCACGCCCGCAACAATGACCGAAACGCCCGGCGCGAGCAGGTAGTAATTCGCAGTCTGCCCCGCGCGGTTTGAGAAGTTGGGCATTTGCCCGTTTCGATCGACCGCTCCGACGGCCACCACTCTGCCGAGCGTTCCGTTCTGCCCGGCAATGTAGGCTGGCTCGGTAGGCCCCGTGCCAGTGGGAAGCGCAACACCTTTGTCGTCGACGCCTTCATTGCCGGCAGCGATGACCACAAGCACACCTGCCAACGCGGCGCGCTTCACGGCGTTCTCGAGCGTGGGATCGGTGTCGATCGGTCCGCCGAGCGACATGTTGATGATCTTGGCGCCGTTGGCGACAGCATAATCGATGGCCGCCGACGTGTTGCGATCAGGGAAACTGCAGCCCTGGTCCGGGCCGGTCAGCTGACACGAACCCGCGGAGTCAGCGCGGATGGACAACACCTTGGCTTCGTAGGCGACACCATGGACGCCGACATTGTTCTTGTTGGCGACGATGACGCTAGTGACCATCGTGCCGTGACCATCCGTGTCGATGTCAGTCGTGGCGCGGTTGGTGACCATGTCATGTGTGCCGGCGATCTGTCCGGTCAGCTCGCTGATCGTGGTGTCGACATTGGTGTCGATCACCGCGACGATGATGCCCTGCCCCGTCGCACCCTGCGAATAGGCCGTCGAAGCGCCGATCTGCCCAAGGCCGGACCGGTTTTGCGTGCTGGTGAAGCCAGACCCGAAATACTCCGTCGTCTCGTAGAACGCCGGCGGCTGGAGCGGTGGCGGGGGAGCGGGCGGCGGCGGAACCGTAGGTGGGGGCGGTGCTATGGGAGGGGGTGGCAGACTTCCGCCACCGCCACCACCACCGCCGCCAGCACAGGCAGCGACTGTGGCTGCGGTGAGCGAGGCGAGCAGCGCGGCCCGCACGACCCTGATCACCTGCGGCGTGCTCGCATCCGTCATGGAGAATTCTCCTTGCCAGCATGCTCGCGCGACGGGGGCGTCAGAGCAAGCATGAAACCCCTTACATGGATTACTCCACAGCAAGGTTTGCTTCGCAGGAGTTCAGCGCGCGACGGCCTGCCCGAGAAACAGCGGAACCGAATTGAGAGGCGTCTCGACCCAGTCGAGCAGGATGTCGTGGCGTTCCACTGGAACCGCATCGACCTGCTGCTGCGCATACGCAAGACCAAGATAGAAGACGCGGCCCGTAGACCGCAGGTGCGTCACGGCGCGATCGTAATAGCCCTTGCCGTAACCGAGGCGGCGCCCACGCAAGTCAAACGCGAGCAGCGGCGCCAGCACGAGATTTGGCCGCACGATTTCGGCAGTTGCAGAGGGTTGGGTGAGACCGAAAGGACCCTTCTCCAGCGTGGCCCTGGTCGCGTCACGGAATGTCATCTGGCCATCGGGTTCCACGCGCGGCAGCACGATGCGTGCGCCCTTGCCCGCAAGGCGCGCCAGCAGGGGATCGGCGTCCAGCTCGTCGCCAATGGCGATGGTGCCTGCAACGACAGGGCCGTAGCGATCGAACAGTTTCAGAGGGAACCGCGCCGCAAGGCGCTCGGCAGCGTCGGGATCGCGGGCGGCCGCCTCGGTGCGGATCTCCGCCATGTGGCCGCGCAGGATGGCCTTCTGTTCGGTGATCTCGGCAGAATCGGTCAGGGCGCGCGCTCCGGAAGGGCCCTCGCCGCACGGCATGAGCGATCAGGGGAGAAGAAAGGTTGGCGGGGCCACGTGCGCCGTACGAGCTTTATCATTCCCGTTCGACCCAGCAAGCTAGGTGGGCGCCAGATGATGAGGACCACGGTCCCCGCCAGAGCCAGCTCCCTGACAGAAATGTACGGTCGACGGAATGTTGTGCCGTTCGAACGCTGCAGCTTACCGCCAACTCCAATTTAGGGCTGACCCGGGTTTCCAACAAGTGAATTCGGCAACCGTTTGCCGTTAACGCGCAGCGGCTGCAGCGCAGGTGCTGGGAGCCGGTCTGCCGGCCAGCCTGTCCTCGATCCAGGCTCCAATGTCGGCTTTCGCCAGACCGGGCGTCGTATCGTGCGTGCCTTCGGGATAAAGCCGGAAATCGACGGTATCGCCGGCCTGGCAGGCGCGCTGCAGGAAAGCCCCGGTTCGGGCCGGCGTCACAACGGCGTCCTGGCCGCCCTGCACAAGAAGGATCGGCGCGGGAGATGATGCTCGTCCAGGCGTGCTCTCTTCGATGATCCACCGCGAGGGGGCGGTATTGCGCGGGTCCTTCGTCCAGACACTCGCCAGCGGAATAGCCGCGAAGGCTGTCACCGCCGCAGACAGGCATTCGGTACGAAGACGCTTTGCCCATTCGGCTGTCTGCGCCGACACATAGCTCTCCGGCGCAAGCTGCGGGTGATCGACAGCGCGACCGTAGAGCGACATCACATCGACCGCCGTAAGCAACAACGGCTCGTCGCCCTCAAAACTCCGCAGGCCTTCGCTCGACGGCTCGATGGCCACGACCCCTTTTAGTTCCAGCTCGGGCGCATAGCGCGCAGCCTCCTGCCCCGCGAACAGCGCAGCGTGCCCGCCTTGTGACGCACCCGATGCAATCCAGCGCGTGCTGGTCCGACCTTGCGTCAGCGCGCGGGCGGCGCGCACAGCGTCGATCATCGCGCGACCTTCGCTCGGGCCTGACAAGTAGGCATGGAGCTGTCCGGTAGGGCCGAGGCCGAGATAGTCCGACGCCGCGATCACAGCGCTGACACCGAAGGCCTGATAGTCGTTCACGCGGCGACTGGGCGCGCAGTCAGGCGCCAGACCCGTTGTGCCATGTCCGTGAGAGATGACAGGCCAGCCGCCCGGCGGCGGTGCGCTGTCTGGAACGACAACGAGCCCCGTGACGGCAACATCGCGATCCTGCGCATCGCGCGAATGGTACATGATGCGGAAGAAGGTGAGCCCCGGCGCGTGCGAGCTCGATGGCAGAGGAAGGACGCGGATAAGTGTTCCCGGTGCGCCGGAGGGGAACGGTGAGGGCATGTCATAGAAATCGCCTGCGTCGGCAAAGGGCGCGGGAACGCTTGCGCAACCGGCGGCGAGCGCGGCGATGGTGGCGGCGCAGATCGTCCGCAGTCTCTGCCATTTTGAGAACGCCATTCCACAGATCTTTTGCTGGCGGACGGAGATCGCAGCGCAGCCGACCCGGCGTTGCTCGCAATCCTCGTCACGGAACTTTTGCATCACCGCCATCGTAGCTTCGCACGGCTGAAGCCGCGCTGTCACGCAACGCCCCTACCCCCGCCGCGCAGGCCCGCGATGGGCAGCCAAGCAGCCAAGGGGTGTTTCGTGAAGATCAAGCTTTTGATGGGCGCAGCAATTGCGTCCCTGACCGCCAGCCACGCATGGGCGCAGACCGGCCCCTCGACTGAAGACACGACGGCGGGCGACGTGGTCGTCATTCTCGGCGAGGGCGAGACGCGCCAGGTACAGACGCTGACGGCCGAAGACCTGTCACTGGAAGCAGCCGGCACCAGCGCGATCAAGCTGATCGAAAGCCTGCCGGGCGTGAACTACACGGCGGCCGATCCGTTCGGTTCGTACGAGTGGGCCGTGAACATCAACATCCGTGGCTTCCAGAAGGATCAGCTCGGCTACACGCTGGATGGCGTGCCGCTCGGCGACATGAGCTATGGCAACTATAATGGCCTGCACATCAGCCGCGCGATCATCTCGGAAAACCTTGCCAAGGTCGAACTAGCGCAGGGCGCAGCTTCGCTCTCGACCGCATCGACCTCCAACCTTGGCGGCGCGCTCACCTTCACCAGCCGCGCGCCGGAGGATGACTTCGGCGGTCAGATCGCGCTGACCGGCGGATCGGAAAACATGTTCCGCGGCTATGCGCGGCTTGAGACCGGCCTGCTGCCGACGGGCGGCAAGGCGTCGATCTCCTATGTCAATCAGAGCCAGGACAAGTGGAAGGGTGAGGGCCCGCAGGAGTCCGAGCAGATCAACTTCCGTTTCGAGCAGCCCATCGGTCCGGGCGTCCTGTCCGGCTTCTACAACTGGTCGAAGCGCCGCGAGACGGACTATCAGGATCTCTCGCTCGAGATGATCCGTCGTCTGGGCTATGGGTGGGACAATTTCGCGCCGAACTGGCAGCTTGCTCAGCAGGTCGCTGATATCGCCGCCCTGCGCCGCGAGACGGGCGTTTGCAACCCGACCGCGCCGAACACCTTCCCGATCTGCCCGAACCCGACGGCGGGCACGACCTATCCGGCCCCGATCGCGACCGTGGATGACGCCTATTATGACGCCTCCGGCCTGCGCGACGACAATCTGGCGCGCCTGACTTATGACGTTGAGCTTTCAGAGACGTTGAGCGCTTCACTCACCGCCTATCTTCACTCAGACGAAGGCCAGGGCATCTGGTTCACGCCCTATGCGAACCCCTTCCAGTTCGGCGCGACAGACCGCGCGACGGTCTCGCCGATCTCGGTGCGCACCACCGAGTACGATATGAATCGGAACGGCGTGCTGGGCTCGGTGAAGTGGGCGCTGGGCGACCACAATGTCGAAGGCGGCTTCTGGTACGAGTACAACGACTTCAATCAGGATCGTCGCTTCTACGCCAATACCCGCGCGGCCCCGCGGCCGACGCTGGAGTTCATGCGCAACCCGTTCGCGACCCAGTGGTCTTACACCTACGACTTCGAGACCACCATGTTCTATATCCAGGACAGCTGGGACGTGAACGACGCGCTGACCCTGTCCGGCGGCTTCAAGTCGGTTTCGGTCGATATGACGGTTGATACGCTGGTGAACGGCTTCGCCGTGCCGGCGACGGGAGCCAACAACGACCTCGACGGCACGATCACGTCGAAAGATAACTTCCTGCCGCAGGTTGGTTTCACCTGGGCGCTTGGCGATGGCGAAGTGTTCGGCGGATACACAGAGAACATGCGCGCGCATACGCTGGCACCCGCCGCCAGCCAGACCCAGTCGGGCTTCGATTTCATCAAGGCAAACACGGACCCGGAAAGCTCGAAGACGACAGAGATCGGCTACCGCTATCGCAACGGCCCGTTCCAGGGCGTCGCGGCGGCGTACTATGTCAAGTTCGACGACCGCCTGCTCGGGCTGTCTTCGGGCGCGGGCATCATTGGCAATCCATCGGTGATCAAGAACGTCGGCAGTGTCACGACACAGGGCCTCGAGCTCGCCGGTTCGTACGACTTAACCGATGAGTGGACGCTGTTCGGGTCCTATTCGTTCAACGACTCGAAATACGACAACAACGTGACCGACGCCACGCTCGTCACGCCGATCCTGACGGGCGGCAAGACGGTGGTGAACGCGCCGGAGCACCTGTTCAAGGCCGACCTTGGCTATGACAACGGGTCGCTCTACGGCAAGCTCTCCCTCTCCTACACTGGCTCGCGCTACTTCTCGTACGTGAACAACGCGGAAGTCGATGGCTTCACGCTGGTGGATCTGACGGCGGGCTATCGCCTCGCTGGCGGCCTGCTCGAGGGCACGGAATTGCAGCTCAACCTCACCAATCTGCTGGACGAGCAATACGTCTCGACGATTGGAACCAACGGTTTCAACACCGCCGCCGACAACCAGACACTGATGGTGGGTTCGCCCCGCCAGGTGTTCGCGACGATCCGCAAATCCTTCTAACGACCCCGAGAAGGACCATCGGAACTGGACGCCGCCGGGGCAATGCCCCCTGGCGGCGTTACTTTTCTCGCGCTGACGCAGCCGCGTCAGCACGCAGCTTCTGAAAATGCGGATCGGACGCGCCGGGCGGCTATGCAAGCGCGAACGCCTGTCGCAGACTCCTCCCCGAGGTCGGCCATGAGAGCCGCCCGGCATCAGGGGACGGACATGACGAAACTTTCGCGTGCTTTGTGGATTGGCGCTACCGCGCTGGGCCTGATGTCCTGCCAGGCGGCCCCGCCCACGGTTGTTGAAATGCCAGCGGCGCCCCCTGCTCCCGTCGTGGCCACGGTCGAGACGCCCGCGCCGCAGCCGGTTGCTGCCATCCCCCCGCATCCCGGCGAGGTCGTTTACAAGCAGAACTGCGCCGCCTGTCATGACAATCCGGCCGGCACGCGTGCGCCGACGAAGGATACGCTGAAGGAGATGAGCCTTCAGTTTCTCAATTTCGCGCTGACCGAAGGCAAGATGAAAGCGCAGGGCGCCAGCCTTTCAGCCGAGCAGCGCGGGCAGCTGGTCAACTATCTGATCGGCGCCAAGGTGACGACGGATACCTGGACCACGGCCATGATGTGCGGGCCGGACCGCCTGCCCGTCGACCTGACCGGTGGCGCGACGATCAGCCATTTCGGCTTTGACCAGAACAACACACGCGCGCTGACCGCAGCGCAGGCCGGCCTCACCAAGGCGCAGCTGTCCAAGATGGAACTGGCCTGGTCAATCGGCTTCCCGGATGCGACGGGAATGCGGGCGCAGGGCGCTGTTGTCGGCAAGAACGTGTTCGTCCCCGTGGCCGATGTCGGCGCGATGTACGCCTTCGATGTTTCGGTTCCAGACAAGCCCTGCCTGCAATGGGTCTACAACACGCCGGGCGGCGCCCCGTTGCGCACGAGTCCGGCCTTTGGCGTGGTCGATGGCGTGCCGCTGCTGGTGTTCTCCGGCCAGGACACGACGGTTCATGCGGTCGACGCGCGGACCGGCAAGGCCGTGTGGACGAAGCATGTGGGAACGTACTCGTACTCAACCACGACCGGCACGCCCACAATCCTCAAAGATCGCGTCATCGTGCCCGTGGCCCAGTTCGAGATCGTGTTCGCCGGGCAGAACAAGGTCACGTGCTGCAACAACCATGGCTATGTCCTGTCGCTTGATCCCAAGACGGGCGAGCAGCAGTGGCGCTATGACACCATGCCCGAGGCGACGCTCACGCGTGATCGCGGCGATGGCCAACCCCTGATGGGCCCGTCGGGAGCTCCGATCTGGAATTCACCGGTCGTCGATGAGAAGCGCAACCTCGTTTATTTCGCGACGGGCGAGAGCAATTCACCGCCGGCGCACAAGAACACAGATGCCGTGATTGCGATCGACCTCAAGACCGGCAAGGAAAAGTGGAGCTATCACGCGACACGATCCGACATCTACAATATCGGCTGCGATCTCAATCCGGATCCCAAGCTGCTGAACTGCACCAAGGCGCCCGAGACAGTGTTCCGTGATGTCGATTTCGGCGCGTCGGTGATCCTCGGCACGCAGAGTAATGGCAAGCAGCTGGTCTATGCCGGCCAGAAATCCGGATCGGTGTGGGCGTTCGATCCCGACACCGGCAAGGTTGTCTGGCGCAAACCGCTCGGCACGGGCGGTGCGCTGGGCGGCGTCCACTGGGGCATCGCCTTTCACAACAATACTGTGTTCGCGCCGATCTCGAACGTTGGCGTGCCGATCAAGGGCGAGTGGGAAGGTGACCCCACCATCAAGCCGGGCCTCTACGCGCTCGACGCCAAGACCGGCAAGATCAAGTGGCAGTACAATCCCGAACTGCCGCCCGGTACGCCAGCCCCGCCTCCTGGCTATCCGCAGCATCCGGTCGCCATGTCGACTGCGCCGATGGTGATCGACGGCGTCGTGATCGCAGCGACGCTGGATGGGACGATCCACGCGCTCGACGAAGCAACAGGCAAGCTGTTGTGGAAACAGGCGACGGCGAAAGACTACACGACGCTCAACGGCGTACCCGGCAAGGGCGGCGCTATCGATGCGGCGTCGCTTTATGCCGCCAACGGCCTGCTGATCACCAATTCAGGATACGGATCGTTCGGACAGAAGCCGGGCAATGTCATCCTGGCGTTCAAGCCGGCGAACTAGCTCGCGCAATCGGAGCGAAAGGCGCGCGGACGGAGGATACTCTCGACATAGTAGCCGGCGTAGGCGGCAGCCTGCCCGGCATCTCCGGACGGCTCATCTAGCAGCGGCGCGATGGAGACTGCCCACGCATCAGCGCAGGCCCTCACTGTCGCGCTACCACTGGCGCAGTCGAGCAAGGCATTGAAGGCATCGCGATAACGCTGCACATCCGTGCGCGTCATTTCCCGACCATGGCCGGGTATGAGACGTTCGAAAGGCGTAGCAAGGATATCTGTGAGCGCCGCCCGCCATGCCGACGGACAGGCCGTGTCGAGGAAGGGTGCGGGAAGCGTGATTATGTCACCCGAAGCGATGAGCCGCTTTGCAGGATCATAGATCCAGATGTCGCCTGCGCTGGCAGCGGTCGCAGTATGCAGGTCCAGCGTGCGCCCATCCAGGTTCAGCGCAAGCGGGCCCGTGATGCTGATTGTCGGATGAAGCCGGTCGCCTTGCTCCACCGTCGCGATATCAGCGCGCATATCATCGGCCATGCCTGCTTGCGTTGCGGGATCAACGAGCATCTTGCGATTGGATTCAAGCCCGCGCCGGAGGAATGAGCCCAGCGCTTCGCTCAGCGCGGCGTCGTTGGAATACACGGCGGCGCCGGGCCACAGCTTTCGCAGTGGGATGTTTCCGCTGACATGATCCAGATGCCAGTGCGAGTTGATGATGGCGATGATCGGTTGTCCACGCGCTGTCGCACGATCGACGATCTTCTGCGTGTGAGCGGCATGGCGACCGGTATCGAAAACGATCAGCCCGACTGCGCTGGAGAAGATCACCGTATTGCCGTCAGGTTGCCTGCCGGCCGCGAAACTGCCGCGAATGACGTCGACCGCAGCGCGATCGAAATTCGGGGGATCCGTCATGGCGGGACCACCATAACGATCAAGGGGCGGTCCGGTCTGCGGCGCCATGCACGCCGCAAGCATCATGAAGGCGGACAGAAAAAGGCCACGAGCATTCATTCGCGACTCCCGCGCAGAAGCATCTGACCTTGAGGACAGAATTGCGCGGGTCGCGCGGGGTGTAAAGGCTGGACGCGGAAGTCGCTAGTTGTAGCTCTTCGCCAGCTTGTCGAACGCCATGATCTGGCTCATCAGCTCTTCGAGCTGGTGGAGTGGGACCATATTGGGGCCGTCGCTGGGGGCCATGTCGGGATTCTCGTGGGTCTCGATGAAGACCGCAGCGACGCCAACCGCAGCGGCGGCGCGGGCAAGAACCGGCACGTACTGGCGCTGGCCGCCGGATGTCGCGCCCTGCCCGCCGGGTTGCTGCACGGAGTGCGTGGCGTCAAACACCACCGGCGCACCCGTGGCGGCGAGCTCGGGAATCGCGCGCATGTCCGAGACGAGCGTGTTGTAGCCGAAGCTGACGCCGCGCTCGCAGACAAGCACATCACGGCAGCCGGACTGAACCAGCTTGTTCACGACATGCTTCATGTCCCACGGGGCAAGGAACTGGCCCTTCTTGACGTTGATGGGCTTGCCCGTCTTTGCAGCGGCGACCAGCAGGTCGGTCTGGCGCGAGAGGAAGGCGGGGATCTGCAGCACGTCCACCGCCTGGGCGACTTCGGCGCACTGTTCGGGCAGGTGAACGTCGGTGATCACCGGTAGACCCGATGTCTCCCGGATCTCGTTGAAGATATCGAGCGATGCCGAGAGGCCAAGGCCCCGCGCCGTCGAGATGCTGGAGCGGTTCGCCTTGTCGAACGAGGTCTTGTAGATCATGTGGCAGCCGAGGCGGTCTGCGATCTCACGCAGGCGAGCTGACATTTCAAGGCCATGCGCCCGGCTTTCCAGCTGGCAGGGGCCGGCGATGAAAGCCACTGGAAGCGACTGCCCGATGCGAACGGTTCCGCGCGGGGCGGGCACTTCAACGATGCGGTTTGGGGTGAGGTCCAGACCGTCGGCCATGGGGAGCTCCTGTGCTTTGCGCCATATGGCGCCATTGGCGGGAGTTCGCCAGAGGGCAACTGGAATGATTCCAGAAACACAACGACGCGGGGGGCCGCCGGCGTCAGTGCTGGCGCCAGGCGGCCGTGGCCATACGCGTCGCCAGCATGGACGTGGCCAAAACACCCGAACCGCGATGGCGATTGACCGTGGTGTCCGGCATGCCGGCGCCGAGAATCCCGTCCCCGATCTCCCCTGCTTCGATTCCCGCGCGAGCGATGGCCTGACGCATCACGTGCGCGGCCATCGGGATACCGTGGATCGAGTTGAGCGCGCCGCGGGTCG
>CANJXY010000114.1 GCA_947478925.1 Hyphomonadaceae bacterium | reverse complement strand
GTGCGCGTCAACGCCGACTGCTGTCCTGGGTCGATTTTCGGGAAACTGGTCCGAGTGGCTGGATTCGAACCAACGACCCTCTGCTCCCAAAGCAGATGCGCTACCAGACTGCGCCACACTCGGACTATGGCGGGGCTTATACCCGAAAGATGGCGGAACGGAAGCGAACCTTGCGAAGGGCCAGTGGTGCTGGTTCTGGCCCCCTATTTAACTCTTGCGTTATTTAACGCCTCCGCTAATTATAAAGCATGACTGACGCTCTGTCCCAGACCCTGTCGGCCCTCGCGGATCCCACCCGCCGGGCCATCCTCGCCCGCCTCAGCCAGGGCGCGGCGACGGTGAACGAGCTGGCCGAACCGTTCGACATCTCCCTGCCCGCCATCTCGCGCCATCTGAAAGTGCTGGAGACTGCTGGCCTCATCTCGCGCAGCCGCGAGGCGCAATGGCGACCGTGCACGCTGAAGACGGAACCGTTGCGCGAGCTCGATGGGTGGCTCGGCAGGTACCGCACCTTCTGGGAAGGCTCGTTCGACCGCATCGACGCCTACCTCAAACAGATGACGCAACCGCCCGCCCCGCAACCCGTGAAGAAAGGAAAGCGGTCATGAAATCCGCCCCTTCCGCCTTGCACGACGACGAACTCCTGATCGAGCGCACCTTTGATGCGCCACTCGCACTCGTCTGGCGCCTTTGGGAAAGTCCCGATCACATGATCCGCTGGTGGGGGCCGGAGAAATTCACCACCACCGCAATCGACTGGGCGCTCGCGCCGGGCAAGGCATGGAGTGCGACCATGGTCTCTACCGAGCACGGCGTCTCCAGGATGAGCGGCATTGTGCAGGAGGTGGCCCGGCACAAGCACATCATCTTCTCATTCGCGTGGGACAATGACTCGGGCCGCGGTATGGAGACAGTCATCACTGTCACCTTCACGGAGCGGGACGGCAAGACCGCCCAGAGCTTCCACCAGACGCCATTCGCGTCGGTACAATCGCGCGACAGCCATTTCGGCGGCTGGACGTCGCTCATCAACAAACAACAGGTCTATTTCGAAAACCTGGCGATCGCTGAAAGCAAAGGGCTGCGCGTATGATCACGCTCACCACTTACAAATGGGTCCCTGATTTCGCAGCGCCTTTGATGCGCGCCTTCCGTGTGCGCTGGGCGCTCGAAGAAGCCGGCTTTCCCTATGACGTCCGGCTTGTTTCGCTTGGCCCCGAGCAACGCTCGCCAGAACATCTGGCGCGCCAGCCTTTCGGCCAGGCCCCCGCCATCGAGGACGACGGCCTCATTCTGCATGAAAGCGGCGCCATCGCGCTCTACATTGCTGAGAAGAGCGACACGCTCATGCCCAAAGACCGGGGCGGCCGCGAACGCGCCACCGCGTGGGTATTCTCCGCCCTCAACACGATCGAGCCCGCGGTGCAGGAACTGGGTTCAATCATCTTCTTCCACAAGGACGCCGCGTGGGCGAAGGAACGCCGCCCACAGGTCGAGCAATTCCTTCGTCTGCGCCTCGGCCAACTCGCCGATGCGCTGGGCGACAAAGACTATCTCGAAGGCCGCTTCACCGTCGGCGACCTGATTATGTCCGACGTTCTCCGCATCATCGACTCCACCGGCATCGTCGACGGCTTTCCAAAGCTGCGCGCCTACAGGGATCGCTGCCAAGCCCGCCCTGCTTTCCAGCGCGCGATGAAAGACCAGATGGAGGGGTTCGCGCAGCCGGCAGCCTAACTGGCGGGCGCCGGCGAAGCCAGGCTCTCGGCCACAAACGCCTTGACTAGCTTGTCCACCTTGCCCTCGACATCGGCTGCCGACGGCGGCTTGCCGTCCGGCCCCGGGCGGTAGGCTTCCACGATGATCCGCTCGAACTCCTTGCGATCGAGCGCAACCTGCAAGGGCCGCTTCACAGGCGTTACCGACAGCGTTGGATACTTGCTCTTCAGCATCGCCTGAACGCGCGCGTCATCGGAGTAATCGACCTCGTACATCACATAGGTCGAGGTATCGCTATTGTCGCCGAGCGAAACCAGCGCGCGGAAGAACTGAACCAACTCGTCGGACGGGATCGCCCGTACATCGATGTCCGTCATTTTCAGCGTTCCGACATCCACCACCTCGCCGGCCACGACGATGAAATCCTTGAACCACCACCGCAGCAACGGCATCGTGCCGGTCGCGTCCGAGGCGTAGAGTCTGCCGTCGAACACGTGGTAAGTCCCTGGCTCGACCAGCGTCATGTCCGGCCCCGCATTCACCCAGTTGTCGCCGCCATGCATCGAGAGCGAGTAGATCGCACCGCTGCGGATATTCTGCAGCCGTATGGTCGCTCCCCACAGCCCATCATGCTCCTTGTAGGACATGATGATGCCGGCCTTGTCGCCGGCGTTGATGAGCTGCAACTGTTCCGGCGACACCGAAACTGTCTCACACGCTGCCAATCCGGACAGGCCCAGCGCAAGCAACAGCACCGCCACAAAACGCGCGAACATTTCTCTTCCCCTCCGCAAGCGCTCGCTATTTTGCGGGTCGCAACAATCTGAACAGGCCCGTACCGCGCGCCCGCACATCATCGCCGACCATGATGAGGCATTCGGTCTGCGCAACGTCTGCATCATGACCGACGAGGCGCCCGCGCGCGACCAGCCAGTCGCCCTTCTTCACGGGATCGAAATACTCCATCGCCATGCGCAGCGTCACCGTCCGCCGCTGCAGCTTGCTCACCGCTGCACGCGCCATCGCGCTGTCGCAGATCGTGGCGATCATGCCGCCGTGCATGAACCCCATCGTGTTGGTGTGAACGAGTTCAACCGTAAGGCCGAGCGTGACCTCGCCCGCCTCGTCGTGCTCTGCCTGAAACAGCGGCCCGACATGGTTCACGTAGGGCGCGCGCGGTTGATAGGTAAAGCCTGCGACCGGTGGGACAGGCACATCGCTACCAGACACGTCATTACCAGACACCGGGCACCCACCGCTGTTTTACCTTGGCAGCATATTCCTTGTAGCCGGGTAATTCTGCCCTCAGCGTCGCATCCTCACCCAGCGTGCGGATCAGCACGAGCAACTTCAGCACGCCTGCCGGGATCAATCCATAAAGCGAGCCCATCGATAGAGGCATGCCGACAATCATCAGCAGGCCGGCGGCATACCCTGGATGCCGGACGATCGCGTAAGGGCCAGTGGTGATGACTTTATGGCCACGGTCAGTCTGGATACGCACGCTCACCTCGAAATGCCGGTTTACGCTCGTTGCCCATGCCAGACCCAGGAAGCCCGGCGCGAACAGCGCATAGCCGAACCCCACGATCCAGTCCGGCTGCGGCGCCCAGTGGAAACGGCTATCGTCCAGCGCTGGGACGATCATCAGCGCCAAGAACGCCGTGATGATGCACTGAGTCAGCACGAGGTCCCACGTCTTGGTTCCCTTCTTGATCTTCCTGCGCGCCGCGAAGATTTCCGGATTGGTCCGCCACAACCAGACACACGTCACAACCGTCAACAGGTTGTAGACCCCCATGAACAGCCAGCCGCGCGGCCAATCCCACGTCCCAGCCGCACCGAACAGCGCCGCGGTCATGACCGCAGCCCACACGACGAGGCTCACGAGCAGCGCTATCAACGCCCCGGCGGAGTTTGCGCGAGGAAGGGGTTCTGGATCAGACATCAGCGACTCTCCAGGCAATCGCCCGAGCGATCAGCTTTGATGACCGCGCTGCCATACCGAGCTAATCGCGCGAGGTTCAGCCGCCATTGCCGAACAGCTTTCCACGTACCTTTTCGCCCGTCTTGATGCCGAGCGCCGCCACCTGACCCGCCGGGATTTCCATCGTCGCCACCCAGCCGAGCCCGGTCCAGAGCGGACGCAGGCTACCGGGGCGAGCATACTGGATGATCCCGGTGATCGTGCCATCCGGCCCGAGGAACAGCATGTCGAGCCCGATCGTCACGCCCTTCATGGTCGGCGAGGCAGGTTCGCCCAGCGTCCGATAGTCGATCAGAAGCCCGCGATCCTTGGCCAGGCTGGCGCGGCCGGCGAGCCCCGCTTCGGCGGCAGGCTTGGTGTTGGCCAGTTCCACCGTGAAGGTCGTGGTCTTGCCAGCGCCGCCAACCGTAACGGTTTCAGCCGGCCCTTGCGCCACGGCGGGAAGGGCCAGCGCGGCGGCAAGTGAAAGGGACAGGGCGAGAGCGGAAAGGGCGTGTTTCATGGCACAAACGGATAAGGCGCCGCCAGCGCGATGCCAAGAGCGGCCTGCCGTGGGGCCCATCAGGGCGTCAGCCGGGCGCTCACGATGTGGCGGCCCTTCTGGCCCTTGCCGATCGACGCCAGCATGGTCTGCCCCGGCTGCAGGTCCTCGACCCCGGCCTTCCGGACGACGACCATGTGAATGAAAATGTCTTCCGGATCGTCGCGCCGCTGAACGAAGCCATAGCCCTTGGTGCGGTTGAACCATTTAACCAGCACCACCTCGAGCGGGCCTTCGGCCTCTGCTCCGTCGGTCGGTTCACCGGCGACAAGCTCCAGCACTTCATGGACCTGAAAGCCCGTATCCCGCGTCGCCACATGACAGACGATCCGCGAGCCCTCGGGGGCCGAGTCGCGGCCAAACTTGCGCATTACGGAGATATGGAGAAGCACGTCGCGCTTCAGCTCTCCGCCCTCCGGGCCGGCATCCGGAACGACGAAACCATACCCCTTGGCGGGATCGAACCACTTTACGCGGCCCTCGATCCTCACGACCGGCTCGGCTTCTTCCTCAGACGAGGTCTGATTCTCTTGCGGCTGCATCCACCCACGCACTCCCCAGCGCCGTGACTGTAGCATGACAATTCGATCCGGGAACATGGTTTCCGGGCGCGATGATCGGTCGCTGAATGGTCGTGCAGCACGCTGGAAAATTCGTCACTCGAAGCCTCAGCCACGCCGACAGCGCAGCGAATTTTTTCGAGCCGCGACAAACCGCTGGCAGTCCCTAGGGGAGTCGAACCCCTCTTCCCTGGTTGAAAACCAGATGTCCTAACCGATAGACGAAGGGACCGTCGACGGAGGGGGGCGATATAGCTGCATCCCCCGAACCGCGCAAGCGGGCTGATCCCCCTGAAAAAGGCGATTTTGCTGGTAACCGGGATCAACCCGAAGCCAGCGCCACATCCGCGACTTCGATCTGCACCTTGCCCGGGCCCTTCCAGGTGTCCGGACGCAACCGTCCCGCCACATGGATCGCCGCGCCGCTCTGGATGGCCTGTCCCTCCGGACCGTCGGCCACGCGGAACGCAATCGCGCGTACCCGCGCGCCATCCTCGCCGATCATGTCGAACGCGATGTGATTTTCACCGACGCGCCGCGCCCCGGCCGCACGCACGTTCGGCACGGCAAACAATGGCTCTGGCGCACCCGAACCGAACGGCCCCACGCGTTCGATCAGATCGAGCAGCTCGCCCGTCGCTGACCCCGGCGCCATCGCGCCGTCGATCTCCAGCATGCGCGCTTCCTCCAGCTCGAACGTCGCACCCTGTGTGGCAGCCTCGAGATGATCGCGCAGTTCGCTCAGCCGCGCCGGATCCATGCTTAGGCCAGCCGCCATCGCGTGCCCGCCGCCGGACAGCAGCATCCCCGATTTCGCCGCCGCTGAAATCAGTTCTCCAAGATTGACACCTGCAACCGACCGCCCCGATCCGCGCGCGACCGGCCCGAGCCCCTCGCCCCAGCCAACGACTATCGCCGGCCGGTGAAACTTCTCCTTCAGCCGGCCCGCAACAATCCCGATCACGCCCGGATGCCAGCCCTCGCCACCCACAACGAGGATCGCTGCATCCGGCTTCTCGGCGAGCCGCCGCTCGACTTGCTCCGTCGCCGCCTTCTGGATCCCAGCCTCGACTTCCTTCCGCTCCTGGTTCTGGAAGTTCAACTTCTCCGCCAGCCTGATCGCCTCCGCGCGATCATCCGTAGCGAGCAGTTTCGCCGCCGTCCACGGATCGCCAATCCGCCCGCCCGCATTCAGCCGCGGCCCCAGCACGAACGTCGCGTGATAGACAGACTTCGGCGCCTCGATGCCAGCCACTTCCGACAGCGCCTTCAGGCCAGCATTCTCCAGTCGCCCAAGCACCTTCAGCCCGCGCGTCACCAACGCGCGATTGAGGCCCTTCAATGGGGCCATGTCACACAGCGTGCCGAGCGCAGCGAGGTCAAGCCACTTCATCGGATCGGGCAGCCCTCCTGCAGGCTGAACGCCACGCTTCCGCGCAAGTCTGTTCAAAGCCGCGACCAACACGAACACCACGCCAGCCGCTGCCAGAAACCCGTGGCCCGATTTGTCATCCGGCCGGTTGGGATTCACCAGCGCCAGCGTTTTCGGCATGTGATCGTCGTGCATGAGGTGGTGGTCCATCACTACCACATCGAGCCCGATCTCGTTCGCCGTCTCCAGCGCAGCAATCGCCGCCGCGCCGCAATCGACCGTCACCACCAGCTGCGCGCCCATTCCTTGCAGCGCGCGGAAAGCTCCCGGCGTCGGGCCAAATCCTTCGGTCAACCGATCCGGCACGTAGAGGATCAGCTCCTGCCCCCACGCACGGAAATACCGCGACAGGATCGCAGACGATGTGCCGCCATCGACATCATAGTCTGCAAACACCGCCACCTTCTTGCCGGCGATGATCGAGTCCAGGATCACCTCCGCAGCCTTGTCCATGTCGGCGAACGAGGATGGATCGGGAAACAGATCCTTCAATGTCGGATTGAGGAACAGCTCGGCCTCGTCCACCTTCACGCCACGCGCCGCGAGCATCCGCCCCACCACATCCGGCGCCTTCAGCCGCCGCGAATGCTCCGCCGCAAGCTGGTCGTCCGTTGGCCTCTGCCGCCAGGCCTTGCCCGACAGCGAGTTCGAAACGCCTAGGAAGTGGGATGCATTGTTCATGAGAATCACGGTGCGAACGTGGCCCCTCCCCGACTCGCGATCAACCCCATCGGCAGCTTGACCTCTCACCCCGTGAGCCCACACTCACGTCACGGACTTGCGGAGGGAAAAATGGCCAGCAAACCCGGCGCCGGACAGACTGCGCTCATCACTGGCGCATCGGCTGGTATCGGCGTTGATCTTGCCGAGTGCTTTGCAAGCGGCGGTTACGATCTCATCATCACCGCCCGCAGCGAACCTGCCCTGCAGGACGTCGCCAAGCGCCTCGTCGCCACGCACGGCGTGAATGTGGAGGTCATCAGTGGCGACCTCGGCGCTATCAATTCCGGCGCCAAGCTCGCGAGCGAAATCGCGCGGCGCGGCCTCACGGTCGATGTCGTCGTCAACAATGCAGGCTTCGGTCACGCCGGCGCCTTGGCCGCCGAACCGAAAGACCCGCAGCTCGGCATGGTCGATCTTAACGTACGCGTACTCGTCGAACTTACGCACATCTACTGGAAAGGGATGATCGAGAAGAAGCGCGGCGGCATCCTCAACGTCGCCTCGACTGCGGCCTTCCAGCCCGGTCCGCTGATGGCGATCTACTACGCCTCGAAAGCCTTCGTGCTCTCCTTCACCGAGGCCCTCTGGGAAGAGGCGCGTGGCACAGGCGTCCACGTCTCCTGCCTCTGCCCAGGCCCAACAGAGTCAAAGTTCCATGCCCGAGCAGGAACCGACAAGACGCGCCTCAGCAAGTCGGCCAAGCCGATGTCATCGATGACCGTCGCGAAGAAGGGCTATGACGCTTTCACGACCAACCGGCGGGTCATCGTTGCCGGGGTGAGCAATAAGTTGCTAGTCGCCGTAACGCGACTGACGCCCAGAAGCCTCCTTCTCAGGATCGTCCGAGCCCTGCAGAGTCCGGCGTAAGCGCTTCGTTCAGTACACCTGAAGCGGCTTCACCAATTCGGCTTCCCTGGCGCACGAGGCCGCATTGGGCGCGCCACCCGCGGCCCGCGCCGCAACCAGTTCGCCGCGCGCCTTGTCGAGCATCTCGCGATAGGCAAGAGAGCCCTGCAGCGCTGCGAACACACCCGCCGCGTTGGTCCGCCCGGCCTCGACCGCGCTCATGTTGTGGACACCGCACACGACACGGCTCTCGCCATATGCCCGGCCGCGCGCCAGCGCCGCCGTCGAATGCTCCGGCGACAACTGCGCAATCACCAGACCCGCCGTGAAGCCGAGCGAGGAATGCCCCGATGGATAGTCGAACGACTTCGCAATGCCGCCATCGCGGTCAATGCAGATGTTACCCGGATTATGCTGAAACGGACGCGTGCGCTTGTAGAACTGCTTGGCCGCCTCGGCAGCCATGCCGGCATCGATCGTCGTGCGGCTGATGATGTTCAACAGCGCCGGCGAATTCTCGGGCGTTAGCTCGACGCCCACTGCGCACGAAAAATCCTTCAGGAGGTCAACCGGCCTGTAGCTGTCATCCGACTTGGCCAGCGCCCAGCGATCCGTTCCTTCGAGCACGCGCGTCTTGAGAAAGATGTCCCAATCCAGTGTGTTGCGCGCATCGCCTTCTTTCGGCGCCGGCGGAATGGTCGCCAGGGCGTTCGGCAATGTCTCCGCTGTAAGGAAACCGGCTGGCCTGCTCGCGCTCGGCGCAGCAGGCGTTGCCCCTGCCATTGCGATCGGCGTGGCTGGCGTGGTTTGAGATATGTTACCGGCGCAAGCCACGAGAACGGCCAGCCCCACCGCCAGTGCGGCATAGGTCCCGGCTTCGGCCTTTGGCTTCATGACGCCACTCCCCCTGCGGGACGTTACCTACGTCCGGAATCGATCACGGGGCAAGCGAGATTGCGGCGGGCGCGGGCCACATGTCAGTGTACGCCCAAAAACAAGGGGAAATGCCTGTGATCGAACGCCAGATCGACATCGCCACGGCGGATGGCGCCACCACGACCTTCATCGTCCATCCTGATCGGGACGGCCCGTTTCCAGTCATCGTTTTCCTCATGGACGCGCCTGCGATCCGCGAGGAATTGAGAGACATGGCCCGCCGATTCGCCAGCTCGGGCTACTACGTGATGCTGCCAAATCTCTACTACCGCGCCGGCGAAATGGAGCTTGGCCCGATCGACTTCACGCCGGACAGCCCGTGGCGCACGAAGATGTTCGACCTTATGAACGGGGTCGGCATCGCCATGGTCATGACGGATATCGATGGCATGCTCGCCTTTGCCGACACGGACCCCGCCGCGAATGCAAAGTTGGTCGGCACGGTCGGATATTGCATGAGCGGCCGCTTTGCCGTCTGCGCCGCCGGCCATCGCCCGGACCGCGTGAAGGCCACCGCCTCGATCTACGGCGTCCGCCTCGTCACCGAGACCGATAACAGCCCACATCTGATCGCGAAAAGTTCACCCGCCGAATTCTACTTCGCCTGCGCCGAACGCGATCACTACGCACCACAGGAAATGGTCGATCAGCTGGTGAAGGAATTGGCCGGCGCCAATGGCGAGGTCGAGCAGTATCCCGGCACCGACCACGGCTTCGCTTTCCCGCAACGCCCCGTCTACAACAAGCTGGCGGCCGAACAACATTGGGAGCGTGTTCTGGCGCTGTTCAGACGAAACCTCAGATAGCTCAATACTCGAACAGCTTCGCGTCCCGTTCGGCGCGCTTCTTCGCGGCTTCCAGCACGTGCGCTGCGAGCGCCTTCTTCGCGCCTTTGCCCTTTAACACGTTGGCGGGATCGAGATGGTGCTTGTCGACGAGCGCGCGTAGCTCCTTCGCGTCGAACTTCGACAACCGCTCCTCGAATGCCGCCGGATCCTTCTTGTACTCCACCAGCGGCAGGAAGCCTTCGATGCTCCGCTCGGCCATGCGCTTCTCGGCCAAATCCTGACCGAACTTCGCCATAACGTCCTCGAGTTTTTTCCCGAAGGCGGGATTGGCGGCGGCTTCGTCCGTCACCACCTTGAACATGTTCGACAGGGCACGGTCGATCATGGGGTTCTCCGCTAGATGAGCCCGGCGCGTTCACGGAACTCCGCTGCGAACCTGCGTATCACGGGCGCCGCCGCTCCGTACTTCTGCTCGAACGTGCGCTTCTGCTCCGACCATTCGGCTGCCCGAGCGATTTGTTCGGTCTGTGGAATGCGCGTGTCGAACACGTTGAACTGCTGCTTGAGCATCTCGGATTCGCTCTGATGCAACGTGTTGGCCTGCTCGTACTTGGTGATCAACGTCCAGATCCGCTCGTCGGTGAAGCGCCGCTGCTCCATCGACCGCAGTGCACGCTTGCGGAAGGCAAAAATGCCAAGGCGCGAGACGTAGTCGGGAATGGTCGGGATCACGATGAACTCGGAAAGCTCGATTGCGGCCTCGGCAAACATCGAAATTCCCGGCGGACAGTCGAACAGCACGACGTCATAGCTCTCGCTTACATTCTCGATCGCCGAATTGGTGAGGCGTGAAAACCGCGTGTTGAGCTGCCGGATATCGAACCCCTGGCTCACCCACTTCTCGAGCGCATGCCGTTCGATATAGCGAAACTCCGGGGTCGAGATTAGCAGGTCGAGAGTGTGATCGCCGCTGATGTCGCTGACTTTTGTGGCGATGAAGTCTCGGAAAAACCGTGGCTCGCCGCCGTAAACGTACTGATTGAAATACGCGTCGATCGTCTTTTCGCTCTGGCGCAGCTCGATCCAGCGATCCTGCCCGGCCAGCATCATCGACACGTTGGATTGCGGATCCAGGTCGATGACGAGAACGCGCAGGCCTTCCGTCGACAACACCTCGGCGAGGCTCGCCACCGTAGTGGATTTGCCGACGCCGCCTTTCATGTTCACGACGGATACCGTCCGCGGCGTCACGGGCTAACTCCACTTGGGCAAATTCGCTTAGAGCTTGAGGCAGGATAGCGCTGAGCGCAGGCGTCCGATGGTTCGGCGCTGAGGTCAAGCGAGCGTTGTGGAATCGAGCCCAGTTACTGTTTTTCAGCCGGCGCGGGTGTCCCGGCGGG
>CANJXY010000113.1 GCA_947478925.1 Hyphomonadaceae bacterium | reverse complement strand
GATCGCGTCCCAGCACGCTTTCCGGCTCGAAGCGTACCCACGCCAGCGTCCGACCTGCGCGTGTGCGCGCGCCCGCGTCTTCGAGGCTCGCAGCGATGGCCTCGCGCACCTCGATCGGCGGGTACTGAAAGAACACGGAGTGATAAACCGCGGTTGTCCCTTCTGGTAGATCACCGGTCAGGCGCGCACGAACCCAGGCGGCGGCATCCGCCTTCTGCACTTTCGCTCCGGTTTCCCGCGCGAGCTCCATCGCCGCGTTGAGCCGTTCGAGGCGCGTTGTCTGGTCCGCCCAGACATAGGCGCGCAGGCGCAAGCGATCCTCGGCATTGGCGGGATCAAGCGGGTTCTGGTCACACGCAACGCGGGAGGCAATGGCGATGTCCCGCCATTCGGGCGGCACACCATCGATCCGCGTTGGCATCATCGGTCCGATCACGCTTTCGCGCTTCCACGGCGGATAGGCATAGGCAAAGCGATCCCAGTTGAGATTGAGCCCGGCGCTCGCCCCCAGCTCCAGCATATGAAACGGCTGCGGCATCCGCTCGGCCAGCCACATGAAGGCGCAGGCGAGCCCAGTTGATCGCGCCGTCTCGTTGGTCTGGGGCGGCGAACGCATGAAGTCGCGGACCCATGCCTCTTCGCGCGTCAGGAAGTTCACCGCCAGAGGCCAGACGCGGTCCATCGACCAGCCGGTCTTCGGGTGCGGATACGCCACCGCCAGCGCCGCATCCCGCGCCGTCAGCGCGGCCGCATGCAACGCGCCAGCGACACGCAAGGACACCGCGTCCGCCCGCGGATGCCCCGACCAGTTCGCGGTGAGGTTCGCAACGATGCCGCCGCTTTCAATGTCATCGGCGGCACGGGCGAGCAGTTGTTGTGTGAACGATGAGCCAAATTCGCCACAGAAACGCGACTGCAGGCGAAACTCTTCCAGCACGGTTGTCATGCGCCGATCTCCCGGAACAGCGCGCATCCTTACGCCGTTCGGAACGGTCCGCCAGTTGTCTGATATTGATCAACCCAACTCGCGGCGCGGCTCAGGGCGTCATCACCACGCGGCCGATGATCTTTCCGTCGCGCAGGTCGTTCAGCGCCGCCGTCACCTGCTCCAGCGGTCGGGTCGCCACCGGTACGTCTGGCGCACCCGCGCGATTCACGAGATCGAGCAATTCCGCGATCTCGGGCAGGCTGCCAACATAGCTGCCCTGCACGGTCAACGCCTTCATCGGGAAGAATGGCGTCGGGATCGTCACGTCTCCGCCAAACAGACCGACGACGACAACCTTCGCGCCCTTGATCGCTGTATCGACGCCCAGCTTGACCGTTGAGCCCGCGCCGACAAAATCGATCGTCGCCCAGGCACCGCCGCCTGTCGCCGCACGGATCTGATCCGCCACATCCTTCGCTGCGCCATCAATCACGTGCGCAGCGCCAGCCTTCAGCGCTGCATCCCGCTTCACCGGATCGAGATCGACAACGATGGCGCTCTTACCACCCATTTTTCTGTGCAACGCGAGCGCCATAAGCCCCACCCCACCCGCGCCGATCATCACCACTGGTTCATCGCGAAGCGTGTCGCTCACCTTCTTCAGCGCTCCGTAAGCCGTTACCCCCGAGCACGCCAACGGCGCCGCCCGCTCCGGAGACAGCGAGCCGATGTCGAACAGGTAACGCGGATGCGGCACTACCAGATGCGTCGCAAACCCGCCGCCGCGCTGGATGCCGATATTGCCCGGCTTGGTGCAGAGATTCTCCTCGCCTCGACGACAGACCACGCACGCGCCGCAACCCATCCACGGATGGATAAGCCGCACATCGCCGACACTCACGCCCTTTGCATCGGGACCGGTAGCGATGACTTCACCGACATTCTCGTGTCCCATCGTCAGCGGCAGTTTTACGCCGCGATCCTGCAACCGCAGCTTCTGCCCGCCGCCAATGTCGTAATAGCCATCCCAGATGTGCAAATCTGAGTGGCAGACACCGGCTGCGATCACGCGCAGCAAGACTTCCGCACCCTTCGGCGCAGGCGTCTCCCGCTCCACACGCTGCAACGGCGCGCCGCATTCGCAAACGTCATAGCTGTGCATCGAGACCTCCGTGACGGAGGTCTCAAGCCACCGTCGCGGTCAGCCTATCGTTCGTGAGACCAATCGCAAGCATCCACTTGCGAACTGACCCGCACGCGGCTCAAGCGTGATCCATTTCCGTCAGCGCATGCTCGATCTGCTTCATGGGGGCCGCCCGCAAGTCCTTGCCGACCTCGGACTTCAGCGCACCCTTCAGTCGCACCGAGTAGTCCGACCGGATCATCCCGAGGAAGCGGGGTGAAGCAAATATGACAACATGGGGCTGCGCCTTGGCATGCTCGGGTGCGCCGATGAGTTGGTCGAGGCGGGTCGCCAGCGTCTTGGCGAACTCGCGCTCGGCCTGATCGTGATAGTCGGGCCCAGCCACGGCCGTCTTGCCGCCGGAAGGCGTGGAAACACGTCCCGGCTTATCCGTTCCGAGTTCGCGCGTGAATGACTTGTGGTGCGCGTCATGCGTCTCGACAATTTCGAGCCTGGCGAGACCTTCGTGCCCGGCATTGCGATACACAATTGCGCCGCCGCCATCGGCCGCGACGACCAGAGTTCCGTGTTCGACGATCATGCGCATGCTCCAATGGCTGGAACGGGCAGAAGCCCGCTCAACGCGCCATTATGACCCAAACGCACAGGATCAATTTGAGATGCGACAAACCGGCGGCATCTCAGCCGCGCGTGATCACCGCGTCGGCCTCGATCTCGACCAGCCAGCCGGGATTGATCAGCGCGTTTGTGCCAAGGAACGACGTGGCCGGTTCGATGTCCTTGAACACCTCGCCATGCACTTCGCCTGCTTCCTTCCACCGGCTCATGTCGGTGAGGAAGACGCGGGTGCGGACCACGTTCTTGAGATCGGCGCCTGCCTGCACGAGCGCGCCCTCGATGATTTCCAGGCAGCGTTTGGTCTGCCCTTTCATGTCGCCAGGCGCCGCAACCGAACCATCTGCTGCCACAGGCGCACAGCCTGACACGAATACCATGTTGCCCACGCGCGTCGCACGAGAGAAACCGAGCCCCAGCTTCGATCCGCTGGGGACTTTTACCACATCACCCGCCATCGATCAGGCTCGCTCGATCGCCATTGCGATACCTTCGCCGCCGCCAATGCAAAGCGCCGCCATACCGCGCTTCTTGCCCTGCTGTTCCAGCGCATTGATCAGCGTCACCAGCACGCGCGCACCCGACGCGCCGATCGGGTGGCCGAGGGCGCAGGCGCCGCCATTCACATTGACCTTGTCATGCGTGATGCCGAGCTCTTTCATGGCGATCATCGGCACGACCGCAAACGCTTCGTTGATCTCCCAGAGATCGACGTCCGAGGCCTCCCAGCCGGCCTTTGCCAGCGCCTTCTTCATTGCTGGCACAGGGGCCGTGGTGAAGTAAGCGGGCTCGTGGCTGTGCGCGGCGCTCGAAACGATCGTGGCCAACGGCTTGAGGCCGCGCTTCTTTGCTTCGGAGGCGCGCATGAGAACCAGTGCAGCCGCACCGTCGGAAATCCCCGAGGCGTTGGCGGCCGTCACCGTCCCGTCCTTCGAGAACGCGGGGCGGAGCGTGGGGATCTTGTCCGGCATAGCTGTGCGCGGCAGCTCATCCGTATCGATCGTGACGTCGCCCTTCTTGCCTTTCACGGTCACGGGCGTGATCTCGCGCTTGAAGCGACCTTCCTTCGTGGCGCTCTGCGCACGACTCAGCGTCTCGAGCGCATAGGCGTCCTGCTGCTCGCGCGTGAACTGGTATTCTTTCGCGATCATGTCTGCATAGTTGCCCATCGCGCCGCCGCCGTAAGCGTCTTCCAGACCATCCGTCGCCATGTGATCGCGCAGCGACGCTGCGCCATACTTGTGTCCCTTGCGCAGATCGACGAGGTGCGGCGCGTTCGTCATGCTTTCCATGCCGCCCGCAACAACCACGGTCGCCTCGCCAGCCAGCAGCGCATTGCGGCCCATCACGGCCGCCTGCATGCCCGAGCCGCACATCTTGTTGACCGTGGTCGCTTCGGCGCCCTTGGGCAGGCCCGACTTGATGCCCGCCTGGCGCGCCGGCGCCTGGCCTTGTCCGGCCGGCAGGCAGTTGCCCATGTAGACGAGCTCGACGTCTTCGCCCTTGATGCCGGCTTCCGCGACCGCGCCCTTGATGGCCAGCGCACCGAGTTCGTTGGCCGAGAAGCCGGCCAGTTCGCCCAGCATCGCGCCCATCGGCGTACGCGCCATACCGACGATGACGACCGGATCAGATGCGCTCATGGGGCAAGACCTTTTCTGTTCTGATTTGCGCGCACAATCCTCTCCAGACCCCTGCCCGTCAAGGTTCCGGCCTCCCAAGGCTCTGGAACGTCGTCTCCGCCCGTTCGTCAGGTAACCAGCCCCCCAAAATCTGTACCAGATCGACGAATGCGTGGTGTAATGACCGAACACGATGCGGGGGTGATGGTCGGAGACGGGCAAAAGTCGCGGTTCTTCAGGAGTGAAAACGACTCGACGGACCCCAATCTCGAAATCTTGGACGTACGCGGCTGGGAGAGGCCCTGCACAAGCGACCAAGATTTCGACCGGCCCGGGCGCATGCACGCCTCAATTGGAACCGCACCCGGCGCGATGCAGGAGACCAATTGGCGGAAGCTGGTGGGACACCGCTTCGCCGGAGACATCGCTGATGCCCTGTACTCCGCCGCGCACGGTGGTCGCTGCGACAAGCTGATGATCGCGCCTTCGCCGACGATCATGGGCGACCTCCGCCAGGGAATGCACATGGAGGCGTCCGACAAGATGATGACGGAAGTCGCGACGGGTCACACCAACATGCGGCGCCGTGAGATCGAAAAGATCGCTGCCGGCCACACTTGCAATGGCGCCACGCAATGATCCGTTCGTAACACGTTCGTACCAAATCTAGGCCGCAGGTCGCAGCACCATGCAGGTCGACGTGCCGTGTGCGTAGAGTTTGCCGTCTGGTCCTGTGACCTTCGCTTCCGACGTGATGATCTGCCGCCCGCGCACCAATAGCTGCCCCTCGCAGCGATAGACGCCAGAGTTCGGCTTTATCGCCCGCGTCATGTTCACCTTGGTTTCCAGCGTCGTGTAACTGACGCCCGGCTCCAGCGCAGTCATCGTCGCACAACCGCATGCCGAATCGATCACTGTCAGTGTCCAGCCACCATGGACGATGCCGAGCGGGTTGAGGCTTTCCATCCCCGGCTCACCTTCAAAGACGACCCTTCCATCGTCAGCCGCGACGAGCCAGAAATTCAGCGAGCGCCCGATGCCTGGCCGGTCCGATACACCACTGCCAATGCCACCGCGCATCAACTCCAAGCCGGATTTCAAGGCAGCGCTCGGTCCGGCCGTCGAGAAGGCGCCACGACCGTCATCCGCTTGCACGGGTTTTTCCGAACCTGATTCCGCCACGGTCTCTCCTTCTGGGATATGCTTCGAAACGAGTTACTGCTCATGGACGTGCAATGGAACGCATCGCATAGTTTGCCTAAACACGGCGGGAGATCCGATTGCCAGACAGCTTCATCAAGACCGAAATCCAGGGTCGCATCGCCATCGTGCGCTATGATCGCGGCGACAAGGCCAACGCACTTTCGGCCGAAGCCCAGCGCCAGCTGACGGAAGCGGCGCAGACTTTCCACGCCCGGCGCGATATTTCCGCCGTCGTTCTTGCCGGACAAGCAAGCAATTTCACGCTCGGCGCGGACCTCAAGGATCCCGCTCGTACCGAACAGCGTGGCCAGGGACTTTCCGAACGCCGCATCTCCCTGCGCGCGGGCCCGGCCATGTGCGAGGCGTGGGAGAAGATCGATGCCCTCACCATCATGGCGATCGAAGGCTGGTGTGTCGGCGGCGGAGCAGCGCTCGCTGTCTCATGCGACCTTCGCGTGATGGGTCGCTCGGCGAAGATCTACGTACCCGAAGTCGCGCGTGGCATGAACATGAGCTGGGGCTCGATCCCGCGCATGACCGCACTTGTCGGCCCCGCCCGCGCCAAACGCCTGGCTGCACTCTGCGAAAAGATCGACGCCGAGACGGCCCACGCCTGGGGCCTCGCCGATGCCGTTAGTGAAGACGGCAATGCGCTCGGCCGCGCTATGGAATTCGCCACCATGGCTGCAGCGCTTCCACCCACAGCGCTCAAGATGGTGAAGCGCGACGTCAACATCGCCGCGCTCGCTCTCTCCCAGGCCACCGCCCACCGCGACCTCGAGGCCTTCGCACTGATGGAGCAGACGGAGGATTTCAAGGAAGGCGTCTCGTCCTTCCTGGAAGGACGAGACCCGAAATTCACAGGCGACTAGGCGTCCGCCGCTCCGACTTTCTTGCGAGGTCCAACGCACAGCCGGGCGACGATCAGAATGACCGGGATCAACATCCAGCAGAACTGTGAAAGCAGATCCTGCCCCTCCAGGCTCAGGGCCAAGCCGCCTGCGAACGCGATGCCGGGCGAGAGGGCTCTTAAGGTGCGCCAGATGCGCTCACGTCCGCTGACGATCGTCACGAACCGCCCGTTGCCCCGCGTCAGCGCCAGCAGCAAAGCCGTCTGCGCCAGCGAAGCGGCGATCAAAGCGACGCAGTAAGCCTGCCACGCCACGCCAAACATGCCGCGCTCGCCAATCAGCCCGGAAACGAATGGCATGACCGCGATTGTGAAGAGGAAGACGAGGTTCAGCCAGGCTGTCGGCCAGTCAAACGCGGACATCTTGCGGGTGATAGCCATGTGGCTGGCCCAGAACACCGAAACCAGCGCGAAGCTTGCGAAGAACGCGACAAACTTCGGCTTAAGTCCGATGATTGCATCCAGCAGCTCGGCGTCGGTCTCCGCTGCGGGCGTACGCAAGTCCAGCACCATGAGCGTCAGCACGATCGCGAACACTGCGTCCGCGAAGAACAGCATCCGGCTGACCATCCGCCCATCCGACGAGCCGCCACCCTCTACGTCACTCATCCTGCCCTCCCTCATGCGGCGCCATCGAAGCACGAAGGGCTGCCGCACGAAATGCGATTCACTCGACCGATAAGGGTGAAATTGACGCCCTCACGCCGCCGACGCGGCCAGCACATCGTGATAGTATTTGCGGAACTGCAGCGTCGCGCGATCTGTCTTCACCGAGCGCTCGTCTCCGGAAGGCGGTACAGCGCCCTTCGGAGAGGATTCGACAACCGCCTTGTCCTCGTCCGCGATTTTCGCGCTCGACAGGCGGAACATGGGATCGAACACGCCCGCACGCAGAAAGCCGCGCGAGGTGACAACCGTCAGCTGCGTCTTGCCTTCCCCGGCCGGCATGACCAGCGCGTGAATGCGGAAATGGCGATTTGGAATCGGGATGGTCAGCGCCATCACGTTCGGCCGGAAGAACTCCAGCACCCCGCCACCGTCCAGCCCATCCAGGTGCGCCGACGCCCGCCCGCCCCATGGCGTATCTTCCCACACAATGTCCATGCTCGACTGCGGCGTCATCCGGCGTAGCAGCGACTTGCCGATCGTCTTGCGATGCACGAACGGCAGGTGCGGACTGTCGAGCATGTTCTCCATCGCCCGTGTCCAGTGACAATCCCACAGCCGCGTCACATAGGTGCGCGACAAGCCGGGCGCGACCAGTCCATCCGGCGCAATCGGCTCAGCCAGCGCCTCGCGGCCCGGCGCCGTATAGACCCACACCATGTCGCCCATGATGCGCGTCGGAAGCGCAGTCGCGCCAAGCTGCTCGATTTTTGCCTCCGGGTTCAGAGGCACGCGGCGATTTGAACCGTCCGGCGCAAAGCGCCATCCGTGGAACGGACACTCAAGGCACCCATCTGCTGTGACTTTCCCAAGCGAGAGCTTCACGCCCCGATGAGGGCATCGATCGATCAGCGCGCCAATCCGCCCGCCTTCGCCGCGAAACAGCACAACGCCCTCGCCCGCCAGGTCGACACGCACGGGATCGCGCCCGATCTGTCGCGTCTCGATCACGGGCGTCCAGATATTCGCAAAGCCGTGAAACATGTGCCGCCCTGACCTGAACCCGTATCGCCACTCAATACGCAGGGAGAAACAAAGCGGTTCAGCCCGTGCGGAGAAGCTTTGGCGAACCTATTCCGTGCGGTTTGTGTCGCCCGTATTACTCACGCCTCGCAGGTCATTCTCCCGCCCGCCGAGCAGGATGTTGTAGAGTCCGTAGTTGCCTTCATGACATGCATATTCATACATCGGCCGATCAAGCCGGTTCAGCGCCGTCTCGCCCCGCCATGCGCTGGTATACGTCACCGGATCATCGATCTCGAACTGATAGAGAATTTGGCGATCGGAGATACGCGTGAATCGCTCCGTGATTTTTCCCTTGGGGCTAAGCACGATGCGATCGGTGCGCTGGTCCAGATGCATGTTGCGCGTCTCGATCACCAGAGTATCGCCATCCCAGAGCGCCACCGGGTCGCCCATCCACGTCTCAACGCCGTCCGCGCGGTGCACGCCATTCATGCGCGCAATACGAACGTCATGCACCATCTCCACCATCAACATGACGTCTTGAGGGGTCTGCACGATCTGCACATTGTTGTTGTATAACCCCGATCGCAGCGGCGGCCCGCCTGACAGCAGCACGCATCGCTCACCCAGTCCGCGCTCTTCGGGATTGTCATATCCTGTCCCTACCACGCGTGGGCTCGAGTCACGCAGCTTGCGCCCTGCATCCGTCAGCGCCGGAATGCGCCCATCTTCAGGCCATACCACCCACGAAGACCGCAGCTCACCGCCGATCGACGTCACCCGCGAGCCGGGGTCAGTATAGGCTACATCGTAATTTCCGACCGGCGGCAGCGGCTTCCCCTTCTGAGGGGCGCCTTCCTTGGGATCGACATAGCTCGCTTCTGTCTTGATGCGTTGATTGAACAACGTCTTGCCTTCGATCTCGTCCGCCTGCGTCCGGGAAAGCACCAGCGGATAACCCTTCGCTCGTTCCATTGGCGTCGCCGTCGCCGTGCTCCAGATACCCTGAAGATCGGGCTTCCCCTCGGACGTGCGCGGCGGTTCGTAAGCTGGCTGTGCGTGAGCGGAAGCGCCAACCATAACTGCAAGCACAAGCGACGCGGCAAGACCGCGTATCGTCAGCGCCATCTGCTCCTCCCATCCGATCCTCGGCCGTCGCCGGGTCGTTTTGTTTGGATCAGTGTCGCTCACGCCGTGCAGGATGCAAGCCCATCCTAAAGCGCTGCGCTTACCGTGCTCGCGATGAACCCGCCCCCGAGCACGCTGCGTCCATCCGGCGCTGCGTAAAGCACGCACGCCTGCCCCGGCGCCACGCCTTCTTCGGCGACATCGAACGCAAAGCCCGGCACGCCATCCACCAGCGTCAGTCGACCCGGCACGGGCGCCCGCGTCGAACGCACACGCGCGAGCGCGGCCAAGCCAGCAGCGCAAGCCTCCAGCAGCGAACCTTCACCCAGCCAGTTGCTCTCTCCAATGGTGAGCGCCGAGGTCAGCAACGCCTCGCGCGGACCGACAATCACCCGCCGGTTCGGCGCATCGATCTTTGTCACGAACAGCGGCTCGCCTGTCGCCACGCCCAGCCCGCGCCGTTGACCGATCGTGTAGCGGATCACGCCGTCATGCTGGCCCATCACGCGGCCATCCATGTGAACGATATCGCCCGGGGCCGAGGCGCCCGGACGCAGCTTCTGCACGATGTCAGAATACTTGCCCGCCGGCACGAAGCAGATGTCCTGGCTGTCCGGTTTCGCCGCCACCTGCAGGCCAAGGGCGGACGCCGCGCGCCGAACGTCCGGCTTGTTCATGCCGCCGAGCGGAAAACGCAGGAAGTCGAGCTGCGCGCGCGTCGTCGCGAACAGGAAGTAGGATTGATCGCGATCCGCATCGGCCGCCCGCACCAGCTCGGCTTGCCCGTTGGCGTTAACAGCGCGGCTGATATAGTGCCCTGTCGCCATCGCATCGGCGCCCAGATCGCGCGCCGTCGCCAGCAGGTCGGAGAATTTCACGGTCTGGTTGCATCTTACGCACGGGATGGGCGTCGACCCTTTGAGATAGGTGTCGGCAAAGTCTTCCATTACCTGCTGGCGAAAGCGGCTTTCGTAATCCAGAACATAGTGCGGAATGCCCAGCGCTTCGGCTACGCGCCGCGCATCATGGATGTCCTGCCCCGCACAGCATGCGCCCTGCTTCTTCAGAGCTGCACCGTGATCGTAGAGCTGCAGCGTCACGCCGATGACATCGTACCCTGCATATTTCAGCAATGCTGCGACAACGGACGAGTCCACGCCCCCCGACATCGCCGCCACAACGCGGATCTCTCCGCGCGGACGCGGGTCGCCCGGGAAAAGGTCGAGGTCGGCCCCCGACAGGTCCACATTCACAAGTCTGGAAAAATCGCAAAGACCATCGGCGACCGGGAAGTCGGCTTCAATGGGCCCATTCTGCAAGGTAGAGGCAGGCCCCCCTCGCGGACCAATAAGCGTAGCCATTTCGTGTCTCCAGCGGGTTCAAGGCCCGCAGCAGATTGATGTTGAACCCGCTTCTACTGGAAAATCGGGACAAAAGGTAGGCCCTGCCATGTGTCGTCCTCCCAGACCACCGAGACGATCCGCCACCCCGCCTCCGTCAGCACCAGCGCGATATGCTTCAGTCCGCGACCGTCCTGCGGCGCCCCCGTCGCGCACGCCGGACTTCCTTTGTCGCCCAAGCCGCAGCGCCAGCGAGCCCGGGACATGCGCTTCCGCCTCCGTCTCCCGCGCGTGGAGATCGCGCAACCGTCAACCGTTCAACAGCGCCTCGCGTGGCGCAATGAAGCGCGGGACGGTCATGCTTTCCACGATCCCCGCCCCCCCGCGCTTGGCGATGACCGCATCCGGCACGAACAGACCTGGCAACTTCGCCGGTCCT
>CANJXY010000112.1 GCA_947478925.1 Hyphomonadaceae bacterium | reverse complement strand
TCGCCCGACACGGCGATCATCGCGCAAGACGGGCTGCAGACTGCGAATGGCTTTGATAGCGCGTCGCCAGATAACCCGGGGCTTGATGGGGCCCCGCCGCTTGCCCCCGTGTTGGCGCCTCCCGTTGTCGCGTTTGCTCCGGTGCCGCTTGCGACCGTCGCGGTAGTGAAACCGGTCGTGGTGAAGAGGGTGCAGAAGCTTACCTGCGATATTGAAGTCGCGCGCACATTGCGGGGCATTCGGGTGACGCCGATCGTCAATGCCAATCTGTCACTGTCGGGTGATTTCTCACTGACGATAACCAAGGGCGGCGCGGACGGGTCGTCGGACATCAGCCAGGGCGGTGAGTTCGACGCCAGACGCGGCGAACGGGTCGAGCTGTCTTCGTCCGAATTTTCGTTGGAGCGCGGCGCGAGGTTTCGCGCGGTTCTGAAGGTCCGGGCGGGCGGCAATGAAGTCTGCCGCGATGTCCGGTCCTAGTTTTGTCACTTTGGGAGTGCAGTCATGAAACGCCTCGCCGTCAATCTCGTCGCGCTAGTCATGGCCTGCGCCGTCAGCGTCGGCACGGCCGATGCACAGGGGCGTTTCGGGACGAAGCGCGTTGTCGCCGTCAGCCAGGTTGGCAGCGGTAATGGCGCTGCTGTCGCGCAGGATGGCGCAGCGCATGCTGCGCGCATCTCGCAAAACGGCGTCAACAACGCGGGTCAGATCACCCAGGCCGGCGTGAACAATACGGGCGTCGTCAAGCAGAAGGGCAGCAACAACAACGCGACGCTTTCCCAGGTTGGCGCAAATAATGAGGCGTGCGTTGTGCAGGTTGGCAAGAACCTGTCGGCAGACGTCGTGCAGCAAGGCGACAACCAGTCGCTTGGCGTCGCGCAGACCAACCGAGGCGCGTTCGCGATCAAGGCGTCGGACTGCAAGTATGAGCCGCAGGTTTTTGCTTACTGGCAGCGCTATGGCTACAAGGCGAATTGAGAGCAGGCGTCACGCGATGAAGGTCAGGGTGCCCAGACGGCGTGGACCGGCACCTTGCGCTGTGCGAGCAGTTCGCGGATCGGCGAGTTGCCGGCGCCTGCCTTGGCCTCGTTGTAGACGTTCAGCTTGTCCTGACCCATGAACAGGATGACGATGCGGCGCGAGGCGAGAATGCCCGGGATGGTGAGCGTCATTCGCTCGGGCGATCCAGCGGCGCCGGGCGCGTAGATGCCGGAGAGTTTTCGCGTGCCGTTGGGGTCGACAGCCGCTGCATAACCTTCGGCATCGGGGATCAGCGAAGCGATGTGTCCATCCGGGCCCATGCCGATCAGGCAGATATCGAATGGCATGATCGGGGCGATACGCTTTTCAGCGGTGGAAGCGCCGCCAGATGCTTTCGCATGATTGGTCTTGAGCGGGATGAAAGTAGCCCCGGCCGCACGGCGGCGCATCAGTAGGTCACGCACGAGGAATTCGTTCGAGGCAGGATCCTGTGGGTTCACCCAGCGCTCGTCGGTGACGGTGATCGATACTCTTTCCCAGTTCACCGGCGCATTCGATAGAGCGTCATAAAGCGGGCCGGGCGTGGTCCCACCCGCCAGGGCGATTGAGGCCTTGCGCCGCTTGCGGATGATCTCGGCAAGGCGATCCTGGAAATCCTGGGTCAGCCCGGCGAACAGGCGTTTGCGATCCTGGTAAAATGTCTCTTCGTGAGTTGTGACCGTGCTCATTCGTACCAGCTCATCATTCATACCAACTGTGGCCGTTGCGTTCCGTCAGTGCAAAGGCGCCAGCGGGGCCCCAGCTTCCGGCTTGATAGGGGGCGGGGCGAATGCCCGTCCGCGCCCAGCCTTCGATGACGCGATCAATCCAGAGCCAGGCCGCTTCGGCTTCATCGCGACGTACGAAGAGCGTGGAGTTATCGTTGATTGCTTCGAGCAGCAGGCGTTCATAGGCGATGCGGCGGCGCTTCTCGCCCTTGAACGCATCGATCAGTGAGAGGTTGAGCGATAGTGGCTGCAGCTCGTACCCGCCCTGATTCAGCGACGGCGTTTTGTTCATGATGGTGAGCGCGATCGATTCTTCGGGTTGCAGCGTGATGGTCAGCCGGTTGGCCATCAACGGCGCGCCTGAGAAGATCGAGTGCGGCACGTCGCGAAACTGGATGACGATCTGAGACTGACGCGTCGGCAAGCGTTTGCCCGTACGCAGGTAGAACGGCACGCCGGCCCAGCGCCAATTGTCGACATGGGCGCACAACGCAACGAAGGTTTCCGTGGTGGAGGGCTTGCCGCCTTCCTCCTCGAGATAACCCGGCACGCTCTTTCCGTCAGCGACGCCGCGTGTGTACTGGCCGCGCACCGTCTTCATCAGCAGTTCGGAATCGGGAATAGGGCGCAGGCTGCGCAGCACTTTCACTTTCTCGCTGCGTACAGACTCGGGCCGCATGTCGTGCGGCGGTTCCATCGCGATCAGCGAGAGCAACTGGAGCAAGTGGTTCTGCACCATGTCGCGTGTTGCGCCATACTCATCGTAATAGCCAAAACGGCCTTCGACGCCGAGCGTTTCGGCGACGGTGATCTGCACATGCTCGATCGTGTGCCGGTTCCACAGCGGCTCAAACAGTGCGTTGGCGAAGCGCAGGGCGATCAGGTTCTGGACAGTTTCCTTGCCGAGATAGTGGTCGATCCGGTAGGTGCGGCTCTCGGCGAAATGCTGGGCGATGGCGCTGTTGATTTCGTCACAGGTCTTGAGGCTTTTGCCGATCGGCTTTTCGACGATGACGCCGTTGGGCTCGATCGTCAGGCCGACCTTGGCCAGGCCTTGAACGATCGGAATGTAGAGCGCAGGAGAGGTCGACAGGTAGAACAGGGCGCCGCGGGCGGTGCCGTCGAGCTTGTCGCGAAGGGTCGTAAACGAGGCCGGGTCGGTGGCGTCGCCGGCGAAGTACGAGAGCCGCTTCGAGAAATCCGCCCAGGACTTTTCCGAGAAAAAGGCGCCTGCGCGCTCCCTAACCCAACCTTCAACCTCCTTGCGGAACTCCGCATCGCTATGAGCTGACCTGGCAGCGCCGATGATTCTCAAATCCGGGGGCAGGAAACCGTCCGCATCGAGGAAATACAGCGATGGGAACAACATGCGCCGGGCGAGGTCACCCGTCGCACCGAAAATGACAAAGGCCCCCAGCGTGGACATGTTGCGACCTCAGATCGGTGGGGGCCTGCCGGTCAAGCGGAAATACGCAAAAGGGGTCACCCATGCTCACGATGGGAGAGACGGAACGATATGCTCCATATAAAAAAGCCCAAAAAGCAGGCGCTTTGCTCTCATTAGGAGAAGCTCCCGTTGTTTGCGGCGGGTAACATGATAATGTTTCGGACATTGCGGGTGTAGCTCAATGGTAGAGCTGCACGTTCCCAATGTGCTGACGAGGGTTCGATTCCCTTCACCCGCTCCAAGTACTCATGGGATTATCAAGTAATAGAACGGGCGTTTCGGAACAGGAGCTAAGGTCAGAGCCGGGAATTGGGGGAAACGCCGGAAGTAGAGACTAAGAATACTGGCGGTCTGACTTACCAAGAAAATCCCTCATAACTTTCCAGTTCGCCTATTCAGCGGAGGAGAGAGTTATTGCGACCGATTCGCGCGTGTTTGCATGTGTATTGACGTTTGAGTAATTTATGTTGTCGCAAGTCGATGCAACTGCGAGCAGTGGACGCGCATTGGGGACGCCCGCCTTTGGTCTGGAGCCTCTGGCAAGGGATTTGACTTGATGGACGCCAGCGTCGTCGCACGGTTGCTCGAACAGACCGCCCGGGCGGTTTATGAGGAACGGGGCCCCAAAGCGATACACGCAGGCCAGTGGGCCGTGTTGAGATATCTGGCGCGTGCCGGGCGTAAGGCGTGCACAGTCGGCGATGTTGCCACCTATCTGGGGGTCACGCATGCTCCCGCGTCTCGTGCGGTCGCGTCGCTGGCGCGCAAGGACTACGTCACTGTCAAGGCCGATCCCGAGGATCGTCGCGTGCGCAGGGTCGACCTGACCGTGACCGGCCTCGCGCTGCTCGATCAGGATCCGGTCCACAAGCTGACGGATGCGATCGACAGTCTCAGTAAAGAGAAGAAGAAGGATCTCGCTGCCATGCTGGAGACCCTCTACGCTCGCCTCGCGAAGAACGCCTAGCGCAACCAGCGGACCCCGACGTGGCCGAACAGCAGATCCAGTATTCCGCCGACAAGGCGACGGCCTATCGCGAGCTCGTCGCCGAGATCGCCAGCGTGGTTGCGGGCGAGACGTCGCGCACGGCGCGCTATGCCACCACGGTCTCGCTGATGAAGGCGGCGTTCGGCGAGCGCTTCTTCTGGTGCGGCTTCTACGAGGTCGATCCACGCAATCCGCAGGAGCTGGTGGTCGGTCCCTATCAGGGCACGTTGGGTTGCCTGCGCATACCGTTCGGCAAGGGCGTGTGCGGAGCTTGTGCCGCGAAGGGCGAGACAGTCATCGTGCCCGACGTTCACGCCTTCCCGGGCCATATCGCATGCGACTCGCGCTCCAACTCGGAGATCGTCGTACCGGTGTTCGATACGAACGGCGCGCTCGCCGCCGTGCTGGATGTCGACTCGACAGCGTTCGCTTCGTTTGATGACGTCGATGCGCGTGGCCTCGAGGCCGTGTGCAAGGCGATGATGGCCTAGCCGACCTTCTCGTAGCTCGTCACCTTCATCGCGTTCTGCAGATCGCGATAGACGACGACCTTGAAGCGCGAGCCGCCCGTCATTGTGATGTCGAAGGCGTAGTTGAGGCCAGCGACGACCTGCACTTTCACCTCGACCTTCTCGACGAGCGCGCGCGTTGGATCGCGCCTGTAGATTTCGGCGACGGCGAAGTCTTCTGCAGCTTTCGTACCTGCCTCGGCCTGATCCGCCTTGGCGTAGCCGCCAGTGATGACGACTTCACGCTCGACCTGTTGTTCGGCCTGCGCTGCGAGAGGGGGCGAGGTGCACCCGCCAAGCATCGCCACGACAAGAAGGCTGCCGGCAATTTTCATTACATACCCCTGAAGCTGCTTTGCCCTTACACTAGGGCAATCGGAGGCGCGCCGAAACCAGAGAATGCGGCGCCTGCGGCAGGCTCAGCCGGCCTTGATCCATTTGCCGTCCGCAATCTTGCGGTAAAAGGTGAAACTCGCGGGATCCCATTGCGGATCGTCCTGGCCGAGCATGTGGAAGAGGGCATATCCATTGCGCGCCTCCCAGAACTGCGTGGCGTCCACCGTCACGCCATTGGGACCGCAAGCGTCCCATAGATCCCCCGCGGCACTAGCTTCCAGCTCGGCCTTGAGCTCCGCATTTGGCGCAAGCTCGAACGTCCTGCCCGCGACGACCTGGCCGCTGAAAGGTTTTGTCGTGCAGCGCGCACGCTGGTCTTCGGGTGCATTGGACAGCGTCTTCATCGCCGCCTGTTCGGGCGTCTCGCCCTGTTCAACCGGGATGACCTGAAGAATGAACATCGCCTGATCGTCGGGCGTGCCGTCCATGCGATACTTCACATAGCCCTGCACGTACGAGTAGACATGTGGCACCCACCCCTCCGCTGAACAGTCCTGCGCGCGAAAGACGAGCGCCATCGTGTCGGAGACTCCGACCTCCTGCGTGCGCCAGACGCAATTGGTGGCGAGCTTTGGCATCTTCGCGTCGATCGTTAGGAAAGACGCCGGATCGGCGTTGCGGCAGAGGCCTGTGACGGACAGTGGGGCGCCGCATGCGGTGGGGCCGGCGATGGCGACGGCTCGAGCGGCAGGATCAAGCGTTGCGTCCTTCTCCCCGCCACACGCGACGAGGCCGAGCAGGGCGATGGCGGCAAGTAGGACGGAGCAGGGTGTTCGCGTCACGACGGCCAGGTCCAGTTGGTGGCCCCAGCGAAATCCTCAAGCATTCTTTTCCACCACGCGATCGTGTCGTCGAGATTTTCGCGGGTAATGCCGCCCACGGTGTTCACTTCGATATTGATCCAGGGATTGCCGTTGTCGGCGATGCCGGCCTTACCGAGATTGTACTCGTTCCAGTCGTTGATCTCTTCGAGGGTCGGCCTCGTTGAATTCTCATTGTAGCCGAAGCTGGCATCGAACACGATGACTTCGCAGTTGGTGTGATCATCGTCGCACGCGGTGAAGTGGACCCAGAAGTTCACGCCCCTGTAGATCGCGTTGACATAGTCGCCTTCGCCGGCGTCTTCGCTCTTGTCGATCTTGATGCCGGTCATGCTGCTGGCTTCGAGGGCGCGCTGGACGTCCGCCGGCTGTAGAGGGTTGTAGGTCTGCGCGGCGGCGGGCAATGCACAGAGGCAAATCGCAGCAAGCAGGACAGGCGCGCGCCATGCGTCTTTCTGGAGCGTCATCGCGTGAGTCCCCGGATCGTCATGTCCCACAATAGCTTTACGGGCGGCTGGCGCTCAAGCGAGCTGCTGCGTATTACTTCGGCTTTGTGCTTGCGTATTTCGCCGCCGCATCCGCCCATTTGAAGGGCAGGGTGTCGGGAACGATGCTGACTTCGGTGGTGAACTTGAACGGGGCGGAGGGGATACCGCTGTCGAACGAAACCTCGACGAAGAAGGCTGTGAAGCCCTCGGCCGGCGTCGGTACATTCACGGTGTAGTTTCCTTCCGTGCCTGGCGTCACGACTGTTGAAGAGTAGGCCTTGCCCAGCGACTCAACGCGGAAGTCGCGCGCCTTGGGATTGTGGGCCTGCCACAGTTTCACTTCGAGCGGCTTATCGATGGGGCGCAGGGTGATGCCATTGGCGTCGACCTTGTTCCAGATGAAGTCAGGCCGCTTGCCGTCGGTGATCACCGAATTGTACCAGGCCAGCATGCTATCGACTGCGTCCGAACCTGCGAGGTTGTGAGCTGCGTTCTCGACATAGCGGATGCGTTTTTCCTGCGGCAGGTCCTTGTAGTAGAAGCGCGAATTGTCCGGCAGGAAGAACTGGTCGCCAGAGGCATTGACCAGGAATTTCGGAATCGTGAGCCGCGCCCGGTTGCGATAATTATATGGATCCTCGATTGCCAGAACGGCCTGGTATTCCGGCGTGCCGATCTTGTGTGGGAAGAGGCCGTGATTGACGTAGTCCTCCAGTGACGGCGCGAAGAAGCCGAGCACTTCGAAATGGTGCTTGGTGATCTCTTCGGAGTTCAATGCGTCGATCACCATTGGCATGATGCCGATGACACGCTCGTCGACGGCGCCGACCAGCCATGTTGTCCAGCCGCGTTTGGAGGCGCCGGCGACAACGAACTGGTTGATGGCGACCTTGCCGCCTGCATCCGACTTCATGAGTTCCTGCGTGGCGTCCATCGCCTTGACGCCAGCCTTAACCATGGCGAGGCGGACGAGCCATTCATCGTCCTTTGTCGTGAAGTGCTTCACGCGCGAATAGGCGATGATGTCGTCCTCGACGCGCGGCACGCCGGGCGAGTCCGTGAAGCGAAGCGGCTGGTTCGGCACCATGCCGACTTCGGCTACGACGGAGCCTGTTTCCTTCGCGATGCGGATGGAACGGTCCTGCGCTTTCGTCGGCGCGGGATCGGTGTTGTCGCCCTGCCAGATGAACAGCAGCGCCTTGTCGTGCTTCACCTCGGCGGGCTTCACGATCGTCATCCAGTGCGTCCACACCGGCTTGTCGACATCGGCTGATGTGCGCCAGGATTGCGACGTCATGTTGAGAACGTAGGTGGTCTGACCGTCGCCGGGATACGTGCCGACCAGCTCCCATTTGTAGGACGGGTCCGGCTTGGCGACGTAGGCGTCAAGCGCAGTCTTCTCTTCAGGCTTGATCGAGAAGTCAGCGACTGGCTTTGGGGGAGCAGCGGCCGGCGTTGGCGCAGGCGGGCTGCACGCCACGAGCGCAATGGCGCAGGCGAACGCGGTCAGCGTGTGTCGGATCATGATGGGCCTCCCCTCGCGTGCGCCGCTGTCGGGCGCATCTGCGGGAGGAAGATTGGCACGAGTTGCGAAGAAGCGAAATCCTTGAAGAGATCACCAAAAACAAGAGCCGCGCGCCGGTATGCCGGCCCGCGGCTCTGTCCTTGTTCAGCTGTTGAACGACGCTACCGCCTTCTTTCGGCCGCCTGCGCCGAGGATAAGGAAGATGCCCAGCACCGCTGCGACGGCCAGCAGGATGATCTGCAGCAGAGGCATGAACTCGGTAGACGTCATGCCGGCGACGCCGCCGAAGTAGTAGCGAGCGCCGAGGCCGGCCGCGCCGCAAATCAGCAGCAGGAAGCCGACTGCAAAGCCGCCATCTGTCACCGCGCCGTCTGCTTTCACTTCCCGCTGGATCGCCAGCGCCTGCAGCGCGATGAAGAACACGGCGATGCCGAAGAACGGGGTCATCCACAGCAGCGCCTCGCGCAGGCCTTCTGCGCCGGCAACGGCCTTGTCCATACCCGCCGCGATCTTGCTGGTCGCGAAGGCCGTCGACAGGATGCCGGTCAGCGTCGGTCCGCCGCCGAGGCCGATGAAGTTTAGCACCATCAGCAGGATGGCGCTCGACATCGTACGTTGCGACGGCTTGACCGAGTTGTTCACCAGGGCAAGCGCGGGCGCGAGATAGAAGATGTTGAGCAGGAGCGGCATAACGAGCAGCCCCAGCGCGATAGGCCATTCAGTGGCCTGTGTGTAGAAATACCAGAACGGCGTCGCCGCAGCCATCGCGATGAGCGGCGTCAGCGCGTACCAGACGCGCGAACGCTTCGCCATCACGTCGACGATGACGCCTGAGGCGATGGTGCCAATGCCGATGCCGACGCCGATGACCAGCGCGTACCAGAGTGCGAGTTCGTCCGCCTTCATGTGCAGCGTGCGCATAAGGAAGGGCGCGTTCCAGCCAAGTGCGGCGTAGCCAACGAAAGCCGAAAGGCCGCACCCCATCGCCGTCCACAGCAGGGCCGGGCGGCTGATGAACTGCCAGAAGGTGGCGCCGAAGCTGGAGCGCTCTCCGGCCGTGGCCGCGAGCTTGGCCGGGTCCATTGCGCCGCGCTTGGGCTCACGCACCACAAACACCATCAGGAGCGCCGCTATAACCCCGGCGACGCCGATGGCGATGAAGGCGGTGCGCCAGCCATAAGCTTCGCCGACCTTGGCGCCGAAGGCGATCGCCGCAGCCTGGCCCAGCGGCACACCCATGGAGAACAGGGCCAGCGCGAGGCCGCGCTTCTTGGCGGGGAAGTAGTCGGAAATGATCGAGTAGGATGGCGGTGCGCCCGCGGCCTCGCCAACGCCGACGCCGACGCGCGAGAGCAGGAGGGTTGTGTAGTTCTGCGACAGGCCGCACATGGCGGTGAAGCCGGACCAGAGCGTTGCGCCTACGAACAGGATGTTGCGGCGGCTGGTGCGGTCAGCCATGAAGCCGACGACAACGCCGAGCACGGTGTAGACCAGCGCAAACCAGAAGCCGGTCATCCAGCCCATCTCCGCGTCGGAGAGGCCTACGGTTGTTCCGTCGGGCAGTTGCTTTAGGAAGGCCGGATCGCTCTTGATCGACTCAGTTAGCACCGACATCAGCTGGCGGTCGAGGAAGTTGAAGATGTAGATCGTGGCCAGCATGAACAGCACGATCCACGCATAGGGGCTCGTGCGTTGCGCCTCGAGCGGCGCAGCAGTTGTATCGTTCATATTTCCCTCCCGGAGTGCCGGTGTCCGGCTCCTCTCGATGCGCGGTAGTTTCCATATCGCGCGGGGATTGGCGAGAGGATTGTCGCCGCAGGGGAACGGGCGATCTATGCCGCAAGTGCGAACAGACGTGCGGCGTCAGGGCGCGTGCGGCCCGGCTTCCCTGACCCACGCGCCGGTCGACTCGTGCTTGTAGAAAACGAACTGCGTCGGATCCCAGCTTGGTGTGTCCTGTCCGGTCGTGTGGAAGATCGCGTGCGGCCCGTGCGCCTCCCACCAGACTTGAGAGTCTTCCGTGTAGCCAAAGGGACCGCAGGCGGAGATCGGGCCGTCCTGGTCTTTCTGTAGTTCGTCCATGAAAGTATCGTCCGGCGCGAGCTGGAAGGTGGCGCCCATGGCGTCGGGACGCGTCTTGCAGCGCGTGCGCTCGGCTTCCGGCGCCTCGGCCAGCTTCGTCATGGCGACGTCTTCTGCGGTCTTGCCTTCGGGAATGTCGAACACCCGGGCGATCACGCTGACGATCGGCGCCTCCGGCGGGGCGATGGCATGCGTGACGCTAAGGTCTGTCGGGTTGGGGAAGGCGTAGGTGAAGGCGAGTCCGTCCCGGCCGGTGGCGCTGCAATCCTGCACGCGGAACACCAGCACCTCGTCGGGCGTGCGCTTCACTTCTTCCATCTTCCAGACGCACTTCGGATCGAAGAGCAGGTCCTTGGAACCGTCGTTCCGGAGGAAGGCGGCGTCTGTTGTGCAGACCCCGGCGATGGGGGTGAGGGGCCCCGCGCAGGCAGCAGGGGCGTTGGAGGCTTGTGTCGCAGGCGCCTCGGTTTTCGGCGTGCAGGCGAAAAGACCCAGCGCTGGCAGGAGCCCGGTGAGGCTGGCGACGACACGTTTCATGGCTGTTTCCCTGTACCCGCGCCGCCAGCCTTGATCTAATCGGCGCGACTTGTCATCTACCTGCCGCAAGCTCCCCACCCGCAGGAACCTACCGATGGCCGCCACACACTACGTCTACCACCTCGACGGCCTGACCAAGATTTACCCCGGTGGGAAGAAAGTGTTCGAGAACATCCGGCTGCACTTCCTGCCGGACGCCAAGATCGGGATCGTCGGCGTCAACGGCTCGGGTAAGTCCACCCTGCTGCGCATCATGGCGGGCGAGGACCACGAAATCCTCGGCGAAGCGAAGCCCATGGACGGGCTCAAGATCGGCTACCTGCCGCAGGAACCGAAGCTCGACCCGACCAAGACCGTGTTCGAGAACATCGCGGCCAAGTGCCCCGAGAAGATGATGGTCGACGAGTTCAACGCCATCTCGGTGAAGCTGG
>CANJXY010000111.1 GCA_947478925.1 Hyphomonadaceae bacterium | reverse complement strand
CTGATCCTGGCGCGCGGGATCGGGCAGGCCTACATCCACAAGGATGCGGATATTGGTTCGCTGCAGGCCTTCCTGCGCACGGAGACGTCTTCCTGAAAACCAGGGCTCAGGGCAGGGACATCTCAGGGAAAACGCTGGGCAGGGCGCCCATGAGCTGGCTGAACTGACCCGCGGGCTGGTCCTCGGTCAGACCAGCCGTGAAGCGATGGACCAGTCCAAAAATTTCCAGATGCGGGAAGGCTTTACGAAAAGGGTTGCGCTGTAGACCACCGGTTTCGCCGTGGTCATGGCTGCCTGTCTGCGGCCAATTGGATCACCCAATCCAGCCGGCCCGCCTCTCGCCTCAGCTTGCGTCGATATGCAGCGCGTGGAGCCCGGTCTCGAACTCCCCCTTCAGAGCGGCGTTGACCGCCCGATGGCGGGCCAGACGCGAGAGCCCCGCGAACGCCGCCGCCCGGACCTTGACCGCATAATGTGTCTCTCCGCCCGGCGCTGCGCCAGTATGGCCGTGGTGAAGATGGGATTCATCTACTATATCGAGCTCAGTGGGAGAGAAGGCGGCAGTCAGGGCGGAACGAATACGCTCGCTGCGGCTTGTCAATTCTTGCGGCATTAACAAACACACCCCAAAGTCAGAACCATGTCGGCCGCCGAAGATTACATGCGGGCCTACCGCATCAAGTTTGTCGATGTCCGCGTCAACCCCCCGGGTGGACGGCGGAAGGGCGGAGCGTATGTCCAACGCTGCGAGCGCAAAGGCTGTGACGAACTCGGCCTCTGCAAAGCGCCCAAGCCGTTCGCCGCCCGCGTCGTCCAGGTTCCCGGCCAGAAGGAAGCCCCGGAGGACCATCACTGGTTCTGCCAGCGTCACGCGGCCGAATATAACGAAGAGTTCGATTTCTTCGACGGCATGACCGAGGCCGAAATTACCGCCTTTCAGGCGTCCGCTGGCCATGGGCACAAGCCGACCTGGAAAATGGGCGGCGGTCCGATCGGGGCCGAGGGCAGGGCTGCCCGCATGAACAATCCGCGTTCGTGGCGCGGGGCGAAGAACTGGCTTTACGATGGCCATGTCGGCAAGGGCGGCGATGAGGCCAATGCCGAAACACGCGGCCGCACACGCCTGCAGACCCGCGCGCTCGAAGAGATGGGCCTGCCTCACAACGCCCAGCCCGCCACGGTTCGTGAGCGCTATGGCGTGCTGGTGAAACAGTACCATCCTGATTCCAATGGCGGCGACCGCTCGATGGAGCACCGCCTGCACATCGTCATCCGCGCCTTCAAGGCGCTGAAGTCGAGCGGACTGGCCTGAATCTACATCGGCTTGGGCTCCCACAGCTCGATCCGGGTGCCCTCCGGGTCGCTGATGTGAGCGAACTTGCCGTTTGGCTCGTCGGGCAGGCGCTTCACCGCGACGCCATGCTTGGCGCAGCTGGCCAGGATGCCATCGAGATCGTCGACCGCGAAGTTGATCATGAAGTCTTTGGTCGAGGGCTCGAAATAGGTCGTGTCCTGCTTGAAGGGCGCGAAGACCGTGCCCGCGCCTGGGTGGGCAGCCATGCCCTCTGGCGTAAGGAACACCCCGCCCCAATCATGGACTTCCAGCCCGACCACGTCGCGATACCAGTTGATCAGGGCGCTGGGATCCTTCGACTTGAAGAATATGCCGCCAATTCCAAGAACCTTCGCCATGACCGATGTCTCCCGATGTGCGGTGGGCGTGCCCACCAAAGCGGGCGAAGCAGGATCGGGCAACCGCCCCGACGCCTGATTTGAGGAAGAATCTCCCCACTCATGCGATTATTCGGCGCTGGGGCGAACCGACGTGCTGCGTTGCAATGTGTCCGCCGGTCCGCCTATATCAGGGCCAAGGATACGAGAGATTTTCCAACCATGGCTGTGACTGACCCTTCTGACGCCCTGATTTCGCTCGTGCCGACGAAAGAGCTCGACGCGAAGAAAACATTCGGGATCGATCTCGACTGGAAAGTACCGGCCTTCGCCGAGCGCTCCTCCTATGTGCCGGATCATGACCCGGCCTACCGCTTCGACCCGCAGACGACGCGGGCCATCCTCGCGGGCTTCAAGTACAATCGCCGGGTGATGATCCAGGGTTATCACGGCACCGGAAAATCGACGCATATTGAGCAGGTCGCTTCGCGCCTTAACTGGCCCCTGATCCGCATCAACCTCGACAGCCACGTCTCGCGTATCGATCTCGTCGGCAAGGACGCCATCGTCCTCAAGGACGGCAAGCAGATCACCGAATTCCGGGAAGGCATCCTGCCGTGGGCGCTGCAACGGCCGATCGCGCTCGTCTTCGACGAATACGACGCGGGCAGACCGGACGTGATGTTCGTCATCCAGCGCATTCTCGAGGCTTCGGGCCAGCTGACGCTGCTTGACCAGAACCGCGTGATGAAGCCGCACCCGAACTTCCGCCTGTTCGCCACCACCAACACGGTCGGCCTCGGCGACACGACGGGTCTTTATCACGGCACGCAACAGCTCAACCAGGGTCAGCTCGACCGCTGGTCGATCGTCTCGACGCTCAACTATCTCGAACACGACGCCGAGGTGGAGATCGTCGCTGCGAAAGTGCCGGACCTCGACAAGGCGACCATCGGCAAGATGGTGCGTGTCGCTGACATGACGCGGAACGGTTTCATCGCTGGCGACATCTCGACCGTGATGAGCCCGCGGACCGTCATCACCTGGGGCGAAAACACGCTGATCTTCGGCGACATCGGTCTCGCCTTCCGCATGACGTTCGTGAACAAGTGCGACGAGCTTGAACGCCCGGCGATCGCCGAGTTCTACCAGCGCGCCTTCGCAAAAGAGCTGCCGGAGAGCGCAGCCATGGTGAAGGTGGCGTGAGCGACCTGATCGTCACACGCGCCACGCCGGCAGATGCGCCCGACCTCGGCATCATCGGCCCGGCGGCTTACGCTGCTGCCTATCACGACGATTGGGATGACGCGGTTGGCTTCTTCCAGCAGCTCAAGACATTCGGCGCGGAGGCGATGCTTGAAACACTCGCGGCGCCTGATGCGCGCGTCTGGATCGCGCGGCAGGACGGCGTCGGCGTCGGCTTTCTCACCATGTTCATCGGCTCGCTGGAGCCGGTCAACAGCCGCGAGGGCGGGGCAGAAATTCCGCGCATCTATCTTCTGCCAGGCGCCCGTCGTGGCGGCATTGGCAAGAAGCTCCTCGACGCCGCCGAGACGCAGGCGAAGGCCGAAGGCTGCACCTATGTGTGGCTCGACGTGATGGAACACGCAGAGTGGGCTAGCGCGGCCTATGTGCGTTGGGGTTTTGCAGATATTGGCGTCCAGACCTTCAGCGGCGGGCTGCGGCCGGGCCGCAGCCGCGCCATGCGGGTGATGGTCAAGGACCTGAAGTGAGAGCGTTGCTGACAGCAGCCGTCCTTGCGGCTGGAGCCTGCGCCACGTCACAACAGATCACGATTTCCGGCGATCCTGCCTGCGTGCTGGATGATGGCGACAAGGCGTGGCTCGCACGCGCCCCGGATGTGTGGCGGACCGTGTCGCATGACATCTTCGAGCTGGCGTCTCCCGATCCGCACGTGACCTACGTCCTGTTCGATGCGCAGTGCGCCTTCACCCGTGAGGATGCGCGCACCTGGTCGTCTGTCGCGCATGGCGGACAGGTTGCCCTTCCCGATGGACAGATACTGCCCGCGCAAGTGACATCGTTTGCCGCGCCTGCGCCGGATGGCTCGGCCATGATGGTGATGGCGCTGCCGACCGTCTGGCGCGCCGACGATGTCAGCAGCGAAATGGGGCTCGACCGTCTGATGTTCGCAGTGCTCTCCCACGAGATGACACACACGCGCCAGTTCACCGCCTATGGCGCTCGTATCGAGGCGCTCGCGAAGAGCGTTGGCGTTGGTGACGACATGACCGATGACTTTATCCAGGACGTCTTCGCAACGAATGCCGAGTTCGTTGCCTCGGTCGAGCGTGAGCGCGATCTGCTGTTCGCCGCGGCTGCCGAAATCGATGATGCAAAAGCGCGGACGCTCGCACGGGAGGCGCTGTCGCTGGTCAATGCGCGTCGAAACAAGTGGCTGACCGGCGACAAGACGCCGATGGCTGAATTGGAAGACATCTTTCTTACCATGGAAGGCGCCGGCCAGTTTGCGGGCCTCTCATGGCTTTCAAGCGGTCCTGGCGGCGGACTCGATGGGGCCTCGGCCCTGAGCGGAATGAGGCGTGGCAAGCGCTGGTCGCAGGATGAAGGTCTGGCGCTCTTCATGGTGCTGGATCGTTTCTCTCCCGAATGGCCCGCGCAGGTTTTCGGTGCTCAGCCAAAATCGGGACTCTCATTACTGGCGGCCGCCCTCGGTTCGTCCTGAGGCGAAGGTTGCCGAAGCTGGCCAAAGCGGTCATGCAGTCGCTGGATATGGGCTGGCTGGGCCTTGGTTGACAGCCCCGAATGTGGGGAATGGCTATGGACTGGAAACTACTGCTGATTGGCGGGGTCATGCTGGTGGCCGGAGGCTTCCTCGCCTGGCGTTTTCGCAAATCCAGTTTTGGGAGCCAGCCAGGTCCGGGATGCGCCATGGCGGTTGCCCTGCTTATGTTGTTGACCGGAATACTCACCCTTTGCGTGGGTCTCTTTTTCAGGACGTAGATCGCCGGCGCGGCAAGGAGCAAAACATCATGAGCGTAACCACAGGCAGCATGATCCGGGTAAACAGCCGCGATGGCTTCACGTTCGACGCCTACCACGTAATGGCGCAGGGCCCCCGCAAGGGCGGCGTCATCGTTGTGCAGGAGATTTTCGGGCTCTCGGATCACATCAAGGAAATGGCAGAGCGTTTCGGCGCTGCAGGCTACGAAGCCATCGCACCATCGATGTACGACCGCGCAGCGCCCGGCTTCATCGTCCAGCCACGGGACGTCGCAGCCAACATGGCGCGCGGCGTCGAGCTGGCGATGGGCAACGGCCCAGAGAACGCGATGAACGACATTGGCGGCGTGTTCGACCTTCTGTCCAAATCAGGCAAGACGTGCATCACCGGCTATTGCTATGGCGGCACAATGAGCTGGCTCGCGGGCTCGCGCATCGACGGACTTGCGGCAGCGTCCTGTTACTACGGAGGCAACATCGCGCAGATGGTTGGCATGACGCCGACATGCCCGACGATCTGCCATTTCGGCGCGAAGGATACGCACATCCCGCTGGTCGGCGCCGTGGACAAGATCCAGGCGGCGCACCCGGCCATTCCGGTTTATGTGTACGATGCAGGCCACGGCTTCGCCCGCAAGCAGTCCGACGACTATGACGCTGCATCAGATGTGCTGGCCTTTGATCGGACGATCGCGTTGTTCGACGGCGCCTGATGCAGTTGATCTTCATCTGGGGCGGGGCAGCCTCGGGCAAGCTGACCGTGGCGCGGGAGTTGGCGCGGCTGACGTCGCTGCCCCTGTTTCACAACCACCTGGTGGTTGATGCGCTGCTCGAGCGCCTGCCGTTTGGCGATCCGGAATTCGTGCGGCTTCGCGAGTCGATGTGGATGGCCGGGTTCGAGACTGCAGCGAGCCAGGGGCGCTCGCTGATCTTCACCTTCGCTCCCGAGCCGACCGTGCCGGAGGGTTTCACTGAGCGCGTTGAGTCGTTGATCGAACGGCTCGGCGGCAAGGTCCGCTATGTTCGCTTGGTTCTTTCTGTGACGGAGCAGGAGAAACGGATATCGAACGAGAGCCGCGCCGAGTTCAGGAAACTCGTGTCGCTCGATGTGCTGCGCGAACACCGGCCTGATTTTCTGCAATCGGAGGCGGCGATGCCGTCCGCCGACATCGTGATCGACACCGAGCAGGACGATCCGGAAACAAGCGCGCGCCGGGTAGCAGCGGCCTTCAATCTGGCCGTCCTATCCGGAGCGACCTGAGGCGCCTGCCCTTAGTTGTCGTCCGCAACCGTACCGGCCACAGCCCCTACGACAGCGCCAATGGCAGCACCGCGTTCCGCGTCGCCGTCACCGGTATTGTTGCCGATTGCAGCGCCAGCCGCGCCGCCCAGGGCAGCGCCGCCAAGTGTCGAACACGCCGCCAGCGAAGATGCAGCGAGACCGGCGGCGATCAGGGTTTTCACGAGGGTCATGTTGGTTCTCCAGATTCGTCAGACAGCTAACGCGCGTCCGAATGTCACGTTCCACCCGCGCGACAGCCAGAATGCGAGGCCGTAGGAATTGCGAGGGGCAGGGGCCGGCCGATGCCGAAACGAACCATCGCCATTGCTGGATGCGGAATTGGCGGGCTCGCATGTGCAGCCCTGCTGGCGCGCGAGGGCAATCGCGTTGTCGTCTTTGACAGGATGCAGGCGCCGACAGCGCTGGGCTCGGGTCTGATCCTGCAGCCGGTCGGCCTGGCTGTTCTCGACGAGATTGGCGTTGGCGCGCGGCTGCGTTTGCTTGGCGCCGAGATAAGGCGGCTGTTCGGACGCACACGTGGGTCCGGGCGTGTTGTACTGGATGTACGCTACGGTCGGCTTGGCGAGCACGCTGGCCATGGTGTGGGGATCCATCGCGGCGCGCTGTTCGAAGCCTTGCTCGCAGCAGCAGTGCAGGCGGGCGCCGAGATCGCAGGTAGTCGGGACATCACCGGCGCAAGCGACGGCCGGCTGTCCTTTGCGTCCGGCGCGACAACCGCGCGCCATGATCTGATCGTCAACGCGCTGGGCGTGCGCTCGCCTCTGTCCTGGCGCAAGCCGCTGGCGCCACTGCCGTTTGGCGCGCTTTGGGCAAATCTCGACTGGGTAGGCGCGCCGTTCGACGCGACCGCGCTTGAGCAACGCTATGAGGCTGCGCGGCGAATGGTGGGCGTAATGCCAATCGGCCGGTTGCGATCGGACACACCGCAGCAGGCGGCGTTCTTCTGGAGCCTCCGTCATGCAGACATGGCGGCGTGGCGCAGCGCCTCCCTCGACAGCTGGAAGCATGATGTCCGGCGCCTCTGGCCGCAGACGGAGCCTTTCCTCGACCAGATCCATGACCGCGACCAGATGATCATGGCGAGCTATGCTCACGGCACGCTCGGCGCGCCCGTCAGCAATGGCGTTGTGCATGTGGGCGACAGCTGGCACTGCGCCAGCCCCCAGCTTGGCCAGGGCGCCAACATGGCCCTGCTGGATGCCATGGCGCTGGCCCGCGCGCTGGACGCGCACGGCGACATGGCGGGGGCGCTGGCGGCCTACAGCGCAGCGCGGGTGACGCATATCCGGCTCTACCAGCTGGCCTCCTGGATGTTCACCCCCGCCTACCAGTCCAACGGGGCCATCGCCGCATGGGTGCGGGATTGGCTGATGTCGCCCCTGTCGCGCATATGGCCTATGCCGAAAATCCTCGCCGCGCTGGTGTCGGGAAGCATCGCTTCGCCGCTGGCCGCCATCGAGACGCTTGGAGACAGGTAGCGGCCCCTTCCCAGCGGGGCGCGGCCGCCCTAAACGTCATTCATGAGCAGGCCAATCGACCGTTCGGACGTCTTCAAGTCCGCCCTCAGCGCCGCCACGCGGGCGATCGCGGGGCAGGACGAGCTTGCCGTCGATTTTTCCGTCGACGGCGGGCGGGCGCAGGACGGGCAGATCACGCTCACCACGCCACCGAAGGATTTGACGCCTATGGCGGCCGCGCGGGCGCGCGGACAGGCAGATGCGCTGGCCTTGCGCGTAGCGCACCACAATCCGAAGTCACACGCAAAGGCGATGCCCCAGCGCGAGGATGCTCGCCGTCTGTTTGAGGCTGCTGAGCGCGCGCGGATTGAAGCCATTGGCTCGGTGGCGATGGACGGCGTCGCGGAAAATCTCGACGCGGTTCTGCAACAACGCTGCGAGCGCGCGGGCTATGCGCGCGTGACGGACAAGGCGCGTGCGCCGATGGATGACGCGCTCGAATTCGTGCTGCGTGAAGTATTGACCGGACGCAAGCTGCCGCCGGCCGCCGAAAGCGTGGCCGAGCTCTGGAGATCAGAGCTGAGCGAGAAGGCCGCGGGACCTCTGGCGAACGCGCGTGCGCGCATGAATGACCAGAAGGCCTTCTCCGCCCTGATGCGTGATCTTCTGCGTGACCTCGGTCTCGGCGACGAGACGTCCAGCAACAAGGAAAGCGAGGACGAGAAGGGCGAGGAAGAAGAAGAGGGCGAGGCCAAGACCGAGGCATCCGACGACAGCGAAGGCGATGGTGAAGGCGAGGGCGAAGCTCAGGAGCAGGACTCCAGCGACGCTGGCGAAGGCGAGCCCGGCGACCAGATCGAGGCGTCTGCCGCCGAGGATGCTGACGCCGACATGGAGGCGTCCGAGACGGACGACGAGGAACCGGCGACACCGCTGAGGCCCAACTGGCGCGACAGTGATGCGTTCAAGTCCGAGTACAAGGCGTTCACCACAGCCCATGACGAAGTGAGGACCGCCGACGAGCTGTGCGATCCTGAAGAACTCACCCGTCTGCGCGCCTACCTCGACGCCCAGTTGCAAGGATTACAGGGGGCGGTCTCCCGCCTCGCCAACCGGCTGCAGCGTCGCCTGATGGCGCAGCAGAATCGTTCATGGATGTTCGATCTCGAAGAGGGCGTTCTGGATACGGCGAGGTTGACGCGCGTCATCGTTGATCCAACTGCGCCGCTGTCATTCAAGATGGAAGACGAGAGCAAGTTCCGCGACACCGTCGTGACGTTGCTGCTCGACAATTCGGGCTCGATGCGCGGCCGGCCCATCATGGTGGCAGCCCTTTGCGCAGACATTCTCGCACGTACGCTGGAGCGTTGCGGCGTGAAGGTCGAAATTCTCGGTTTCACCACGCAAGCCTGGAAAGGCGGCCTGTCGCGCGAGGACTGGATCAGGGAAGGCAAGCCGGCCTCGCCAGGCCGCCTCAATGACCTGCGCCACATCATCTACAAGTCGGCGGATGCGCCCTGGCGCCGCGTGCGGCGAAATCTTGGCCTGATGATGCGCGAAGGGCTCCTGAAGGAGAACATCGATGGCGAGGCTCTGCTCTGGGCGCACGATCGCCTGATGGCGCGCACCGAACAGCGCAAGATCCTGATGGTCATTTCAGACGGCGCGCCGGTCGATGACTCGACACTGTCAGTCAACGTCGGCAACCCACTGGAAAAGCACTTGCGCGAGGTGATCGCGCATATCGAGGGCGTCTCGCCGGTCGAACTGATCGCAGTCGGCATCGGCCACGACGTCACGCGCTGGTATCGCCGGGCCGTCACCATTGTGGAAGCCGAGCAACTCGGCGGCGTTATGACTGACAAGTTGGCTGAACTTTTTAGCGAAGAGGATACGCGAACGGCCAAATCGTCCAAAGGGCCGCCGCCCACGCGTGATGCGCGTGGCGGTGCGGTCGGCGCAGCAGCGGCGGCGGCGAGCCGTGCAGTGAAGCGCACGACCTTTGGCGAGGTCGCGAAGGGCCGGAGAACCGGCGCTTGAAGGCATGGCTCGCCGGCCTTGCAGCATTCGTACTGGCAGGCTGCGCGAGCCTTGGCGGGAGCACCAGCATGACGCTCGACACCCTGGCGCGCGATTATGTCCGCCTCGTCCTCGAGATCGACGCGCATGAGAGCGGCTATGTCGATGCGTATTTTGGACCCGAAGACTTGCGCGAGGCGGCGCGGCGCAATCCGCGTGAACGTGCCGAGCTGAAGCGCGACGCCGACCGGATCAAGGCGGCTCTGACAGCCAAGGTCGCGGCGGGGGACGAACAAGGCCAGCGCGCGAAAGTCCTGCTGGCGAATGTATCCAGCGCGCGTTTCAGGCTCGACATGATCGACGGCAAGCGCGTCTCGTTTGCTGATGAGGCAGAGCGCCTGTTTGCCCTGCGGCCAGTCCTGAAGCCACTCGCTGCTTTCGATGGCGCGCTTCGGCGGATCGACACGCTGGTTCCCGGCACGGCGCCGTTGTCGGAGCGCGTGGAGATGTTCCGCTCGCGCTACTCCATCCCCGACGACCGCGTGCAGATCGTGATGGAAGCGGCAATTGCCGAGTGCCGCAAACGCACTGCAGCCTACATTCCACTGCCGCCCGGCGAGAGCTTCGCGATGGAGCTGGTGAAGGGGCAGTCCTGGGGGGCGTACAATTACTATCTGGGCGGTGAGCGCAGCCTTATCCAGATCAACACGGATCTGCCTGTGTCGATTGGCAGTGCGTTGATCCTTGCCTGCCACGAAGGCTATCCGGGTCATCACGTGCAGGGGATCTACAACGAGCAGAATTACCGTGATCGCGGCTGGCCCGAATATTCAGTTGCGCCGCTTTATGTGCCGGCAGCCCCGCTCAATGAGGGCGGGGCAGACTTCGGCGTCGAACTCGCTTTCCCGGGCGATGAGCGTTTGAGGTTCGAGATGGACGTTCTCTATCCGCTGGCCGGTCTCGATCCAGAAGCTGCGCCGGCGTTTGATGCCTTGCGCGCGGCCACTGCTGAGCTGGATGGCGCACTGCTCAAGGTGTCGCAAATGCAGATCGACGGCGAGATTGACCGCGAAGAGGCGATCACACTCGTACAGAAATATCGTCTCGCCTCGCGCGACGTCGCGGCGCAGTCACTCGAGTTTGACCGCAAGTATCGGTCCTACGTGATCAACTATTCCGTCGGCGAGGCGCTCGTGCGCGGCTATGTCGATCGTCACGGGCATGACGCAGCTTCGCGCTGGGCGGCCTATGTCCATATCCTGTCGACGCCGACCCTGCCTGCGGACCTGCGCAACTGAGATTGGCGGTCTGGCCGCGCCGCCTCGCGCTTGCGATCGACGACATGGATCGCCGTTTCAACTGCAACGGAAGCGGCGGGCGCTCCATCCCCAGAATAGATACCGGCCCCCGATGTGATCGGGAGCCGGCGTCCTGTTTCAGTCCAGTGTTACGACTGCTGCTATACTCAGAGTTGCAGCAGCAAGTGGCCAGCCGCTGTCTGGGGATTGCCGGGTCCGGTCCTGTCGAGGCCCGATAGCAGATCGTGGCTGCTCAGGAAGAG
>CANJXY010000110.1 GCA_947478925.1 Hyphomonadaceae bacterium | reverse complement strand
TTCGATGAGGGCTGGCGACATAACTACGTCGCCGGCACCCAGCAGAGCTACGGCTGGGACGTGGTGCTGGCCGAAGATCAGGCCTGGTTCATGGACAATGGCCATCACCGATACCGCACGTCCATGGTCGGCGCCGGTGTCTCAGCCACCCCCAACCGCCTGATCCGGGTCAGTTTGTCGGATAGCGCTGATCACGATGCGATCGAGGTTAGTGGGTTAGGTGGCGGCTCCGTCACCAATCCTCCAGTTTTCGACGTCAGCCGTCAGATCGTCGTGGCCATGGACTCAGCGAACAAACTCCTTCGTGCTTGGCGATTTAACGCGGAAGGGCGGTCTCTGACTCCGCTTTGGGCGCGGGAGAATTTTGGTGCCGCCAGCCATATGCTGCTTTATCCAAGCAGCGGCGAGCTCGTGACCAATGACTATGCCAAGGGCTGCGAAAATGTCGTCGTGCTTGACATCGCTACCGGCGCGACCCGAGCACGAGCCAAGATTGGCGGACCGCTGCAGGGCGTCGTCTTCCCAAGTCCAGGTTGGGCGCGCGATTTTTACTGGTGCTCCATGGGGTTCGTTGCGCGCGTCGCTGTGATCGACGCTTGAGCAATTGATGAGGTACCGACAGATCAGCTTGGTGCGGTTTTGCTCGGCTTGCGACAAAGCTGCAACCGTCATGCGCCCGCCCAGCTCCAGACGGTTTCCGAGCGCGCGCGAAGCACACGCATTTCGTGGCGGCATCAGAAGATGCCGATGGATGTAGAACGTGTTGTAGACCGCTTTGTGTTTACAGAAAACGCTGAGCAGACGGTCGACTCTTGAAGCCTTGCATCTTCCGCACGCGTCTTCGAACGCCAGGATACGAATTCTCGACACGGTCGTTGTCGCACAATCGTCCAGGCTGATGGAGACCACCAAGACCGAGTCGGGCAAGCGCGGCACCGAACAACCGCAGTCCATCCGTGACGATGACCTCCGGCTCAACACGCTGGTTCTTCAATAGTCGTCGCAAGAATCGAATAGTTACTCCGGTATCACGACGCTTCTGCATTCTCATGTCCATCACCTCGCCTGCGTCGCCGACCGCGCGCCAGATCCACGCACGCTCACCTGCGATCGTGAAGACCATCTCGTCCATGCGCCAGCGTACTGATGGTGGGAGTTTGCGTTGGCGGCGTGCTGTCAAGTTGAGCAAGTGCAGGCCGCTTCCACACGCACGCGGTTGAGTCACCCGATCAAAGTTGAAAACGAAATCAGACGTGGCAACCCAAGTCCCAACTGCGTTTGATAGGTTTTCGCGCTTAACTGTATAGGTACAGAAGTCGTCCACCCACGAAAGAAAACGCTGCACTTGCTCATGGACAAGTCGACCGGCGCAGCTGAAGCTGCACATCGCTTTTTACCGAGCACGCATGGTTAGAACCTGCGCGCACTAATGAGCAAACCAATGAAACGTCATGCCCTGTTCTGGGTCGTTTTCGCCACCATCGGTTCGGCCGCGGCTCAGGATGTGCCCGACTATGTCCCTCCCCGCACGAGCTGGGGAGCGCCGGACCTCGAGGGCGTGTGGAACAACACGTCGCTCACCCAGATGGAACGACCGTCAAACATCGACAAACTCACGGTCAGCGCCGAGGAAGCAACATTCCTGGCGCGCCAACACGTCTATACACGCGCCGCCTATCAGGATGGCAACGAGTCCAAGGTGGACGCGGAATCGTCGCGGCGCTTGCTGGCCGACAAAAACACGTCGCGCGCCTACAACAGTTTCTGGCTGGATACGGGAACGGGCTACGCGATGGTGAAGGGCGAGTACCGCACGTCGTGGATCACGGAACCAAGCGACGGTCGCATTCCCTATCGCGACCTCGTTACCGCGACACGCCCGAGGATGCAGCTTTTCGATGGACCCGAAGTTCGACCACAATCAGAACGCTGCCTGATGAGTTTTACGGGCGGCGCTGGGCCGGTCATGAGCAACGGTCTATACAACAACAACTATCAGATCGTGCAGACGCCTGGCTACGTGATGATCCTCAGCGAGATGATCCATGACGTACGGATCATCCCGATTGGAGGGAATCACGCCTCGCGTGAAATTCCGAAATGGGGTGGCGACTCCATAGGCTGGTATGAGAATGACGCGCTCGTCGTCGAGACTGTGAACCCTAACCCCGGGCAACGGTCATACATATCCGCTACCGGAAAGCTCACCGAGCGCTTCACACGCTGGAGCGATAGACAGATCGTCTATCAGTTCACCGTGGACGACTCGACGCTTTATGCAAAGGCCTGGAGCGGAGAGATCGGGCTGAACGCTTCGCAGCAGTCCTTGTATGAGTACGCCTGCCATGAAGGGAACTACGCTCTTCCCAGCATACTGAACGGCGCCCGCGCGCTTGAACGTGAGGGACGTGAACAGCCGCCGATCAAGGAAGCATTTCCCGGCGTTGACGTTTCCGAAGGCCAATAGCGAGTTTCGCGCAGTCGCAGACGTCTGTAACCCGTTGGCAAGACGTGCTGCACGTGCCGCGAGATACGAGCTGATCGAGGCTATTCAACACACCATGGCATTTGAAGGACGCGCTCGGGACCATCGGTTGTATGGCCGTGGGGTATTGCCCCGCGTTATTGGAAGCGGGGTAATGGGAGAGGAGTGCCTGGACCCCTGCTTGGCGGGCAGCGCGCACTGTTTTCGTATGGTCCCACCTGGGACGCCCTGCCCCCTATTCGAGATCCAGCCTGGCGCAACGCCACATAGGGCTTCCTTGGCGCCAGTGAACCCGGGGTATGCAGAGGCGAGTTGGCGTTGGCCTCCAGGCGACGATTGAGTCTATCCTCAGCGCGGCAGGATTCGACGAGGCGCATATGACCAGCACGACCAAGGCATTTCGTGTCGCGATTGACGAAGAAGCGTTGACTGACTTGAAGATGCGTATCGAACGCACGCGCTGGCCGGACCGCGAGACTGTCGGGGACTGGTCGCAGGGAGCGCCCTTGGCGAACGTAGAGGCTCTCTGTTCCTACTGGCGTAGCGGGTATGACTGGCGGCGGTTCGAGGCAAGACTGAATGCGCTAGGTCAGTTCAAAACTGAAATCGATGGCCTGAGCATCCACTACCTTCACGTGCGTTCCCCACATCCCAAGGCATTGCCACTTCTAATTACACACGGCTGGCCGGGTTCCGTTGCAGAGTTCATGAAAGTGATCGGACCTTTGACAGACCCGTCCGCGTACGGCGGGGCGGCAGGCGACGCATTTGATATCATCGCGCCATCTCTGCCGGGGTTCGGGTTCTCGGAAAAGCCGGTGGGAACAGGCTGGGGTGTAGAGCGCATTGCCCGCGCCTGGATCGAACTGATGTCCCGGTTGGGCTATTCGCGGTGGGTCGCACAGGGCGGTGACTGGGGATCGGCGGTAACGTCCGCCCTCGGCGTGGCTCGCCCCCGCGCTCTAGCTGCGATCCACGTCAACATGCCGTTGGTCTACCCGCGTGGTGAACAGCTGAACGAGATGACACCCGCCGAACAGGCAGCGGTTGCGGCGCTGACGGAGCACCGTGACAGTGGCATGGGGTACTCGACGCTTCAATCCACGCGGCCGCAAACGCTGGCCTATGGACTTGCGGACTCCCCGGTCGGCCAGGCCGCTTGGATCTATGAGAAGATGTGGGCCTGGACCGATCATCGCGGTCAGCCTGAAGACGTGCTCAGCCTCGATGAAATGCTCGACAACATCATGCTTTACTGGCTTCCCGGGACAGCTGCGTCCTCAGCGCGGCTTTATTGGGAGAGTTTTGATAGTTTCAAGACAACAAAGCTCGACATCCCGACCGGGGTCACGATCTACCCCCGGGAGATTTTCCGCCCCTCGCGTCGTTGGGCCGAGCGCGTCATGAGCAACATCATCCACTGGAGGGAGGCGGAGCGCGGTGGACACTTCGCAGCCTGGGAACAGCCCGAGGGGTTTGTCAGGGAGGTCCGTGATTGCTTCCGCCAGTTTCGTTAGCGAATTACCGCGGCGCGGAGATGTCGAAACAAGCCAACACTGCTGTCAGATCTTCCTTGTTCCCGACGGCGGCAGCTCTCTTGTCGGCTACGAGATCGGCATACGACTTTTTCCCGGTGAGGAACTCTGCCCATAGCTCAGGGTCGACCCGCAGCGAAATCGACGCCGTCGAGCCATCGGTCGGAACCGCTACCTGGTTGCGGACATGGAGACCACACTCTCGATCATTCCCGAACTCAAAGCGGACATGCACGTCGAGGCCGTCGGCGCGATGGGGATCAAGCAAGACCCGTAGTATCGCGACAGACCCAGCCGGATCTGCGACGATGGAATCGCGCCGGAATCGATGTTTGCGGTAGCGGTCGAGAGAGCCGACGCCTTCAAGTTCACGCGCTCTAGTGAGCACCCAGCTGCGGATGTTCGCGGCCGGCGTGCGCTGGCCTATAATGCGCAAGGCGCCAGCAAGGAGATTCCGATCGGGCTGCAGCTCGTCAGCTTTGTCCGCCGGCGCGGCTACCAACCAGGAGGCGAGTTCGATTGCCCAGCGCAGATCGTCTTTCTTGATCGCCGCCACTGCTTGCGTGCGGACTACGGAACGCCCCCCAAAGCCTTCAATGAGTCGCGATGCGCGCTCGGCCGGCTCAAGTGGAAAAAGTTTGGCTGGATCACCGTCGAACCAGCCTTTGAGGCCGTTATGGATTTGACGAACATGATGCTCCGCCACTCCATAGCGTTCAGCCGTGATGTAGTCGGCATCGCAAGCATCAGGCAATCGGACGCGGGCGGCCAACTCGTCCGTCGTCCAGCCCTTATTCATGCCGCGGACGGTCTGATCCCAAAGAAACTGGATCGCGTCGCGATAGGCGCGCACTCGCGTTACGATCTCGGCGGCGCCGGAAATTGGCGGTCCATGCGTACCAAGAACGTGTTCGGCCCCCAAGGCGAGAAGATCGTCGAGACCCTTTAACAAGACACGGGGATCCCGGTATTCTTCGCCGCGGATAGGGAAGACATTGAAGAGCGCTGGCCAAACGAGATTTTGAACCGCCGTCTTGAGGGCCGGAAACCAGATCGTCACGGAGTCGTCGGCATCGGATGGCGCAGGCGTGACCTGAACATCGAGGCCTGCGATCCTCCATGTCATCGGTCGATCCGTGGTGATCGTTGGAGGTACGAAACCGGGCGTGTGTGGCGCATGTTGCGCAAGGCGGAAAATCAGTCCGAGCCCTACATTGGGCATCGAGTCCAGCCCGGTCGCGGGGAGCGCGAGACCAAACTGTTCGACTAGTCCGCGTCCATACATCGGCGCAATATCGTCCGAGGTTCGCTTAAGGTTGGCCACGACGCGATCATGAGCGTAGATGGGAACGTCGGCGCCAAATGCTTCAAGAACTGCCCGCGTTCCGCCGACATAGTGGAAATGGGTGTACATCACCGCCACGACGGGCCTGTCGCAGACCGTGGCAAGTTGTTTGAGGGCCGCCCGCATCTCCTCAACCGACTCCCCCGTATCAATCGCGATGACACCCTCTGGCCCTTCGATGAAGGTTTGGTTCGACAAGCCGTTGCCGACAAAACACCAGACGCCCGGAGATGGGGCGTAGAACTTTTGGGCAAGCCGCTCAGAGTGTTCAACCAGCAACCTATGAGCGGACGCCCCCATGGGTGTCATGACGGACCCTTCTGGAGAACGATCAAAGCTTCGGACGCTGGGTACAGGCATATCTGTGTCTTCCATTGCGGCGGATCGACGAGGCAGTGTGTGTCAACGACGTCGGTAATTTTCCAGAGACTAGGTGGGTGCTGTCAGGGTGGTGCTGTCAAGATAAGCAAGTACAGACCGGTTCCGGGTGAAAGCGGCCGATTCACCAGATCAGAATTCAGAGCGGAACCAGACGTGACAAGCCAACGCCAAATTGCGCCTGATCAGAATTCGCACTCAACCTGACACCTCCCCAGCGATCAGATCGATAGATCAACTAGCGGAACACAATCTGGGAAGACGCTATTCTATCCCTCTCCTTTTCACGACCCAATCCGGATCGATGCAGTAGTTGCACTTTGCCCCTGTGAACATGGCGCCTGCCTTTTCGTCGCCCATGAGTTGCCAAAGAAACCATGCAGTAGTTGCGGGCCGATACGGACCACTGTCCTGCACGGCGGGAGCGTTGTGGCCGGCGCCCAGAAGCGTGGCCCAAACCACAGGGACGTTTGCGTCGTCAAAGACGAATTTGTGATTGAGGAGAGGCTCGGTGATAGCGTCGGCGCTGCCGGACAACAGGAGCATAGGCCCATGCTGCGCCTTCTCCGTGCCTGGTGCGTAGTGACCGCCACGGGTTGCAGGCTCAATCGGAGCGGTCGTCTTGATCCGAGTATCACGGCCGGCCATCAGTGCTCCGGTGGCGCCCTGACTATGACCCGAAGCGCCAACGTGTGAAGGGTCGATCGCGCCGTAGAAGGCACTGCCCTCGCGAGCGTTTTCCCTCTGAAGAAAATCGAGACATGCAAGCATGTCACGCCCAGAGCCGGCATTGCCGCTCACGGATGCGCCGACAATGAAGCCGTAGCTGGCCCAGTGCGTCAGCAACGGGCCGTAACGAGCCACCATGGTACTCGTTGCATTGCCCCACAGGATTACAGGACTTGGATGCACCTGGGGCAGAATGGGGCGGAAGAAATGGCAGCCAGGCCCGGCCAGTGTCTGCTTCACTTCGTAGCTGCCACGGGGGCCATAGGGGCCATCCTGCGCGACCGCGGGAGATGCAAGCAGTGCTATGGCAAATACGGTGATGCGTCTCATTTCACGAGCGTAGACCAAAGTGGGGTGCGATGAAATCGCTGGCGCTGTCAGGCTAGAGCCACAACTGGAACAGGACTTGGAACTTGCGTACGACTGTCACGCGAAACTGCCGTCTCTTCTAGCCCGCGCCGCCCCTCCCAGTGCGCATTTTTCGAGGACCGCTGAACATTCGCGCCAAGCTGACAGTCCCTCTTGCCGCGTTCAGCGCGGCAGCCACTTCCACCCTACCACGAACAGAACCAGGAGAACGGCTTCGATCGCCATCGGTGGCGCCATCTCTGGAGCGAACCCGTTCATGGCCACGGCAACCAGGCGACCTGTCAGCGCGAACCCAATCAGCACGACAGAGGGCAGCAACAAGCTGCTGCGCCCCTTGATTACCGCCGCCATCGCGAACGTTCCGCCAGCAGCGAAGAAGCCCCCCATGTCGGCGCGGATCGTCGCCAGCCCCAGCGGACCGGAAGCTGCAACGCCCAGTTGTGCCGCTGCTTCCTCCGGAGCCATCCACATCCGCGCTGCAACCAACAAGCCCAACAGGCCGGCTATGCCTACCAATGCGCGCAAAACCGTCATCATATCTGTCAACCTCCCTTGGGAGACGCATCGAGGATGACCTGCATCATCCGGTCCGCTGTCTCTGCTCCGTCATTCTGGTTCTGACCAGTCACCAATCGGCCGTCTGCGGTAACATGGCTTGCAAAGATATCCCTGAATCGGGTCGCGGATTCGAACCGGGCGCCAGCGGCGCGCAAATCCCGCTCCGGATGGCGCGGCGTGAGCGTAATGCCGAGCTCCCTTACCTGCTTGTCCGTCACCGCCGTTAGTGTGCGCCCGTTTACAAGCGGCTGGCCGTTGCCACGCCTCGCGGCCAGCAAACCCAGTGGACCATGGCAAACGCCCCCGATAACCGCGCTCGCATCTTCCGCCTGCAGAAGCAGTCGACCCAGTTCGGGCGACTGTTCAAAGTCGAAGGCTGCGCCCCATCCGCCAGCTAGAAAAACGGCGTCATACTGCGCGCCATCCACCTGGCCGACTGACTTTGCCGCGCCTACCTTCTGGCGCAAATCCTTGTCATTCAGGAAACGATCATCGTATTCCGATTTCAGAGGCCATTTCACGGACATGGGCTCAACAGGAATGGCGCCGCCCTTGATGCTCGCCACGTCGACCTCCATTCCTGCATCGAGAAACGTATAGTATGGCGCTGTCATCTCGGACGCGAACACGCCGGTCTTCTTGCCTGTATCGCCCAGCGTGTCGTGGCTGGTTGCGATGATCAGGGCTCGCCTCCCCTTGAGGTTGCGCTTAGGGGCGGCAAATCGATGATGGAGTCCCATCGCCCTCAACATCGCTGGAAGGCCCAGCCATATGACAAGAACAGCCGCAATCACGACGGGGAGAATGATCCATTCCATCTACGACTCCCTAAATTGACATTCGGCATGTCATAATATCTCATGGCTTCCGTGTACAGCGCCGAGGTTGAATGATGCGCGACGTCTTCCGCAAATGTCTCGCTGCAGCCATCCTGTCGCTGGCCAGCCTCCTGCCTGCGTCAGCGCAGCAACAAGCACCGACAGCCGCCAGGCGCCCCAACATCATCCTTATCCTGGTGGACGACGCCGCCTTCATGGATTTCGGCGTCTACGGCGGTGAAGCGCACACGCCAAATATTGACCGCCTTGCCGCCTCCGGGGCGATGATGACGAACTACCACACATCACCTTTGTGTTCGCCGTCGCGCGCCATGCTTCTGACCGGCATGGACAGCCACCGTACGGGTGTCTCCACTATCGAAGAGGTCCTTCCACCGGAACTGAAGGGCAAGCCTGGCTATACACTTCGCCTCGAGCCGGGTGTTCTTACGATCGCGGATCGACTCAAGGCGGATGGCTACCGCACGTTGATGTCAGGCAAGTGGCATCTCGGCCATGGCGAAGGCGACTTGCCGAACCGTCATGGCTTCGACCGATCGCTCGCGCTCGATGCCTCCGGGGCCGACAATTGGGCGGCCAAGGCCTACATGCCCTACTACAAGGATGCGCCATGGTTCGAGGATGGCGCGCCTGCGAAACTGCCAGATGAATTCTACTCGTCTGAACTGCTCGTCGACCGTCTGATCCAGTACATCGACGAGGGCGATCGTAGCGCTCCCTATTTCGGATACCTCGCCTTTCAGGCCGTGCACATTCCCGTCCAGGCGCCTAAGGAGTTTTCCGACCACTACGCCGGGAAGTTCGACGCCGGCTGGGAATCGACACGTCGCGCACGCTGGGATCGCGCCGTTGCTTCAGGCATCGTTCCCGCAGAGGCGCCCTTCGCTACCCTACCAGCCAACGCACGCGGGTGGCTCTCGTTGAGCGCCAACGAGCAGGCCAAGTATGCACGCGCGATGGAAGTCTATTCCGGCATGATCGAGGCGATGGATCAGCATATCGGGCGTCTGATGGACCACATCGCATCACGTGGGGAACTGGATAACACGATCTTCGTCATCACATCCGACAATGGACCTGAGCCCAGCGATCCTGCGCATGAGCCTTGGATGGATGTCTGGATGGCCCTCAACGGCTATAGCTGGAAGCTCGAAGGCATGGGCGAGCGCGGCAGCCTTGGCTTCATCGGCCCTGAATGGGCTTCAGCGATATCAGCGCCAGGGTCGCTCTACAAATTCTACGCCTCCGATGGCGGGCTGCGCGTGCCGATGATCATCGCCGGACCGGGCGTCCCAGCGGGCGAGCGTCACGCTGGACTGACATTTGTGTCAGACATTACGCCAACGTTGCTGGAGCTTGCCGGCGCGGGCACGGCTACACCCGAAGGGGCCCGCCCCATAACAGGGCGCAGCCTCCTGCCTCTGCTTGCGGGCCAGGCGGATCGCATCTACGGCCCTGCCGACACAGTTGGCGTCGAAGTCTCCGGAAACGCTGCCCTGTTCCGCGACAACTGGAAGATCGTCCGCAACATGCCGCCGGTAGGTGACGGCAAATGGCGCCTCTATGACCACATCAAAGACCCTGCCGAGGTAAACGATCTCTCCGCCTCCATGCCGGATCTCTTCAAAGCCATGCTGGCAGACTATGGTGCCTATGCAACGCGCTCCGGCGTTCTTGCACTGCCCGACGGCTATCAGGTCGAGCGGCAGGTGCGCCTCAATGCAATTGCGCGTCAACTGTCCTTTCAGGCTGGCGCCCTTATCGCAATCGGCGTGGGCTTGGTTGCAGCGCTCAGCCTGCTGATCTTCCGGCTCTTGCGCCGCCGCAAGCGGAAGCGCGCAGCAAGAGTATGACCATAGGCGCGCAGTATAAGCTTCACGGCCTCAAGCTGTCCTACTTCACCGGGAAGCTTGAGGCCTACTTCCGCGCCAAGGGTATTCCGTTCGACTACATCGAGATGGACCTCGGCGATTTCCGCCGTTGCGCCCGCGCAACCGGCATCGCCCAGATGCCACAGGTCGAAACGCCCAGCGGCAGCTGGATGACCGACACGACCGACATTATCGCTCATTTCGAAGCCGAGGCAGCGGGACCTCGCTTCAAGCCCGCTGACCCGGCTGCCGCCTTCATCAGCATACTGCTGGAAGACCTGTTTGACGAATGGCTCTGGCGTCCTGCGCTCTACTATCGCTGGGCCTTTGCCGAAGACGCCCGGCTGATGAGCGCACAACTCGCACGCACCATGCTCCGCGATGCGCCGGCGCCCTTTTTTCTGCGCCGGCAATTTATCCTGCAACGACAGCGACGGGTCTTCCTGCAGAAAGACGGCGTCACCAGCACGACCGCACCCCAGATTGAAGATCTTTATCTGCGCACGCTTGCCATTCTCGAGCGGATCCTCACCGTCCGCCCCTACCTATTCGGGGCGCGCCCGTGCGAGGCGGATTTCGGTCTCTTCGGACCTTTCTTCCGGCATTTCTCCTCGGATCCCACACCCGCGGCCATGCTTCGCGAACGCGCGCCTCATACGCTTGCCTGGGTCTCGCGAGTCTGGGCCACCACACCCGCGCGGCTCGCGGCATCACCCGCCATCACCGACGCGCCACCAGATCTTGACCCACTTCTCGCGATGGCGTGCGACGAATACCTGCCCTATCTCGCCGCGAACAGCGATGCGACACGCGCGGGGAAGAGCGAAGTCCGCTGGACCAATCTCGGCGTGGCCTGGCGAACCGCGACGTCGCCCTATCGCGCCCGGTGTCTGGCCGGTCTGCAGACGGCGTATCAGGCGCTCGACGCCACGGCGCGCAGCACGATCAACGCCCGCCTCACGCCCGGCGTGACG
>CANJXY010000109.1 GCA_947478925.1 Hyphomonadaceae bacterium | reverse complement strand
AGGGTTGAAGCCGACTTCTACCTTGCCGATCGGGCCGTGCCGTTGTTTCGAGATGATGATCTCGGCAATGTTGAACTTGGCCGCCATCTGGTCCTTCCACTCGGCGTGGCGCGGATCGCCCTCGCCGGGCTCGAGGCGTTCGAGGTAGTAGGACTCGCGATATATAAACATGACCACGTCGGCGTCCTGCTCGATCGAGCCGGACTCGCGCAGGTCCGAGAGCTGGGGGCGCTTGTCTTCGCGCTGTTCGACCGCACGGGACAGCTGGGACAGGGCGATGATCGGGATGGCAAGTTCCTTGGCCAGCGCTTTCAGCGACTTGGTGATCTCGGTGACTTCCTGCACGCGGCCATCGCTCTTGCGGCCGCCCGAGGACGTGATGAGCTGCAGGTAATCGATGATCAGAAGGTCGAGACCCGAGGTGCGCTGCAGGCGGCGCGCGCGGGCAGCGAGCTGCGAGATCGAGATACCGCCGGTGTCGTCGATGAAGAGCGGTATGCCTTCCATCGTTTCGGCGGCGTCGCGGATCTGTTCGTAGTCCCTCGGCGTAAGGTCGCCACGGCGCATCTTGTCCGACGGAATGGTCGAAACGTCGGCTAGGATTCGGCTCGCGAGCTGGTCGGACGACATCTCGAGGGAGAAGAAGCCGACGACGGCGCCTTCGTCGGTCTTCATCTGGCCGTTCGGGCCGGGTGAGCGCCGGCAGTTCTTTGCGGCGTGATACGCGATGTTGGTAGCGAGCGCGGTCTTTCCCATCGAAGGGCGGGCAGCAAGGATAATGAGGTCGGACTTGTGCAAGCCGCCAAGCTTGCGGTCGAGTTCAGCGAGGCCGGACGCGACGCCCGCGATCTTGCCGTCACGTTTGAAGGCAGCAGTGGCGGCCTGAATCGAGTTGGTGAGGGCGGAGTTGAAGGACTGGAAGCCTTGAGCGCTGGAGCCGCGTTCGGCGAGCGAGAACAGCTTGCGCTCGGCGTCCTGGATCTGGATCTCGCCGGGCTCTTCGATGTCGCCCTTGGTAGCCTTCGAAACCATTCCGGCGCCGATATCGATAAGCTCGCGCCGAAGCGAGAGGTCGTGCACGAGGCGGGCGTAGTCGACGATTTCGGGGCCGAATGCGGCTGAATCCAGGAGGTCGGCGAGATAGCGCGCGCCGCCGATATCGGTGAGCTTGCCGTCACGCTCGAAATGCTCACGCAGGGTAACGCCGTCGGCGATACGGCCATTAGCGATCATGCGGTCCAAAACCTCGAAAATCGCTGCGTTGGCAGGCGCGTAGAAGTCGCGCGGCTTCAGGATGTCGCTGACACGTTGGTGCGCGTTGTTGTCGAACAGGATCGCGCCAAGCACAGCCATTTCGGCCTGCCCGTTATGCGGCTGAACAATCTGTGCTGCGTTCTCGTGGTCGTTCGCCATGGTCCCTCTGTAGGGCAAACGATCCGGCGAATCGCGACTTGATTCCAGATATCCTCAGCTTGGTTTTCGCTGTTGATGGTGCGGCCATATCTACTTACGACCGATCCAGGCCGCGACGCCACCGACAAGAACTCCAAGCAAGACAGCGACAAAGCCGTAGATCAGGCCGTGCTGGCGTGAGAGATCGAAAAGGGTGGCGTCGAGGCCACTTCGCGCAAGCGTGAACGCTTGACGGGATTCTCCTACCACACTGCCGTCCCGGAAAGCCACGGCGCGTACAGTGTACTCTCCCGGCGGGGCATTCTTCGGCAGGTCGATCGTCGCGCGGCGCAGGCCGCCGTCGAAATGGCGGAACCGCGTGTTACCGAAAGTATAGAGACCCTGCTCCATCTTTAGGTTCACGAAGGCGGCGCGCCACTCGGGCAGATCCGGCGAGAGCAGCTGGTCGAGATTTGGCAGGGCTGTGGCCTGCGCGTTCAGGCCAGCCTCGATCATCGTGTCTTCCGGGACGGTGGAGGCGACAACCGGCTCTGCGCCGATTGCGAGAACTTGAGGGGCGGCAACAAATTCGATTGTCTGCTCGCCGGACTGCGTGGCCCGTATCATCCTCTGCTTCATCATCGGCCCGACGAGGGCGACCGCGATGCCGGACGTTTCGTTTTCCGGCTGGGGCATTGCCGCGAAGACGATAACGCTGCTGTCGGAATAGTTGACTTCGACATCAATCCTGTCTTCGGAGATGCCGGCGGCCATGAGTGGACGATCGGGCCCCTCGAGCCGCTGGGCCGTGGCGGGAACCGCGCCAAGCATGAGCATGATCGCGAGAAGGGCGAAGCTTTTCATCGCGATTCCTCCAGCCGGTACTCCGGGTGCGGCTGGACATACAGTTCGTAGATAAGGCGGCCGGCGATGGCGAGGACGAGGAGGGCGAGGAGGAGGCGGAGTTGTGCGGCCTTGAGCCTGCGGCCTGTCTTGGCGCCATAGCGGGCACCGACGACGCCACCGACCATTAGGAATGCCGCTAGAACGAGATCGACAGTGCCGTTGAAGGTCGCCTGCAAGAAGGTGACGTACGCAGTCAGGAAGATGATCTGGAATAGCGACGTGCCGACCATGACGCGGGTGGGCACGCCTAGCAGGTAGACCATCGCGGGCGCGAGGATGAAACCGCCGCCGACGCCTAGGATGGCTGCCAGCATGCCGACGAAGAAGCCGATGCCGATGGGCGGCAGGATGGAGATGTAAAGGCCCGAGCGCGGGAAGCGCCGCTTCATGGGCAGGCCACGCATCCACGCACGAAGATGTGTGCGCCTGCCCGGATCGCCGCCAGACGATCTTCGCAGGGCGCGTATGCTCTCCCACGCCATCAGCGCACCGATGACTCCGAGAAACAGGATGTAGAGCACCGATATGGTCGTATCGACGACGCCGACGGCCTTGAGCAGGCTGAACACACCTACCCCCACGGTCGATCCTCCCAGCCCCCCCATGAGCATGAGTGTCCCGAGCCGGGTATCGACTTGACCGTCGCGCCAGTGCGCCGATACGCCCGCGATCGAGGTCGCCAGGATCTGGTTCGCCTGGGTGGACACCGCCACGGCTGGCGGGATGCCGTAGAAAATCAGGAGCGGTGTCAGCAGGAAGCCGCCACCGACCCCGAACAGACCCGACAGGAAGCCCACTAGCATCCCGATCACGATCAGGATCAACGGATCAACCGCGACCTGAGCGATGGGGAGGTGAATCAGCATTTTCCATTACTACGCGTGCAACGCTCACGCTGAAAGCGCCAGATAGGCCAAAAGCGCAATCGTTCGTGCGCGGACGGGAAGAGCCTGAAAGGACTGTCGGTCGGGGGTGGGGCGGTGACTAGTGGGTGTCGCTGAGGGCCGCGGCGCGCAGCTGCTTCAGCAGCGAGACGCTGGCTTCGCCGGTCACCGGCAGGTCATTCGCCCGCTCGAACTGGCGGATCGCCTCGGCGGTGCGCGTGCTCATTTTCCCATCGGGCGCGCCGGGAACATAGTTGAGCCGCTGGAGAAGGCGCTGGACCTCGGAAACCTGGTCCGGTGTGGCCACGTCCCACGCGCGGCGGCCAAACTCGCCATTGGCGCGGGGGATGGACGGTTTCGGGTTGAACGCGCGGGCCTTGCGCTTGATCGCCTCGGCCTGGGTCGGCTGCATGTCGCCCAGTAGGGCACGGGCGCGGCGGCTGGCGTCCTGGTCTCCCGCGCGGCCGGCGACTTCGAACCAGTAGGCGGCCTCCCCCTTGTCCTGGCTGAGGCCGAGACCCTGCTCGTAGAGGACCGCGAGGTTGTACTGGCTGTCGACAAGGCCGAGGTCCGATGCGGTACGGAACCACTCGACAGCGGCGGCATAGCTCTGCGGGCCTGCGTCGCCCTCGGCGTAGAACACCGCAAGGTCGTGCATGGCGAGGCGGTTGCCGCCGATGGCTGCCTTCTCAGTCCAAGCGCGCGAAGCAGCCATGTCGCGTGGCACGCCTTCGCCGCGTTCGTAGAGCTTGGCGAGGCGGTATTCGGCCATGACGAGGCCGCGGCTGGCCGCCTCCTTCAGCATCTGCACGGCCTTTGCTTTCTCCCCGGACGCCAGGAGCTCGAGAGCTGAATCGTGAAGAGCCACCGGATCCCCGGCACGCACGGCGTCGGCTAGGCTGAGCGGAGCTGAGTCAGCGCTGGCTTTGCCAGCCGATGTCTTAGCTGTCGGCGCAGGCGCTGCGGCGACAGGCGCCGCTGGAGGCCTGAGGCTGGCAGGCTCGGCGACCGGTGCTGTGGCAGCTTCGTCATGCGGTGCGAGGATGTCCACGCCCGGATCGGTGTGGTCCACACCGAACAGCACGGCATCGCTTGCGCCAGCGGGGGCAAGCGGCGCGGCGGGCGTGGCGGGATCGAGCTTGGCGAAGTCTTCGTTCTGGCCTTCCTGCTTGCCGCGCATGACGGTGAAGGCAGCGCCGCCGGCGACGGCGACGGTGAGGACGGCAGAAGCGATCAGCGGACCCTTGCCGATACTCTTGCGGCCAGCGCCGATCGCCGGATCGATGCGGCGACCCTGACGCGCTGCGCGGCGGGCTTCCTCGAGATAGCTGGCCGACAGACGCTCGCGGCCATCGTCAGCCGGGAGATCCGCGACGAAGGACTCGGCCTGCGGCTCGGCCCGGGCGAGGAATTCGTCGTCCGCTTCGAGCAGGTCTTCGATGCGCTGTGCCGGCTCACCGCCCTGTGCCGGTACCGCAAGGGTCGCGTCCTCGAACAGGTGAGCGTCCCGCGGGTCGGCGGCGAGATCGAACGGCGGCGGCTCGACGCCGACGATATCGGTTGTCTCCTGCGGCGTCTCGGCGCTGTCGATGACGGCGAGTACGGCCTCGGAGATCGGAAGCGGCGTCTGCGTCCCGGTTTCGTCGTCGAGAATAATGAAGTCATCGGACAGCATCGGAATATCGCGAGTGACTTCCGGTTCAGCGGCGCCACGGCGTGCGTCTTCCATGCCCTCGAGCCGGCGCGCGAGGGAGGAAACGGTGTTCTGGACCGGCATCAGCGCGGCAGCGGCGAGTTCCGCGCTGTCGTCCATCCGGCGCTGGACTTCGTAGAGAACGTCAGTGAGCCGGGCCTCGTAGGAACGTCCGCTGTCGGCGAGGCGGGCTTCGAAGGCGCGCTGCGAGTCCTGGGCTTGCGACTGAAGGCGTTCGACGGCGCGCGCGACCTGTTCGCCGATCTGGCCGATAGCTTCGGCGCTGCGGCGTTCGCTCTCGCGCACGCGCTCATCGAGGCGGTCGGCGAGGCGATCGACTTCGGTGCTGTCGAGCGGACGGGCCTCGAGCGAGGTTTCGTTGATCCGCTCGCCGAGGCGCTGGATACTTTCGTCGTGGCGGCGCTGCAGGCGTTCGGCGACGAGGGAGACCTGTTCGCCGACCGCGTCGATGGCGCCGGCGCTGCGTTTTTCCAGAGCCTGAAGCTTGTCGTCGACCACCGTATTGAGGCGGCCAATATCCGTGCGCGTAGTCGTTTCAACGGCGCCGAGGCGCGCATCGATAGTGTTGGCGAGGTTTGCGATTTCGCGCCGCACGTCCTCGATCGACTTGTGGTCGCCTCGCGTTTCAACGGCGCGGAGGCGTTCATCAACGGCGCGGGACAGGCGGTCGACCTGCGCGCTCATTGCTTCGATGGCGTCGGCTTGGCGGGCCTCGGAGACTTGCACCTGTTCCTGGATCTGGCGGATCGAGCGTTCGATGCGCTCGGCCTTCTCCGGATTGCCCGAGCGGACGGCATCTTCGAGACGGCGTTCCATGTCCGCGCGCATTGCAGTCATCGGGCGCGTCATGTCTTCCGCGAAGCTGTCAAGGCGCTTCTGGAACAACTGCTGCAGGTTGTTGAGATCGTCTTCGGAACGGCCGCCGCCGCGCTGGATGCGGTCGTCGATCTCGTTGACGGCGCGCTCAAGCACGTTGACAGCGGTGTCGGTCTTGCGCTCAGTGCGGTTGACGCGATCTGTGATGCGGCTGACGGCTTCGCTTAGCGTCGTCATCGCCTCGCGCGTTTTTTCCTCGATGGCGTCGACGCGATCGATGACTTCCTTCGACATCGCGCGCGAACGGGTGAGGTTGGACTCAAGCGCGCGTTCCATTCGCCAGGTCGTGTCGCCTACCGCGCGGTCGGCCTTGGTCTCGAACAGTTCGAAGCGCGAGGCAGCGTCGGAGATCTTGGCGATGCCGGCTTCGATGCGGCGTTCCGCGGAGGAGACTTTTTCCTCGATCTGGTCGATCCGGCCGGTGACGCCAGCAGCGGTAGAACGCACGGCGTTCGCGACGACCTGATCGACGGACTTTGCGACCTCGTCCACGCGGGAGGCGACCTGACCGACCTTTTCGTCGAACAGGGTCCGCAACTGGCTCTGTTCTCGTTCGGAATCGCCTAGGCGCTCATGCAGGGATTCGGCCAGACGGCTCAACGAGGTTTCTAGCGCCTTCATTCCGTCGAGGGAGGCTCCGCTTCGGTTTTCAGACTCAAACGTGTCGATGCGGGTGCGCAGGGCGGTCTGGGTCGCTTCGATTTCGCCCATCGCGCGGGTGACACGCTCAAGCGCGTGGAGCTGCGCTTTGCCAGTTGCGTCCACCTTTCCCATCAGGCCGAGGATGGACTTGTCGATGCCGGAGACTGCTCGGGCGGACCGGGAGGTGGAGGCTTCCAGCCGTTGGGCTAGCTGGTCGATCTCCTGCGACATGCGGCGGAGGTCGCCGTCGGCAGAGGCCCGTGGGAACGGGTCGGCCAAATTTACATCCTGGAACTCGCCCTCGTCGCCCTCGAGCAAAAGGGAATTCAGGTACTGGCCGAGAGTGACGCCCTGACGCTGGGCGCGTTCACGGGCAACCGACCGCGCCTTAGGGTCGATGCCTTTCACACTCCAGGGCGCCTGAGTCATATCCCACTCCGTATCGAACCGCGGAGTTCCCGTGATTCTAGACCGCCTGTCAGTTGGCGATCAGGGGCTTAAAGCGGCGTTAAGCATAATTCACGCCCGCGGCCCTGAAACGCATATGTGGACAGATTGACGCTGGGTGCACGTAACGTTACGTATTACTGAGCGTTAATTCAGAGACGCCGCCTGTGCTCCCCCACAGAGCTAACAATGACGGGAGGCAGAGATTGAAAACGTACACAATTAGCGAACTTGCGCGCGAATTTCAGGTGACGCCGCGTGCATTGCGATTCTACGAGGACAAAGGACTGCTTCAGCCCACCCGTGACGGGCTGAACCGCGTCTACTCCGCTCGCGACCGTGCCCGGCTGAAGCTGATTCTTCAGGGAAAGAGTGTCGGGTTCTCGCTGTCTGACATCCGCGAGATCTTGGATCTCTACAACCATGAAGGTCACAGGGCGCAGCTCAAGCTGTCACTCAAAAAGTCGCGCGAGCAGGTCAAGAACCTCGAAAAGCAGCGTGAGGATATCGAGGCAGCGCTCGATACGCTTCAGAAGGGCGTGAGGTGGACCGAGGAAAAACTGCAGGAGCTGGGACCAGGGCCGGATGTGGAACAGTCGGCGCGCGCGTATGAGCGCGTTGCGCGTGCCGGACTCGATGGCGACGCGGCTCATCTCGACAGCTGACGCAAAGTCAGTCTCGACGACTTGCCACGTGGTGGTATGACGCCCGTGTCTGGTTGCCGGTAGCGTCGTCGCGCGCCGGCAACCACGTCAGCGTTCCCGCGAGGTGAGGACACATGCCCAGATATCAGGCGCCGCTCAGGGACATGAAGTTCCTGCTCAATGAAGTGCTTGAGATCGGAAGCTATTCAAACCTTCCACGGTTTTCCGATGCGCCGGCCGATGTGATCGACGCCGTTCTCGACGGCGGCGCGAAGTTCGCCGAGGAAGTCCTGCAGCCGATCAACGCTATCGGCGACCGTCAGGGTTGCAAGCGCAATGCGGATGGGTCGGTGAAGACACCTGACGGGTTCCCGGCTGCCTACAAAAAGATGTCAGAAGATGGCTGGATGGCGATTTCCGCCGACCAACAATGGGGCGGGCAGGGCCTTCCCCGCGTTGTCTCGATGCCGTTCCTTGAAATGTGCTCATCGGCCAACATGGCCTTCTCGATGTATCCTGGCCTGACGCGCGGCGCGGCCGAAGCGATCCAGGAAGGCGGATCTGACGAGCAGAAGGAAACCTACCTGACCAAAATGATGACCGGGAAATGGTCCGGTACCATGAACCTCACGGAGCCGCAGTGCGGCACGGACCTCGGGCTCATCCGCACGAAAGCCGTTCCGCAGCCGGACGGCTCTTACAAGATCACAGGCCAGAAAATCTGGATTTCGGGCGGAGAGCAGGATCTGGCGGAGAACATCATCCAGCTGGTGCTGGCGCGCATCGAAGGCGGGCCTGAAGGTATCAAGGGCATTTCGCTGTTTATCGTGCCGAAATTCATGGTCAATGCGGACGGCTCGCTCGGCGCGCGCAACGCTTATGAGTGTGGCGGCCTCGAAGAGAAGATGGGCATCCACGGCAACGCGACCTGCGTCATGAACTACGAGGGCGCCATCGGCTTCCTCGTCGGCGAGGCCCACAAAGGTATGCGCACCATGTTCGTCATGATGAACGAAGCGCGGCTCGGCGTTGGGATGCAGGGTCTGGCGCAGGCCGAGGTCGCGTTCCAGAACGCGGCCGACTTCGCGCGCGACCGCCTGCAGGGCCGCTCGATCACAGGTGCCAAGGCGCCGGAGAAGCCCGCCGATCCGATCATTGTGCACCCCGACGTGCGACGCATGCTGATGGACATGAAGGCGTTCACCGAAGGTGCCCGCGCCTTCACCTACTGGACCGCACTGCAAGGCGACCTGCTGCACGCCTCGCCCGACGCTCTCGTAAGGGAGAAGGCGGACGACCGGATGGCTCTGCTGACGCCCGTGATCAAGGGTTTCCTGACCGACCGCGGCTTCAAGTATGCCTCCGACGCCCTCCAACTTCACGGCGGAACCGGCTACACTCGCGACCAGGGCGTTGAGCAGTTCGTGCGGGATGCGCGGATCGCGCTGATCTATGAAGGCACCAACGGCATCCAGGCGCTGGATCTTGTCGGTCGGAAGCTCGCGGCGAATGGCGGCCGCGGCGTGTTTGGTTTCTTTGCGGACCTCGAGGAATTCGCTTCCACCAACGAAGCCGATCCGCGCATGAAGCCGTATGTCGATGGCGTGCGGGCAGCAGAAGCGCAACTCAAGGAAGCCACGATGTGGCTGATGCAGAACGGCATGTCGAATTTCGACAACGCCGGCGCGTCAAGCCATGACTATCTACAGCTATTCGGGCTGACCGCGTTCGCCTTGATGTGGGCCAAGATGGCGAAAGCGGCGCTGGCGCACGAAGGAAGCGGCGACGCCTTCTATTCAAACAAGCTTGCCACAGCGCGCTATTTCTTTGAACGTGTGTTGCCTGACGCAACGTCACATCTCGCAAAGGTAAAGACAGGCGCGGCGGCCGTGATGGCGCTCGGCGCGGATGCATTTTGAGCTCTTCTCCGCGGCGCGGAGTGCCTGAGATTCCCGGCAGAGATGCCGTACAACAAGGAGGCCCCTGATGGCCGAAGCCTATATCTATGACGCAGTCCGTACGCCCCGCGGCAAGGGGAAGAGTTCGGGCTCGCTCCACGAGATCACGTCGCTGCAGCTCGCGACGCAGGCGCTGAGAGCGCTGAAGGATCGCAACAATCTCGACACCTCCAAGGTCGATGACGTGATCCTCGGCTGTGTGACGCCGATCGGTGAGCAGGGGTCTGACATCGCACGTATCGCCGTGTTGAACGCCGATTATTCGGAGACGACTGCTGGCGTGCAGGTTGACCGCTTCTGTGCCTCGGGGCTTGAAGCGTGCAACATCGCGGCAGCCAAGGTGATGACGGGCGAGGCTGACATGGCGATCGGCGGCGGCGTCGAGGCGATGAGCCGCGTGCCTATGGGCTCGAATGGCGGCGCCTGGGCTTCGAACCCCGAGATCGCGATGAAATCCTACTTCGCGCCCCAGGGTATCGGCGCCGACCTGATCGCGACGAAGTACGGCTTCTCGCGTGACGACGTGGATGCCTACGCCGTCGAAAGCCAGCGCCGCGCAGCCGCCGCCTGGAAGGCTGGCCGCTTCTCGAAGTCGGTCATCGGCGTGAAAGACCAACTCGGCGTGACCATCCTCGCGCATGACGAAACCGTGCGCGGCGACACGACTATGCAGACGCTCGCAGCGTTGAGCCCGTCCTTCGAAGCGATGGGTACGATGGCGTTCGATGATGTCGTGAAACAGCGCTACCCAGAAGTCGAAAAGATCAACCACGTCCACCACGCCGGCAACTCGTCGGGCATCGTTGATGGCGCGTCGGCCGTTCTGATCGGCACGAAGGAGATGGGCGACGCTCTCGGCCTGAAGGCTCGTGCGCGGATCAAGGGCTTTGCCTCGATCGGTTCGGAGCCGTCGATCATGCTGACCGGTCCGTCGCTAGTGACCGAGAAGCTTCTCAAGAAGCTCGGCATGACGCCTGATGACATCGACCTGTACGAGCTCAACGAGGCGTTCGCTTCTGTTGTGCTGCGCATGATGCAGGCGCTGAACATCCCGCACGAGAAAATGAACGTGAACGGCGGCGCCATCGCCATGGGCCACCCGCTCGGCGCAACCGGCGGCATGATCCTCGGCACGATGCTCGATGAGCTGGAGCGGTCGGACAAGGAAACCGGCCTCATCACGCTCTGCGTTGGCGCTGGCATGGGCACGGCGACAGTGATCGAGCGCGTGTGATGGAAATCGGCGAGGCGAAGATCAGCGCGCTCGTGGTCTCGGCGCTTACGGGCGTCGGGCTCACCCTGTTCATGAACCAGGCGTTGCGCGATCTGAACCTTGCCCTCTCGATTTCCATTCCCGTGACACTTGTGATGGGCGCGGTGCTGTTCCTGTTCGCGTCCGACAACGTCAAGACGGACGGCGACAAGCCACCGTCAGATAAAAACTCCAAAGGCAACTGACATGAAACTCGAAACCTTCGGCTGGGATGTAGATGCAGACGGCATCGCTACCGCTACGTTTGACGTTCCGGGCCGTTCGATGAACACCTTGACGGCGCAGGCGATCGCAGACCTTGGCGCCATCGCCAAGGAAGTCGCAACGAACGCCGACATCAAGGGCCTCGTCATCACCTCGGGCAAGAAGAGCGGCTTCTGCGCCGGCGCAGACCTCGGCGAACTCGGCGGTGGTTCGGGCGGCGGCGGCGACAAGGGTGATCCGGAAGCCCAGCTCAAGGCGGCGTTCGAGCGTTCGTTCGGGATGAACAAGCT
>CANJXY010000108.1 GCA_947478925.1 Hyphomonadaceae bacterium | reverse complement strand
TCCAGCGTCTGCCGGTGCGCTTCGCGCTCGACCGCGCCGGTCTTGTCGGCGCCGATGGCCCGACTCATGCGGGTTCGTTCGATGTCGGTTTCCTCGGCGCGCTGCCCGGTTTCGTGCTGATGGCGGCGGCTGACGAAGTGGAATTGCAGCGCATGGTGGCCACGGCGCACGCGATCGATGATCGCCCGTCGGCTTTCCGCTATCCGCGCGGTGAGGGCATTGGCTTGCAACTGCTCGATGATCCGCAACCGCTGGAGATCGGCAAGGGGCGTATTGTCAAGCAAGGATCGGCTGTCGCCATCCTGTCCTATGGCACGCGCCTGCATGAATGCCTGCTGGCGGCGAAGATGCTGGACAAGCAGGGCCTGTCGACGACGGTTGCGGACGCGCGTTTCGCCAAACCTCTGGATGAAGCCTTGCTGGCCGATCTGTCCAAGAACCACGAAGTGCTTATCACAATCGAAGAAGGCGCGCGTGGCGGCTTCGGAGCGTTCGTGCTGCATTCGCTGGCCGAGCGCGGCTTGCTCGACAACGGTCTGCGCATCCGCACGCTGACGCTGCCAGATATCTTCCAGGATCACGACACGCCTGAGAAAATGTACGAGCAGGCAGGCCTTGATGCCCGCTCCATTGCTGCGAGCGCTATCAAGGCGCTCGGCCGCGGCGATGAACGCGCGCTGAAGCTGATTGCGGGTTAGTTTCGAGCCGTAGCTGCCTCGTTGATCACAGTTTCGACCTGTTGGCGTACTTCCGCTCCAGCGAGGTATTCGCCGATCTCTCCCAGCATCGGATTTCCCGGCGCGAACTCCACCACGTACGTCACGATATCAACCGTGGCGCGCGGGTCATAAGGTTTTACACCCGGAACGGGCATCCAGGCGGACTGCAGCGCCGTGAGCGCGGCGCCCTTGTAGTCACCCGGGCGCGCGCCAGCGAGACGGATACCGCCGACGGCGAAGCGTGTCGCGAGTTCAGGAACACCTGCGTCCGCGCCCTCCACCTTCACAACTGTTCGCGTGGCTGCGAGACCATAGTTCACAATGAGAGCGAGGTCGCGCGTCGGCGCTGCGCCAATGGATTGAAAGCGGTCGATGTACAGACGGTCGAGCCTCACCCGGAAATACGGAGGCGACACCGCCGGGTTCCAGAATGCGGGCGCGCTGTCCTCATCATCACCATGGGTGGCCATCATCGCTCCCCCCCCGATATCGCCCGACGTTTCGATGTGAGCGACCGCGAAGAGGTCCGGTGTGCGCGTGAGATGCAGCCGGCCCCATGTCTCTTTGAGGTCTCCCGGGACGCTGACGTCGAAAGGCCTTGGCTCCGGGCCGAAACCGTTGCGCGTGATGTACATGCACCGGATCACCGGGTTGATCGTCACGTCGCCGCCGCTGGGACTAGTGTAGAACAGCCCGCCATTGGCGCCTACGGAACGTGTGACGTCTTCATGCCCTGCTTGCTTGAGGTATTCGCCAAACGATTCGAACGCGATCCCGCCGATATTGGAGAGCATGTCGAGCGCAAGGCTGGGGATGGCCGCGAAATCGTCCAGGCCTTTTCTTGAATCGTTTTCACGCACCGGAGCGGGAGCCGGATATGCTTCGGGACACCGATCGTCGAGCAGTACGCGGAGATCGCCGGCTTCCCCGCCAATAAAGCCATCTGGCCTGGACGGCGGGGGTACGCTGACGCATCCTGCCATCGCAAGCGCACACGTGACACCAACTGCGCGTTTCATGCCGTAGTCCCCGTTTCGCGCAGGAAAGCTCGTTTTGGGCCGGACGGATTGTGCAGGATCAAAGAGCGTCGTTGAGTGCGCTCTTCAGCTTCTTGACCAGTTCCTGGCGCACCTTCCACGGCTTGAAGCTGGCGTGCAGCCGCGAGAGCCAGTGGGAGTTCACCGCGAGGTACGGCTGACCGAGTTCGCGGGACGAGGGGAGTATCTTCCGCGACAGCACATCGATGGCGTGATCGATTTCCTCGCGGGACACAAATACCAGCGTGCGTCCGCGATGGTCGACGAACCAGGCCGGATAACCCTTGCCATGAACCGGGCGCGGCAGGGGCGGATCGAAAACGGTCGCCTGCCAGTACGGCCCATCGACCGCCTTGTGGACCCACGGCGTGAGGGGCGACATGCCGGGCTTCTCTCGATACTCCAGGCGGATCTGCATGGCATGAGAAATCACGATGCCGAAGCTGTCCGTCAAGCAGGCTGAGCAGAGGCTGTTCAAGTTTGGACTCACTTGCCTTGAAGCCGTGCCCGAGCACCCTTGGCAGCATGACGTGGCAAAAGTGAAGGGCAAGATGTTCGCAACCTTCGGCGACGACGAGGGCGGCCACAAGGAATTCTGGATGAGCGTGAAACTGCCGATCTCTTCCGAAATGGCGCTCATGCTCTCATGCGTTCAACCGATCGGATATGGATTGGGGAAGTCCGGCTGGATGACTGCGCGTTTGAAACCCGGCAGCGATCTCGACTTCGAGACCATGAAGGGCTGGATCGACCAGCGATATCGCGCGGTCGCTCCAAAGACGTTAGTCAAAACGCGCAGCTGGGATGCGGGCCGCAGTCGCGGCAGGGTTGCCGGGGACCGCGTCTGGAGCGATCCCGGGAGGGGCGATTTTGGGCGTGCGCTCAAGCGGCGCCCCGATGAGAATTCCGATCCCCTGAAGAGGCGGGGTGTGATCGCAGATCACCTTGAACATGATCAGCAGCGGCAGTGCGATTATGCCGCCGACGGGACCCCAGAGCCAGATCCAGAAGCTGACAACGAGGATGATCGCGAGCGGGTTCAAGGTCATGCGGCGGCCGACGATGGTCGGGGTGACGAGGTTGGCTTCGACAAAGCTGATCGCGATGAAGGCCAGAAGCGGGAAGCTCGCCTGTAACAGGGTATCGAACGTTGCCAGGCTTGCGAGGCCGATCAACCCCATCATGATCACGGGTCCGAGGAACGGGATGAAGTTGCAGATCATCGCAAGCCCGCCCCACATGAGCGGCTCCGGGAGCCCGAGTCTCCAGCAGGCGAGACCGGTGGCGAGGCCGACGAAGAAGTTGATCGTGGCGAACGTCACGATATAGCCAGTCACGCGGCGGCTGACGTCTCGAAACACGCGCGCCGCTCGCACACGCCTCGGCAGAGTGGGCTGGAAGGCGAGGAATTTGATCCGGAAATCCTCCCGCGTGTTCAACAGGAAAAGCGACAGGATGAAGACGAGGCCGGTCTGCGCGACTGCGGTCTGCGCCGACGCCATGACGAACTGGGCGAGGCCGGGTTCCTGCATCACGACGGTGCGGCTCGGCGGCGTCGCCGGTTGACCGATGTTCAGATCCTCAACCTGGTTCGAGATATCCGTCAGCGGCTTCAACGGCGCCTGGAGTTCCTGAAGGTGGCGCGATGCCCGCTTGATGAGTTGCGGCGCGTCATCCATCCAGCGGGAGGCGGGCTGCGCGATCGCCGAGAACGCAAGCCAGACAATAACTCCGGCGGTTGCCAGCGCGAGGAATGCGGCAGGTGGCCGTGGAATCCAAAATCGCTCGATCAATCGGCAAAGGGGGGCGAGCAAAACGCTGAGGACGAGCGCCACCGCGATCGGCAGCAGATAGTCCTTCGCCGCCCACAGCGCGACGCACATCGCCAGCCCGACAAGGATCGCGAGGCTTGCCGCGGCAACAAGTTGAGGGTTGGGCTCGACAATCAGGAACGGCGCCCTTGGAGCGATCCCCGGACCGGCAGAGTCACGTTGGCGACGTTTCATCGTGTGGGTCTACCCGGGTCCAACCGTCTGAACGCCGGGCCGGGACATGCGGTTCCAGATCCTTCGCGCCGATAAGGGTCGCGCTTTTTGCACGGATCACGTTTATGCTGCCGTTCACCGGGCGTTCAGGCGGTCCGCATCAGCCTGACGGTTCCGCACAAGAGGACCGATACCAGAGGGAATGCGCCATGAGCAGAAATCAGAAACTCATTCTCGCAGCGTGCGCGGCGATCCTGGTTGCTGGATGCACGACGCCGCCTGCGCTAACGGCCGCTCAGGTCGCTGAAAACGCCAAGCCTGATCCGCGACAGGGTGAGGAGGTCCGCAATATCTGCTTCACTCAGCAAATTCGCAGCTGGCGCGCACTCGACCGTCGCTCTGTCATCGTCGAATCCGGGGGGCGCAATGAATACAAGCTCGATTTGGTGGGTGGTTGCCAGCCCGACGACGCCTTCATGTCGATTGGCCTGATCTCGCGCGTGGGCGGTGGTTCGTGCCTGGAGTCCGGCGACAAGCTGGTCACGGACGAACGTTTCAATTCCGGTGCATGCATGATCCGGAAAATCTACAAGTGGAACAAGGATGCCGCGAAGCCCGAAGCCCCGGCCGCCGGTTGAGTCTCACGCCTTACAAAGCAAGGCCCGGGAAGCATCGCTTCCCGGGCCTTTTGGTTGGGCCAGGCGGGCTGCACGTCCGCCCGGCCCGCCGGATCACGGTCTAAAGTGGACCCAAGGACCGCAAGCCGGTAACGGGCATGCCTACTGCCAGTAACGCGGCGCCTTGTAGTAATCGTACACGTCGTTCCGCATCTGGGCGTCGCCCTTGGTCAACTGATCGATCGCATCGGACGGCGCGGCTTCGAGCTGCTCCTTCGTCACGTTGACGACGTAGCCTTCCTTCTGTTTCTCGTAATCGAGCGTCGACCAGGGGAGCGGGTGGAACTTCTCGTTCATCCCTAGAACGCCGCCGAAGCCGATGACAGCAAACAGGATATTGCTGGACGTCTTGTCGAGCACAACGTCTTCGACTTTGCCGATCTTCTCGCCGGTCATGTTGAACACGCTGGATCCGATGACTTTAGACGCCCGAATGGCGCTGGTGTGACCGCTGTTTGTGGGCATGGGGTAACCTTTCGTGCTGGGTTGCCCATGCCTAACGTCAGAACCACCAGAGGGTTGCGAGGGAATCATGCCGGACCGGCATATTGGGCTGTCACTCGCGCTCGGGGATGATCACGCGAGCGCCCGCGATCGTTAGGTGAATCCGGTTTCCGGCATGGCGCGTGGTTTGCAGACTTCTGCCCATGGCCGACGAGATTGCCATTCATCATGATCTTCGCGAGGTGGACGTTTGCGTCTGCACCTTCCGCAGGCCGTCGGTTGCTGACCTTCTCGCTTCACTGGCGAAGATGGATCTGGGCAGGGCGCTGCGCATGCGGGTCATCGTTGCGGATAACGATGATACCCCCAGCGCACGCCACGCGGTTGAGACCGCATTTGCAGCTAACGGGCTCGACGGCGTTTACCTTCATGCTCCCGCCCGGAACATTTCCGTAGCGCGCAATGCCTGTCTTCAGGCGGCAACCGCGCCGATGATCGCCTTTATCGACGATGACGAAATTGCCCGACCTGGCTGGCTGACCGGGCTTGTCGCCGCAATGGATGCTACGAAAACCGACGTTGTGTTCGGAAAGGTAAATGCGGCCTACGCCACAGATGCGCCGGGCTGGATGCGCGCGTCGGACCTGCACTCCACGCCGGCGCCGTTTCGCAACGGTGTCATCGATGGTGGTTATACCTGCAACGTGCTGATGCGGCGCAAGGCTGTGGGCGCGCTGCGGTTTGATCCGAAATTCGGACGCAGCGGGGGAGAGGACACCACCTTCTTCGCCGCGATGCGTGGTATGGATGCCTCCATGAGCTACACCGCAGATGCGGTTGTCGATGAGCCCGTAACCAGGTCGCGCTCCAGCCTCGCCTGGTTGATCCAGCGCGCCTATCGCTCGGGGCAGACGTATGGGCTGCTGCGTCTGGGTAGGGGCGAGAGCCGGGGCAGGATTGCCGCCGTTTCGCTGGCGAAAGTGATGTGGTGTTTCATGATTGCTGGCCTGACCATCTGGTCGCCGGCGCTGTGGCGTAAATCTGCGGTACGCGCTTACCTGCACGCCGGTGTGCTGGGCGCAGCCTTCAATCGTGCACCGCTGGAACTTTATGGAGCCAGTGGTGGCTGACCTGACGCCTTACGATCCTGAGGCCGAGCCGGCATCGATCAATCCACCGCCGTCGCCAGATCGCCAGCCGAGCGTGGAACGGCGCCTGCTCCGCGTGGCGGGCTGGTTCGGCCTGCTCGCGCTCGGCGTAGCGGCGATCCTGCCGATGCTGAGTTTTGCCTGGCAGGGGGCTGCGACCTGGGCGTTGGCGAATTCTGCCCCAGCGGATGCGCGTGTAGCGCTTCTGTCCGATTGGTCAGGATCGAATTCGCCCGACTATCTTGAGGCTGTTGCCGAACTCAGCCTGCAGCAACCGACGCCGGATGAGGCCTCTGCCTATGTGGCGGCGCGCCGCGCGACAGAACTTGATCCCTCCCGCGCTTTCGCATGGGCAACGCTTGCCTATCTTGAGATCAGGCAGACCGGCGGCAAGGTCAATGCCGCTGCGCTGGATGCTCTGACGAAATCGATGGATGCGTGCCCGCTTTGCGATCAAGATCTGATTCGCTGGCGTTTCAACTATGTCCTGGCCAACTGGGCTGGCATGCCGGAGGAGATCCGCGCCCGGGCTTTCGAGCAGGCCGACCTGCTTCGCTGGGTTGGCCCGAATGAAGAGTTTCTGGCCGAGATGCGTTACAAAGCGGGCCTGAACCACATTCCGTTCGATGACTACCGCTCGCAGGTGAAGACGCCAGCCCGCACGTGGGATATCGCTCCCGATGCCGGCCCAGGGAGTGTACGTCAGTCGCCAGCTTGATCTGGCTGTCTGGAGATACGCGGGAGCGCATGGGCGATACGGATTCTCTCAACGTGAATGACCCTGTGGTTGGCCAACTTGCCGGCGAGCAGGTGATCGTTGTCATTCCCGCACTCAACGAGGCCGAGCATATCGAGGCCTGCGTGCGCTCGCTGATGACCGGTGACGAGCGCCTGCAAGCGATCGAGATGGTCGTGGCTGATGGCGGCAGCAGCGATCGTACGCGTGACATTGTGGTGGGGCTGCGTACTGCGTTTCCAAACCTGCGCCTGATCGGCAATCCGGGGCGGTTGCAGTCGGCGGCGGTTAACCTTGCCGCGCGCGAAGCGGACAACGGGCGCCGCATTCTCGTGCGCTGTGATGCGCATGCGATCTATCCCGAAAATTACGTGATGCGTGTGGCTGATGCACTTGCACGTCATGGCGTCGCGTCGCTCGTCGTACCGATGGATGCGGTCGGAACGAGCTGTTTTCAACGCGCCAACGCGTGGATCGTCGACACGCCGCTGGGGTCGGGCGGGTCGGCGCACCGGGGCGGGAAAAGATCGGGCGAGGTCGATCACGGACACCATGCCGGTTTTGACATGAAAGCGTTCCTTGGTCTGGGCGGCTATGACGAGACCTTCTCGCACAACGAGGATGCCGAGTATGATGTACGTCTGCGCCGGTCGGGTGGACGGATTTTTCTCGATGCAGATATCCGGCTGAGCTACCTGCCGCGTGCGAGTGTGGGCGGTCTGGCGCGGCAGTATTTCAACTACGGCAAGGGCCGTGCGCGGACGCTGATGAAGCATGGCGAGCGGCCGAAACTGCGCCAGCTGATCCCGCCGGCGACACTGGTAGCGAGCATTGCCGGGCTGGTGGTTGCGCCGTTCAGCCTGTGGGGTCTTGTGCTGCCAGGTGGCTATCTGGCGGCGCTGGTTGCGGCTTCGGTTTCGGTCGCCATCAACCGCAAATCGGCGTGCGGCCTGCTTGCCGGGCTGGCCTCCGCGACGATGCATATGAGCTGGTCACTGGGGCTTTTCCGGCAGTTCCTGAAAGGCCAGCGGGCCTAGGCAAGCGTTGCTTCCGATTCCTGTCGATCCTTGATTTCCTGACCCCGAGCGAGGCCGCAGGCGATGCCGAGCAGCAGGGAGTAGAGCCAAGTCACAGACGGCAGGTTCAGGGATGAATCCGTCACCCCGTGCAGCAGCAGCAGGCCGCTGGCGGCGAAGGTCATGCGCGTGAATGTGCGCGGCGCTCGCCGTGAGGTCAGCGTCGTCATGATGCGCAGATGAGCGGCGCCGAGGGCCAGCAAAAGCAGCGCCAGCCCGCCGAGGCCCGTCTCCACGAGCCATGACAGGAACACGTTGTGCGCGCCGCCGTGCGCAAGCATCACCTTGGCGTTGTCGAGTGTCTGCACCGTTGCGCCGGCGACGCCCAGCGAGCCGAGGCCGTGGCCATTGAGCGGCTTCTGAAGCCACAGCGAGGAATAGGCGTCGAACCGCTGCATGTTGGGCAGAGTGTCGGCAAGGCCGATGCCCGGCGTTACTGTTTCATCGTGCATCCAGCCATCCGCCACGCCCCAGATTGCGAGAGCGCAGGCAAGCGCGGGAGCGACGATCACGGCGAAACGGGCGAGACGGCCACGATGTGGGCGCGTCATGATCGCAAGCATATCCCACCAGCCTTGGCCGAGAAGAATACCCAGCGCCATCAGGATCCCAGGCTGGGAGCGCGTGAGAAGGAGGCAGGTGAGCGCGAGGAAAAGGAGAAGGAAGCCGCCGAGGGCGTCGCGCAGGAGGCGATCCAGCATGCGGAGGCCGATGAGCGCGTCGGCGTCGACCTGCTTCAGCACGTGCAGTACGCGGCCGAGGCCGAGCATGGCAAGCAGCCCGAATGTGAGCGAGGCGTTGGCAGGCGTCTCGAAGGCGTCGGCAATCAGGCCGCTGTTGGCGCCTGCTGAGGCGCTGCTGATGAACATCCAGGCGCAATAGGCAACGGAGGTCCAGATCAGCGTGCTCCAGCAGGCTGAGAGCGCGGTGCGGCGGCCAGCCGCGAGATAGCCGATGGTCCACATGCCGCCCGCTGCGAACAGCACGGCAAGTGGAGCGCTGGCGCGGGTGAGAGGGCCGGCGAGGCCCGAAACAGCTGCGATGGCGATGACGGCAGCGCCGATCAGCATGCCCGGTGTCATGCCGCGCGGACCGGCGAGCGCCAGCATGACGATGGCGATGGCCGTGATACCGGCCGAAAGCGTCAGCGCCGCGATGGGCTGGACGGCGCCGAAGGCCAGGTTGGCAAGCGCGAGCGCGAGAGCCGCCGCGATCGCCGGCAGCACGTCACGCATGCGCGTGCGCGGGGTGTCGTAGGACGTGCGCCGCCGCTTGTCCCAGCCCATGGCCGCCTGTTCGGGTATGTCATTCATGCCGTCCCTCCCGGGTGGGCGTGCTGTGCTGCCTGCTTGTCCTGCAAGGTTTCAGCGATCAGGTGCGCAAGCTCACCGCGGTCCGCCACGAAGTTCGAGGCAGGGAGGGAGAGAAGGCGGGAGCGGCGGTCCGCGATCGAGGATCTATCTGCCGAAAGTTGCAACAAAAGCTGCGGCAGTGTGGTTGCGAGGTTCTCAGGCACAGTGAACCCTACGCTACGCGCATTGACCCACGCCGCGGTCTGTGTCCCGGCCGGAGCAATGGCCGGTACCCCATAATAGCCACCTTCGTAGAGGCGATTGGGCAGCAGCCAGACCGAGTTGTAGCCCGCCTCCATGAAGTCTCCCGCCCAGACGACGTCTAGCCCGGAATAGATCGCAGCGAGATCTTCGGGCGAGCGATAGCGGCCGTGGAATCGGATGTTCGAAATCCCTTTGATGCGTTCGTAGAAGTCGGGGATTTCCGTCAGCGCCGGAACTCCATGAAGCTCGATCCTGATCGCCGGGCCCAGCTTGCGCGCGGCATCGATCAGCAGGCCGAGGCTGCGCTTGCAACGGAGCACACCAACCCAGCCGATCCGAAGAGCGTCTGAAGCTGGAGCGGCCGCAGCAGGTCGCGCGCCATAGTCGGCGCCAGCCGCGAGGCGGTTCTCGACGATGGTCGCCGTGCAGCGGCCACGATGGTGCTTTTCGAAGTGATTGATGAGGAAGCCGGGCGAAGACACGACCAGCCTTCGCGTGTGTTTGAGTAGTGCGCCCTCGAGGCGGCGGAAGGCAAAGCCGATGGGGTCCTTGCGGGTCAGCAGGCGATGCACGTCAAGTGATTCATAGATTACCGGCGTCTTAAGCTTTGCCTTGCGACGCGCCAACAGGGCAGTCGCCAGCATGTCGAGATTTCGTGCGTAGATCACATCTGCCGAAGCGAGCTTCTCGCGGTGGGCGGCGGCACGGCTGGCGCCCGTGAAAATCGAAGCAATTCGCTGCGAATAAGCCGCGTCAAATGTGCGTCCGAGATCAATATTGTCCCAGTCCACCGAATAGTCATCTCGGCGGTGCATGGTGAACCCGATGACATCCAACCCATCATCGTGGAATCCCTGTACGCGCCGTCGCACGGCGGCGTCGGCGGCGTCATGTCCGAAAAAGGCAATCCGCGTCATGGGCAGACGGGTGCAAACAATGCGCCCAACCCCTCTCTACAGACCGCAAAATGGTGAAACTGCATTAACCATGCACGCCAGAGTTGAACGGCGTTGGCCGCGCTACACAGGGGGCGCAGTCGTCTGGCTCGCCTGTTGCGTAGCCCTATATCCCAAATTGCCCTTCCGGGGTGACGTGCACTGGAGCGAAGGTTGAAGGTTCCGCAGGTGCGGATCAGCGATTTGTTGTCAAGCGTTCGTCGGCATGCCGGCGACGCCTGGGCGAAGCTTACCCCTCACATAGCGCGTGTACGGGACCGCACAGAGACGCTTCTCGATCGCTATATGCCGTCTGGTGAAAGCCCGAAGGCGCGGCCCGTTGTGCCTGCTGCAAGCACGCCGGCGACAATTCCCGACGGTCAGCGCGTCTACGCAATCGGCGACATTCATGGCCGCGCGGACCTGCTGAAAAAGCTGCTCGCCGATATCCAGCAGGACGCGCTGGGGGGCAACTACAAGGGCCGGCCCATACTGGTCTTCCTGGGCGACTATATCGATCGGGGATTCCAGTCGCGGGAGGTAATCGACATCCTGTTGGGCGACCTGTTGTCTCGCTTTGATACATATTTCCTGAAAGGCAATCACGAAGCGGCCATGCTGCAGTTCCTTTCCGAGCCCGGCATGGGCCCACGGTGGATCGAGCATGGCGGCGCTGAGACATTGGTCTCCTACGGTGTACGTCCGCCGCGCTCGCGTACTGCCGCCGAGGAATGGGCGATTGCCTCGCAGGAGCTGAAACGTCTGCTGCCCCGTGAGCACCTGCAGTTTCTGATGAGTCTGCAGGTCAGCCTTCGCATTGGTGACTACATGTTTGTGCATGCCGGCGTACGGCCCGGCGTGGAACTGGACCAGCAGTCCGAATACGACATGCTCTGGATCCGGGACGCGTTTCTCAACGATACACGACCGCTCGGCGCTGTGGTGGTTCACGGGCACACGCCAGCTTCGCAGCCACACCGCGATTCACGCCGTGTCGGGCTCGATACCGGAGCGTACATCAGCGGCCAGCTCACCGCGGCCCGATTTGAGCATGAGGCAGTCGAATTCCTAACGACGGGCGTCGCCGCCACGAAGGCGACGGTCGTTCGCGATT
>CANJXY010000107.1 GCA_947478925.1 Hyphomonadaceae bacterium | reverse complement strand
GTCATTTTAGCGTCTCCAACGCCTGCGCAGAACTGATCGAACGACCGGCGCAGGACCGGGTCGCAATCACGATCGGAAACGCGTGGATTGACCTTGCGATGTGCACGATCACCGCCGGAGCTGTCAGTTTAACGGAACCAGCTTCGCTGGGCTTTCGACAAGCCCGTGGCGGTCACGCCGCCGCCCTGCTCCAGACAGATCCTGAGCGCGCACGCATCGCGCGCAATGCTCGGACCTGCCACATTTCTTCCGACCATTGCTGGTTTGAGTAGACGGTCAGGGCTGCCTTCCGTGTTTGCCCGTGTCCCCGCGGTTGGGCGACGGCGCGGAGCGCGGAGACGCCAGATACCGCAGCGGTCCGCCCCGTCGCGTTCACAGGCGCTGCGTTGGCGGTGATACTGGCGACAAACTCGTGCGGTGTTGTGTAGCCACGCGAAGATTGGGATACCTTAGAGGTCAGTAAGCAAGGCCTTGCCGGTGGCTGGTTAGCATTGGTCTTGCTGCACAGGGCAGTGTCGTGCGCAATGCGGTGAGCGTCGATGGCGCTCCGATCGCCGCCCTTCCAACCGGCCGGCCATGGCAGCTGTTCCCGACTATTTGGCGCCACCAGCGTTTTGGTGAGCCGGTCGATGAAGTCGGCGCTAGAGCTAACCTGTCATTGCTCAATGGCTTCGCAATTTCGTGATCGGAAACTTTGAGTTCTCTGGTTGAACGACTACCGCGCATCGATATCTTTATCTGGCGGACCGGGCCCCTCTGGCATGCGAACAGCACTAGCTGACCGCCTGCGATGTCGGACCGCATCGGGAGTATCCCGGTGTTGGCTCGGACCATCTTCTCCATGTCGACATCGCACTCTCGCAACTTGAAAACGAGAGGAGTTACGTATGTCTGGGAAATACTATCGCGCCCTGTCCGTTATGCATCAACACGTTCAGGAAAACATCGACGACCTGGAGCGATCCCCACAACCGGATTGGGCACAGATAGGCGAGCTGAAGCGCCTGAAGCTATCAATCAAGGACCGAATGAAGAGCATTCTGAAGGAGGGCCGCGAGGTCGAACCGCAGAGGTCATTCGCACGCGATGTCAGGCGGCAAGGCCAGTCCGCTTCCCTAAGCAGCGACGCATAGGAGACAGTCATGCCCCTTATGACATCTCCGATCGACGGTTCAGCGATGCGACAGATACGCCGCTACGGCGTCGAGCTGGATGTCTGTCCGACATCGGGCGGCGTCTGGCTCGACAAGGGTGAGCTCGAAAAACTCATCGCTCTTGTCAGCGATGAAGCGTCCGACGCCGACGCTCATCGGTCGCGTGGGCTTGATAGCCATCACGACGACGATGATGACTTCGATCATCAGCGAAGGCGTGGCGGAAAGCGGCGCTCGCGGTTTCTGGATATCTTCGACTTCTAATCGTGCGGAGGCGCCGGCATCTGTCAAAGCCGGCGCCGATCGCGCGAACTTCACAAGACTATCTTGTCCCCTCCACATCGACATGGACTGCGCGCCGCATGACGCAGGGCTTTGCATACGTTTGGCTCAGTCCGCGTCACGTCGCGACTGCTTCGCACAGGGATCGCCGTAATGCCGTTTGACATCTTTGCAGAGTTCGCAGGCCAGCCCCTCTGGCTGTGGGCTGCGTTCTTGGCATTTGTCGGGCTCGTCCTCTGGCTCGACCTTGGTGTCGTCAACAACCATGACGGTGTGATTTCTCCAGCGCGAAGCGCAATGATGTGGGGTGCGTTCGCGACGTGCGCCATGCTTTTCGCGGGCTATGTCTTCTTTCTTTATGAGCCGGACCCAGCGTTCTACTCGGGTACAGGCGACATCAACACCCAGGCCACAGTTCAATATGTTACTGGCTATCTGCTGGAGACCGCCCTCGCCTTCGACAACATATTCGTCATCTCGATGGTGTTCGCATTCTTCGTTGTGCCACCCGCCTATCAGCACAGGGTTCTGTTCTGGGGGATCATCGGCGCCATCGTGTTCCGCGCCATCTTCATCGGACTTGGATCTGCGATCGTGAATGAGCTCACCTGGGTGCTCTTTGTTTTCGCAGCCATCCTGATCTTTAGTGGATGGAAGATGCTTCGCTCAATGGGAGCGGTGAACCACGCACCTGACGCCGGCAGGATTGTACGTTTCGTTGAGCGCTTCGTGCCGGTGACGAAGGAGATCCGCAATCACAACTTCTTCGTTCGTGTGCCGAACGCTGCCGGTAAAGCGATGCTGCATGCGACACCGCTTTTTCTGGCTCTGTTGACAGTTGAGGTAGTGGACATCGTGTTCGCGATTGACAGCGTACCGGCGATCTTTGCGGTCACGCGTGATCCATTCATTGTCTATACGTCGAATATCTTCGCGATCCTCGGCCTTCGCTCGATGTACTTCATGCTTGCGGCCGCTGCAGACCGGTTCATCTATCTCAAGGCGGGTCTGGCAGCAGTCCTCGTGCTGATCGGCGGCAAGATCATCTGGAACTTCGGCTTGCACAAGGAATTGCACCTTGTACCATACCTCGAAGCTCACTGGTCATTGCTGGCAACTCTGGTCCTGGTCGGTGGAGCGATCCTCGCCTCTCTCTGGAAGACACGTTCGCTGGGTATACAAGTCGTTGGCCGCGAATGACGCCGCAAGACGTCGCGAGTTCGATGCCGTAGCTTTCCGATCTGCATTCAGCCCTTCGCCGATTTCGACTTCACCAAGCTAACAGATGCAGGACTGAGAAAGAGGTAGATGCTGGAGTCTATAGGCAACGCCGCACTGACGAACCTGTTGACCCCGGCGATTCTGTTCTTTGCGCTCGGCGCGTTGGCGGGTTGGGCGAAGTCGGACCTCACCATCCCTGATCAGGCGGCCAAGGCGCTTTCGCTCTATTTGATGCTCTGCATTGGCTTCAAGGGCGGCGTTGAGGCCCGCATGAGTGGGTTCAGCCCGGATTTACTGGCTTCCGGCGCCTTGGGTGTCGCGTTTTCCTTCCTCGCACCTTTCGCCGCTTTTCTCGTGTTGCGGCGCTTTTGTCGTCTTGAAAGCATCACTGCGGCAGCCACGGCGGCGCATTACGGCAGCGTCTCGGTTGTGACCTTTGCGGCCGGCAGTGAGTACCTCCGCGCGATAGGCGTCGAGTTCAACGGTCATATGGCTGCGGTGCTTGCGCTCATGGAAACCCCGGCCATTCTCGCGGCTTTGTTGATCGTGGGCTCCAACGCGCGCGATCCAGGCGCGAGCTTCAAGCCAGACCTTTGGCGTGAGGTACTCTTGAATGGCGCAGCCGTCCTTTTGATCGGCAGTTTTGCGATCGGCCTCCTAACCGGCGAGGCAGGTTCGCAGAAGCTCTCAGGCTTTGTCGCAGGACCAGCTTTTCAAGGCGCTCTGTGCCTGTTCTTGCTTGATATGGGTCTGGTGGCCGCGCGGAGGCTGCGGGAGTCACGGACGATTCCCTGGCGTCTTGTGGTTTTCGCGTGCGTCTGGCCTGTTCTGAGCGGAATGGTGGCGCTGCTTGCAACGCGAGCTCTAGGCCTTTCACTTGGTGACATGACGCTCTTTGCAGTACTCGCCGCATCCGCCTCGTACATAGCGGTGCCAGCTGCAATGCGCATGGCAATGCCGAAAGCCGATGCTGGCGTCTATATCCCAATGTCGCTCGCCATGACATTTCCGTTCAACTTGGTCATCGGCATTCCGCTCTATCATGCGGCCGCTCAGATGCTGGGAGGTTAGGCATGAACCTGACGCCAAAAAAGAAGCTCGATATATTCATCGAGGCACATGCCCTGCAACGGCTGGAAGCCATGCTCGGCGAGACCGGGTTCAAGGGCTGGAGCGTCTTCGCCGGGGTGGAAGGTTCCGGCGCACATGGCGCGTGGCGCCAAACCGGCGTTGCGGAGGGCGGCGCCTGCCTTGTCATCGCGATTGGCGGGGAGGACGCAGCGGACGCCGCACTCGAATGGCTCCGCGATTACTTCACCATCTATCCAGGCGTGGTATCGGTCTCCGATGTGTCCGTGATGCGCGGCGAGCGCTTCTAGACATCGTGCATTCCGCGGGTTCGCGCGCATTGCGCGCAACTCCGCCGTTCCACCTGCGGGTCAGGAAGCTGAGGCTGACGGACGAGTTGGGCGTCTCCAAAAGCGCTGGCGGAGAACTGTCGGGCAAAATCAACGCGGCTCGGCGGGGGCGCACAACGGCCTACCGGGTCGCGCTTACGCCCGACTTCAGGCAGATTCCGTACGTGCGCGAAGCAGCCGCAACGCTCTGCAGCTCAGCAGATCGCGCTGGATGTTGAATGTGTTGTCGACAGCTGAACGCGTTTCGACGTCGTTCCACAATATTTGACAGATCCTCATTTTTGTCGTTTCTGCAATTTATGTATACTAGGACGCCTCCAGCTGGAACAGGCAAGCGCGGCCGCACGCTTGACCTGCTGCTCTCCGCACTGCAGTCGCTGCTTCTGGAGCGCGGTGCTGGCAGATTTTCGATCAGCGACGTTGCCGAGCGCGCCGGCGTGGTCCATGGCACTTTCTACAACTATGCAAGCAACCTCGAGGAGCTGGTCGACGCTCTCGCCGTGCTGCTTGCTGCCTCCCATGCTGCGCTTGCGCGTAACGCGCCATCTGCCAAAGGCGACCCGGTTGCTGCCTTCGCATTCAAGACGCGTCTGACCCTGACAATTTCCGCCACGGCGCCAGATTTTGGACGCCTGCTGTTTGATTCCGGGCTCCCCATCGATCGCTTCCTTGCGGGACTTCGCAAGGATATGGAATCTGACATCCGCATCGGCGTCACGGCTGGCGTGTTCAAGACAGAAAATGCCGCCCTATCAGCCAGCATCGTCTCTGGCTGCTTGCTCGGCGTCGGCCTCGACCATCACCGTGGAAGACTTCCCAAATCAGCAATAGAGAAGACGACGACCGAGATGCTGGTCATGCTCGGCGTGGCGCGTCACACCGCCAAACTGGCCTCTCACGGTCGCATACGGCTTGCGCCCCCCCCTGCCCTGCCACTGCGTTGGCTCGGGCTTGAGGCCTTCGAAGGACTGCAGGCATGAAGCGCCCGACCGGAAAGGCTGTCAGCTTACGCCGTGGCGACAGGCGCTTTGACATGGCAGTCCTGGCGACGTCCTTTTCCGGGCGGGATCCCGGCCGGCGGCCCGACGTCTACGTCCAGGCCAGCGAGGTTTCTGACGTCGTCAGCGCGTTGAGGCAGGCACGCGACGGCCAACTCAAGGTCAGCATCTGCTCCGGTGGACACAGCTGGGCGCAGAACCACCTGCGTGACGGCGGGCTTCTGTTGGACCTTTCCCGATTGAACGCAATCGAAATCGACCCGAAGGCGCGGACCGCACGTGTAGGCCCGGGATGCTGGAGCATCGATCTGGACCGAGCGCTGAGGAAGCACGACCTGTTCTTTCCTGTCGCGCACGCGCCGGATGTCGGCCTCGGCGGTTTCCTGTTGCAAGGCGGATTTGGCTGGAACAGTCGGGCGCTCGGCCTGGCCTGTGAAAGTGTGGTGGGCCTCGATGTCGTGCTGGCGGACGGGTCCCAGGTTCACGCCAGCGCAGAGCAGAACCCCGACCTTTACTGGGCCGCACGCGGCGCCGGTCCAGGCTTTTTCGGTGTCGTCACGACATTCCATCTGAAACTGCATCAGCGGCCGAAAGTCACGGCGATGGTCATGCAGGTGTTTCATGAGCGCTGGCTGGAGGACGTCTTCACTTGGGCGCACGAAATCGGCCCCAGCGTCTCTCGCAATGTCGAGTTCCAGCTCCTGATCACGCCGAAGACGCTGTTCACAGGCAAATCCGGTGTCGAAGTCATCGCACCGGTGATGGCGGCAAGCTGGACCGAAGCGCGGGAAGCAACCGCCTTCCTCCGGCGAGGTCCGTTGCGCAAGCACGCCAGCGTCACCACCCCGCTCCTGCCACTTTCGACGATGCGGATGTCAGCGGCGGCGGGGCAAACACATTTTCCGCCAAAGATGCACTGGTGCGTCGACAACATGTGGACGGACGCGCCGATTGCAGACCTTTTGCCCGGCCTGCGGAAGGTCTCGGACACACTCCCACCTGCCCCCTCGCACGCCCTGTGGCTCAATTGGCAGCCGAGTCGTGAGCGGCCCGATATGGCGTTCTCAATGGAGGCTAGCTGCTACTTTGCGGCCTACGGCGAGTGGCGGCGTGCAGAAGACGATGCGCGCTATCAAAGTTGGGCGACGGAGCGCATCACGGAAATGGCGCACCTGAGCAAAGGCATTCAACTCGCTGATGAAAATCTCGCGCGGCGCCCAGCACCCTTCATGCAAGAGGCCAACCGTCGACGGCTCGAGCAGATTCGCGGACATTACGATCCCGAGGGCCGCTTCAATTCCTACATGACCGCAGCATGAAAGCGAGCAAGCCTGTCAAGGGTCGCCATCTCGGCTGGTCTGATGCGGATGTGCGCACCCGCGCCTATGCCCGCTTCTGGCGCCCGCACATGGCGCCCCTTGGCGAACACGCGCGGCTTGCGCTCGATGCGGGCCCCCTCGCTGAACCTCTCATGCCACCTCTTTCACGCGCCAACGAGATTTTTTGCGGTGCTGGCGTCGAGAATGGATTTGCGCTCATAGCCGACGGCGGCATGCGTATCGCCATCAGCACCGAGATGCCGGATGTCACCCCCGCCATGATCGACTGGTGGTTCGGCTGGCACTCGGACAGTCCCGAACGCTACAAGCTCTGGCACCCCGATGCCCACGTCCACGCGATGTGGCGCAAATCGCCATCATCGAAAACGCGGGGCCGTGACCGCTACATCGGGCAGACCTCCATTGTAGACGAATTCATAGGCAGCAGCCTTCTGCGCCTGGCGATCAGCTTCGTGGCGCCGGTCGCGATGGGCCTGACAGATACATCGCTGCAGGACGACACGACGGCGACCGCCGTTTGCGCTCACAGCACTCTGGCGGGGATGCCGCTAAAGGCGGGTTACCTGGCGCATCTCGTACAGGCCAGGCCGGGCGGGAGCGTCATGCGCTCGCGCTTCTGGATCGGCGGCGCCAATGTCTCACCGCAGTACGTGCTTGCTGCGCCCCTCGCCGTGATCGCGCGCCGCGAACTGCGAGCAACCGAAAGCGATGCGCGCGCTCTGCTCGTCCATTGCGCACAGGAGATGGCCCATCTCGCGACATTCCTTCCGGGCCTCTACGCCGAGTTCCGCGATGTACCTTAGCAGCCGGCCTCTACGTAGCATCGAGGGTCGACAACAAGAGTTGGAACCTGGCCCAATACAAGGCATAGCGTTGCGGTCCCGGCGCCTGCGCCGGCCGTTCGGCAACGGCGCTCCCCCGATTTGCGAATGCTACCCTGGAGTTCTGTCATGAGGTTGAAACTGGCAGCGCCTGCGCTTGTCGCGAGCACGCTATTCCTTGTTCCGGTTGCTCTTGCTCAGGCTCCCCTTGCGCCAAATCCGGACGCGGCAGCGCGGGCATACATTGCGCCGCGTACCTATTCCGGCCAGCCAAGCATCGAGGGCAACTGGAATCACAATTACTTTCTGATGCTTGAGGCCCCGAAGGGCGTAACCGACTTGATCGTCCCTGAAGCACAGGCAAAGGCGATCGCCGATCGGGTAACCAATGCGATGGCAGAGCAATTTGAAAAGGGTCTGGATCCGGAAATTCCAGAAATTGTTCGGTCAACCGACGGGCTGCCAGTGGTTCGCGGCGAGCGACGAACGCGCACAGTTGTCGAACCTTCTGATGGCAAGCTGCCTTATACGCCTGAGATTCGCGAGGAACTCAGCCAGCGTAAACCGGCTACGATGAACAATCCGGAGGAACGTCCCAATTGGGAGCGCTGTGTTACGGACATCGGCTTGCCTCCTGTGACCGGAATTGGGTCCGCCAAACTCAATCCCTGGCTGATCGTTCAGACCGCGAATTACATAGTGATCCATACCGAACATGGCGGCGAGACGCGGATCATACCGCTCGCTGACACGCATCGGCCCGCGGTCCTACGCCCACTGTTAGGAGACTCCATCGCGCGCTGGGATGGGGAGACGCTCGTTGTCGAGACGACCGGTCTGCCGGCAAAGGAGAGGATCCGCGGCGTATCGAACCTTGTCGTCACGCCCAACGCGACTGTCACGGAAAGATACACGCGCGTTTCCGATAACGAACTTCTCTACCAGTATACTGTTGTTGATCCAAAGACCTATACGGCGCCCTGGCGCGCTGAATACTCGCTCTATCGGACCAATGAGAGGATCTATGAGCATGCGTGTCATGAAGGAAACTATTCGATCGCCAACGTCCTGAGGGGCGCACGCGTTCTCGAGGCGAGCGACGACAGTGGGGTGAAGCAATAGTCCTGCGCGTTCGCGCCGTTGGGCCACCCGCCTGCGCGCACAAGGGCTCAAATATCTTGCGGTTGATGGCGAGCAAATCTGGCTTCATTGTCACGGCACTTGTGGACCGGCAGCATAGCTGGAAGTTTGGGGGCGCTCCCGCCCTGTTTGATTACCTACGTGGCGTGACGCTCACCGATTAAGGCATCAGCGATGACAAAGACAGGTCTCAAGCAATTTGTGACGCTTTTGCTCGCTATCGCTTGTTGTCTCGGCGGCGCTCGATCGGCGATGGCGCAAGAGCCCATCCCATCAGCGCCCCCAACTTCCGCCGAGGGAGAACTGCTCTTTGCTCAGAAATGCAAGAGCTGTCATGAGCCGGCACTTGATCGCGCACCAAGTCGTGGCGCACTCGCAGTTCGTCCTGAATCGGAAATCACCGAGGCACTGACCACCGGCGTCATGACCCCGATGGCGACAGGCTTGTCGCCAGCGCAGATCCGCTCGCTGGTGCTGTACCTGACCCAGCTGCCTGATGCGCCTGACAAGGGAATCGCCAACACGCGTGGCCGTCGCGCCCTGACGCCCACGCGCGACACGATGTGCACGCAGAATCCTCCGATCAGGCCAACTCAGCATGACTGGTCCATGGTTGGACGGGATACGGCCAACAAGCGCTTCCAGCCGAAGCCCGGCCTGAAAGTTGGCGATGTTCCGAGGCTGAAGGTGAAATGGGCGTTCTCAATCGCCAACAACAAGAATGCGCAACCGATCGTGGTCGGTGACTGGTTGTGGCTGCTGAGCGGCGGAAACATGTATGCTCTCGATCCGAAGTCGGGCTGTGTCCGCTTTCATGTCGAAGGCGTATCGGCGCGCAACACGCCAGTTGTACTGCAATCAGCAGCGTCTCCGAGCGGGTGGATGCTGGTGGTCGCTCGCAACAACAAGATCATGACAGCTTTTGACGCCCAGACAGGCAAGGAGATCTGGACTAGCGACGTTCTTGATACCCATCCGATGTCCGCCATCACGGGCTCGCCAACAGTGTCAGGCAGCCAGGCTTTTGTTGGCATCACATCGCGCGAGGAGCCTGCAAGTCAAAGCGCCAGTTACGCCTGCTGCAATTTCAGAGGCAGCCTGGTCGCGGTCGACCTTAAGACCGGGAAAGTGCAATGGAAGACTTACGTACTGACTGAGCCGACGAAGCTGCTTGGCAAGAACGGCGGCGGCTTGCAGATGCAGGGGCCTGCCGGCGCCGCAATCTGGTCAGCCCCCACCGTCGATGCCAAGCGCGGCCTGGTCTATGTCGCAACCGGGGATTCCTACACAGAAGTGCCGACGCTGGCCGCCGATGCCATCATGGCTCTCGACATGAAGACGGGGCAGATCAGATGGTCGACGCAGGTCATGGAAGCGGACAACTATGTGATGGGGTGCACGGGCGAAGAACCTGGCCCAAACTGCCCTGAGGAACTGGGACCTGACTACGATTTCGGCGCCTCGCCAATTCTCTTCACGCTGGCAAGCGGGAAGCAGGTCGTTCTCTCAGGCCAAAAGTCCGGCATCACTTACGGCATGGATCCGGAAACCGGCGAGGTCCTCTGGGATCGGAAGGTTGGCGCTGGAAGCGTGCTCGGTGGAATTGAGTGGGGCATCGCCGCGGACCATTATCGCCTGTATGCGCCGAACTCGGATATCGTGAACCTCTGGTATGCGCACGCCAGCAGCAGGGGTGAAGTGATAAGCGATTTCGTCGGCAAGCAACCACCCGGAAAGCCGGGGCTCACAGCGATCGACCCCGCGAGCGGCAAAGTCGTCTGGCATGTGGCGGCGCCCAATGCGCCTTGCGAATTTCGCGGTGATCGCACGATCTCTGACCGCTTCCCGGGCGTGTGCTTCAACGCCATGTCAGCCGCGCCCGCAGTAATGCCGGGTGTAGTATTCCAGGGGTCTACGGACGGCTGGTTGCGCGCTTACAGCACAGCCAGAGGTGCGCTGCTCTGGGAGGACTCCACCACAAGCAGAACCTACAAGACAACCAACGGCGTTGAAGCGCAGCCGGGCGGATCGATTGACGGCAGTGGGCCAACACTGGCGGGCGGGATGCTGTTCGTCATGTCCGGCTATGATGGCGCTGCCAGCACCGGCGGAAACGGAACGAACGTCTTGCTCGCCTACTCTGTTGACGGAGAATAGCCCTCGAGGCTTTGCCAGGCTTCAGGCGACCTTCATCCTGATTTGAATTGCGCGGTGGGGACCGCTGCGATGACAACTTCTTGACCGCCAAACGATGCTTTCCGCGTCGATCGGGTCGCACAGGTCCTGTATCTCGATTGCGTTGAACAGAGCGGTACCAGCCATGCACGACACACGAGATCATCTGCGCCGTCGGAACGTCTTTACGCTGGCCGTCACAACAGCTGCGGCATTTCTGCTTTGTGGCGCGCCAGCCTGCTACGCTCAATCATCGCCCTTGCCGCGAACAGCCGAGGGGCACCCAGATTTTCAAGGGAACTGGTCCAGTCGGTGGCTTACGCCCGTCGAGCGTCCCGCCGGCGTCACAAAGCTTGAACTTGATGAGACTGAAGCGGCCAGACTTGTCGAAGAAATTCGTGCTCGGGCCGAAAAAAACAATCCGCTCGACCCCGAGCTGGCCGATCCAGACGGCTCCTCGCTCGCCATTGTACGAGGCAAGGCACGATCATCTCTCGTCATCTCGCCCGCAGACGGCAGGCTGCCCTACAACGACGCCGGACGCGCTGCCCTGAGGCGTTACATTGGAGGTCTTGATGGCCCGGAACAACGCATGACGACGGAGCGTTGCATTGGTGGCGTTGGATGGGCTCCGCTTCAGATTCGCAGCGCATCAATGGTCCACCGCATCGTACAGACGCCTGCCTATGTGGTTCTGCACACCGAAGCCTACGATGATACGAGAATCATTCCGGTGGGGGGCAGCTTTCGGCCAAGCGCGGTGCGTCCGGCCGGGGGGGACTCCATTGCCCGCTGGAATGGCGACGTTCTTGAAGTCACAACCAAGCATCTCGATCCGGACTTGTCGACGCACGGCATCATAACGGTCACCAGTCCGGATGCGGAAATCGTGGAACGCTTCGAGCTCGTGTC
>CANJXY010000106.1 GCA_947478925.1 Hyphomonadaceae bacterium | reverse complement strand
GAGAATGCGGAAGCCGTCCCGGATGGTGGAAAGCTTCGACAACGAACCAAGCGGACGCGCGCCATAGGGCGTCTGGATCTCGGTCGTGATCATGTCGAGTTCGAGGGCGTGGACGGTGAGTTCGGTCTCCGTCTCGAAGCCGGAAGCCAGTGCAGGGAACGACTTCACGAAGCGCCGCGAGAAGGCGCGATAGCCTGACAGCATGTCGGTGAAGCGATCGCCGAAGATTGTGGAGACAAGGCCGGTGAGAACCCGGTTACCGAGACGGTGGCCCGCGCGATAGGCGGCCTTGTCTTCGGTTATACGGGCGCCGACGACCATGTCCGCTTGTGTTTCAATCAGCCGTGAGACGAGGCGCGGAGCTGAAGCGGCATCGTAAGTGGCATCGCCATCGACCATCACATAGACATCGGCTTCGATGTCGGAGAACATACGACGGACAACGTGACCCTTGCCCTGAAGCGGCTCGCGACGAACGATTGCGCCGGCTTGCTTGGCGAGACCTGCGGTGTTGTCCCAGGAATTGTTGTCGTAGACGTAGACGCGCGCATTCGGCAGCGCAGCGCGGAAGGATCGCACGACGTCTCCGATCGTCGTGGCCTCGTTGAAAGCCGGGATCAGGACAGCAATATCGACGTGGCGGAGCGCTGGCGAGAGTTGCTGGCCGACAGCGTGAAGCGCGGCTTCAGCGGCGGCAAGGCGCTCGTGGATATTGGCCGTTGAGTCGATCGACATGATCACACCGGTGTTCCAGACCGGGACAAGCTGACACGCCAGAGTAAAAAAATCGGTTGCTGAAATCGCGGTTTTTCAACGCGATTCTGGAAAGGTCTTGTTCAGCTTCGTTAGGATTTTCGTTCCGCCATCAACTTCGCGAAGCGTTCGAAGAGATAGAAGGAGTCCTGCGGGCCGGGGCTGGCTTCGGGGTGGTGCTGGACCGAGATGATCGGCTTGCCAGCGACGCTGAGGCCGCAGTTGGAGCCGTCGAACAGCGAGCGGTGGGATTCCTCGACGCCGGCGGGGAGAGTGTCGATGTCGACGGTGAAGCCATGGTTCATGGAGACGATCTCGACCTTTCCGGTGGTGAAGTCTTTCACCGGGTGGTTCGCGCCATGGTGGCCTTGCGGCATCTTTTTCGTCTTGGCGCCGAGAGCGAGGGCGAGCATCTGGTGGCCGAGGCAGATGCCGAGGATCGGCACGCCCGAGGCGATGAGCTTCTTGATTTCGGGACCGGCATAGATCGCTGTTGCGGCCGGATCGCCGGGGCCGTTGGAGAGCACGACGCCATCCGGCTTGAGCGCGAGAATGTCTTCGGCTTTCGTCTTGGCGGGAACGACCGAGATCTTTGCGCCGACGGCGGCGAGGTTGCGCAGGATGTTCTTCTTCACGCCGAAATCCATCAGCACGACGTGGAACCTGCCGCTGTTCTTCGTCTCGAAGCCGCTACCGATCGACCACAGGCCGGCGGTGGACTCGAAGCTCTTGCCAGACGTGACGTTGATCGCGAGGTCGGCGTTCTCGACGCCCTTCCAGTTACGCGCCGCTTCGATGAGCGCCTTCGCGTCGAGTTTGCCGTCCGGCGCGTGGGCGATCGCGGATTTCGGCATGCCGAGTTCGCGAATGCGGCGGGTGAGAGCGCGGGTGTCGACCCCGGAGAGCCCGATGATGCTGCGGCGGACGAGCCAGTCGCCGAGTTCGTCGGCGGCGCGCCAGCTGGACGGGAGCGTCGGCGGGGCCTTGAAGACGGCGCCGCGCGCGGCGGCCTTGCCCTGTGGCGAGGACTCTTCCTGGTCATCGGCGTTGGCGCCGACGTTTCCGATATGGGGGAAGGTGAAAAGGACGATCTGCTCGGCATAGGACGGGTCGGTCAGGATTTCCTGATAACCCGTCATTGCGGTGTTGAAGCAGAGCTCGCCGGCGGCGATGCCCGTAGCCCCGTGGCCCTGTCCCCAGAAAATGCTGCCGTCTTCGAGGGCGATGGCGCCGGTGGCGAGTTTGGTCATCCGGGGAGCCTCCATCTGGGGCTGCGCGACTCGAGCTTATGGCCGTGCAAACGGGCGGTAACTAGGGGGGTGGGGGAGGTGCGTCAAGGAGCGGACGTAAGGGGTGGTCTCAGCCGCGCGGAGCGCTGAGGCGGGGTGGGGCAGTTGGCAACAGGCAGGGGACAAGGGGAGGTCTGCGGGCCTCCGTTTGGCTGCGCTCGCCCGTCGACGGACGCGCCCCGCCCCCGTGGGCAAGGCGCCGGAACTGTTCGGACGTAGCGGCACTGTTTCTGCTGAGATTGTACGGCCTGCTTCCAGCACGAGGGCGCAACGCGCGACGGGCGAGGTCGGGCTTGCGATACTCAGCCCGTCCAGCGCGTCGCTTTGGCGGAGACCGTTGGCCGTTGGCGCTCGACCGGCGGGTTGGTCGCGGCGCCGAGATAGATGAAGCCTGCGATCTGTTCGTGGGCATTGAGGCCGAGCGCTGCGTGGACGTGGCCGTCATAGGCTGCGTCCTCGGTGATCCAGACGCCCGCCCAGCCCATGGCTTGCGAGGCAATGAGGAGGTTCTGGCAGAGGGCGCCGGCGCTGAGTTGTTGTTCCCAGATGGGCGTCTTCTTCGGGTCGTGGGTGGGCGAGGAGATGACGCACAGGATGACGGGCGCGCGCATAGGCAGCAGCATTTCTGCGGCGAGTTTTTCGTCGCTGACGTCCGGATCGCGCAGGCGGCGGGCGGCAGCGAAGACTTCGCCGAGTTTGATGCGGGCGTCACCTTCGATGATCAGGACGCGCCACGGTTCAAGCTTGCGGTGATCAGGGACGCGCATGGCGAGGCGGAGCATCGCGTCAAGATCTTCCGCTGACGGACCAGGCCCGGTGAGCGCCGCCACGGGCGTGGAGCGACGCAGGGCGAGCAGGCGCAGCGTTTCAGGAGACGGGTGTGCCGGTTCCAGTGACGCGCCGATATCAGGTTCAGGCGGAAGGTCCGGACGGATCGGCATCGGCCTAGTGCGGCTCGTCCGGGCCGTGGAGCGGGCCGCCGGACGCCGGCGTGGTTGTCGGCGCCGTCGCAGGAGCCGCGGGCGTCTCTGTTGGAGCCGCGCCGTCGCCGAGCTTGGCATCGATCGCGGCTTTAACGGCGGCCCATGTGTTGTCGGGCAGCACGGCGCCGTCGACCATGAAGGTGGGGGTCGAGTCGATGCCCTTGGTTTGTGTGTCGGCGCGCACGTCATTGATACGGCGGACGATGTTCTTGTCGTTGATGCAGGATTTGACCTGCTCTTCGCTGAGCTGGAATTTAGCGCCGAGCGAGAAGAGCGCTTCCTGCACTTTGTCCTTCCGGGCGGCTTCGACGATGTCGTTCTGGCGCAGGAAGGCTTCGTCGAGAACCGGGAAGAAGTCTTTCGAGCCGGAGCAGCGCGCGATGGCGAAAATGGCCGCGTCGACCGGGCCGTGGATCGCAAATTCGCGGAACACGAACTTGATCTTGCCGGTGTCGACATAGTCGGCCTTGATCGTCTGGAAGTTGGTGTCGTGCCAGCCCTTGCAGGCGGGGCAGGTAGGCGAGCCGTACTCGACCACCGTGACCTTGGCGTCGGCGGGGCCCATGAAGGCATCGCCTTCCACCGGCAGGAGTTCGGCGCGGCCGGTTGGTGTGCAGGCTGCGGCGAACGACAGGGCGATCAGCGCGCCGGCGAGGGATTTCAGGTACATACTGGGCTCCGCGTGTTTGGCCGGAACCTAGAGGGTTGCAGCGCAGTGGGGAAGCCTTCGCCATGTGCGTCATTGTCGGGCAAGGCCGAAGATCGCGTCCCCCGAAGCCAGACTGATTACCTCCAGGGGGGCTGGCTGTAATTGCCATCGCTCGCGAACCGAGATCCTTGGCAGGGGGGCCGGGAATGACTCTGCTTGCGATGCGGCATTGGTGACAACACCGTCATTCGGCCTTAAGCGCCAACACATGAGCGACATTCGCAAGCCATGGCGCATCAAGTCGGTGCGGACAGTCTACACCAACAAATGGATCGCGGTGCGGGAGTATCAGACCGTGGCGCCGACGGGGGCGGATGCGGTCTATGGGCTGGTGCATCCGCATAACCTCGCAATCGGCGTGCTGCCGATCGACGCAGACGGCAACACGATCCTGGTGGGACAGGAGCGGTTCACGCTGGGGCGGTATTCGTGGGAGCTGCCGGAGGGCGGCGGGCCGGAGCATCTGCCGCCGCTGGAGAGTGCGCAGCGGGAGCTGGGCGAGGAATGCGGCCTGAGGGCGGAAAACTGGCTGCCGCTGTTCGGGGATGTGCACCTTAGCAATTCGCTGACCGATGAGCGGGCCTATGCCTTCATGGCGTGGAACCTGTCGCCCGATACGCGTTTTGCCCCGGACAGTTCAGAGGAACTATCGGTTCGAAGAGTTCCGTTCGCAGATGCCGTGAAAATGGCGGTCTCTGGCGAGATTACCGACGGTTTCTCTCTTGTGATGCTTCTCAAGGCCGACCATCTCCTTCGCACCGGGGGCTTGCCGAGCGCGCTCTCCGGGTTGATTCAGGCGTAAAGCCTGACCCGAAAAGGTTTGGGGCGGACGGCCCCAGGGAGAGACACGATGTCTACAGCCTCCAACCCGCGCACGGCGGGCGCGCCCGCGCCTATCTGGCAGAAGCTCAGGTTCGATGCGCGGCAAGCGGCCGAGCAGGAGCCGGCGCTGTCGAGCTATCTGGCGGCGACAGTGCTCAACCACGAGAATTTCTCCGAAGCGCTCTGCTACCAGCTGGCGCAGAAATCGGGCGGGCCGGACATCAGCGCGATGGCGATCCGGGAGATCTTTGAGGAAGCCTATGCGCGCGATCCGTCGATTGTGACGGCAGCAGAGCGTGACCTTCAGGCCGTCCTGGATCGCGATCCGGCGACGCGCTCGACGCTGCAGCCCTTCCTGTTCTTCAAGGGCTATCTCGCCCTGCAGACGCATCGCGTGGGGCACTGGCTGTGGGGACAAGGGCGCGAGACGCTGGCGTTCTTCTTCCAGTCACGCACGTCCGAACTCTATGGCGTGGACATCCACCCGGCGGCGCCGATCGGCTCCGGCGTGTTCATCGACCATGCGACCGGCATCGTCATCGGCGAGACGGCGCGGGTTGGCGATGATGTCTCGATGCTGCACGGCGTGACGCTGGGCGGTACGGGCAAGGTGCATACGGACCGCCATCCTAAGATCGGCAATGGCGTATTGCTCGGCGCAGGATCCAAGGTGCTGGGCAATATCCGCGTCGGCGACGAAGCGCGCGTTGGCTCTGGCTCTGTGGTGCTGAGCGACGTGCCGCCGCGCTGCTCGGTGGCGGGTGTGCCTGCCAAGCCTGTGGGCGGGGCCTGTATGAAGCCCGCGCAGACGATGGATCAGAAATTCGACATGGGTCTCTGACGCGGCTTCGCCGCGCGGCGACCGCAGGCCCTAACGTGCGATTTCGATCGGCGCGAGGTCCGGTGTCGTGACCGGGTTCGTTGCGCTGAAGTACTCGCCGTCGTCGCAGTCGCAATCATAGTCGTCGTCGCCCGCAGGGCTGTCGTAGCCGCTGTCGTAGTCGTCCCAGAACTCGTCGTCGAAGATGCAACCCGAGCACAGCGTCAGCGCTGCGATGGAGGCGAGGAGAATGCGTTTCATCGTTAATCACCCCGAAATCCCACCCATTGCCTGCATAACAGCCCAGAGGTGAATTGATAGTTGTGGTGCAGCCACGTCGCTGCGGAATGGTGGTTCGCCCGCCGGCTGTGCCGGGGTTGGCGCCGGGCCGAGGGGCGGCTAAGTCTCCGCCGAAAGCTTCAGGAGCCGCCCGATGAACCCGGAAACCGTCAAACGCATCCAGGCGTACCTCCAGCGCACGCTGAACCCCGGCCTAACGCTGGCGGCTCGCCCACGCGTCAATGACAGCGTGGAAGTGACCCTTGCCGGTGAGCATGTCGGCCTCGTCTACCTGATCGAGGATGAAGGCGAGACGAGCTATCAGCTGGAAATGACCATCCTGCAGGAAGATCTCGAGGGCTGACGCTACCGTCACCACTTTCTGTTACCCGCATGATTGTTACGGGCTTCGGCTGGGTCTAGCCTGACATCGTCAAGATAGAAACGATGGAGGGACTGCCCATGATCCGTGCCGTGCTCGGAGCGTCGTTGATGATGCTCGCGCTGACTGCCTGTGACACGATGCCGGATGGCAAGGGCGGCGGCATCCATCCCAACCACGCGGCCGCGGGACACAGTGTTGTTCCAGTCGCCGACAAATACGCGACGAGCCCGGACGGCACGAAGATTCACTATCTTGCGTCGGGTAAGGGCCCGCTGGTCCTGATGATCCACGGCTTTCCGGATTTCTCCGAAAGCTGGTCGCAGCTGACGCCAGCGCTCAATGACGCATATCGCGTCGTCGCGATCGACACGCGCGGCTACAATCTTTCCGACAAGCCGGTGGGCGTTGCGAACTACGCCATGCCGAAGCTGATCGAAGACGTGCAGGCGGTGATCAAGGCCGAGGGTTATTCGAAGGCGACGGTCATTGGGCACGACTGGGGCGCGGCGCAGGCGTGGAACTATGCGTTCGCGCACCCCGAGACGCTGGAGCGCCTCGTGATCCTCTCGGTGCCGCATCCGGCGAACATGGGCCGTCAGCTGAAGGCTGCGCCGCAGAATTCAAGCTATGCGCGCAATTTCCAGAAAGAAGGTTCGGAGAATAATCTGACGGCGGAAGGCCTTGCGGGATGGGTCAAGGATCCTGCGGAACGGGCGAAGTATGTCGAGGCGTTCAAGCGCTCGAGCTTCGCCGGCATGATGAACTATTACCGCGCCAACTATCCGAGCGCGCCCGATCCGAATGCTCCCGCGCAGGTCTTTCCGAAGATCGACGTGCCGGTGCTCGTTATCCACGGCATGAAGGACACCGCGCTCCTGTCGATGGGCCACAATGATACGTGGGACCAGGTCAGTCAGGACACGACGCTGCTGATGGCGCCGAACGCCGGGCACTTCGTTCAGCATGATGCCGCCGACCTGGTCAACGGCACGATCCGCGCCTGGCTCGACCTGCATCCGGTGAAGTAGCGAACGCGCGCGGTCCAGCGATGGGCCGCGCGGGGCTTGCTGCTGCCGAAACTGCGCACGCGGCGCCTGCGGCGTGCGTTCATGCCTTCGGTCCGTTCGCGCAGAGGGGACGTAGGCAGATGGGACGTAGGCGGGGAGGTGTTGTTGTGGCTGCGCAGGCGAGCTGCAGCCCCGGATTTGCGGACCAGACCGGCCCTAAGCAGGGCCTGCACGCCGGGGTGGATTGCCACGGGCCCGGTGCGATTGCCGCTGGCGAAGCCTGGAAAGCAATGCCGAACGTTACTGATTTTGTGCCGAAGCCTTATGCGGTCGAACGCATCGAGATGCTTACGTGCGCGAGGGTCGCCGCGCGAGATGCATCACCAGAACAGATCGTTGGCCAACACGGATTCTGAAGCGACGAGCCGAAAAGCGAACGGCCGGCGGATGTTTCCATCTGCCAGCCGCCATTTTAGCTTCTGCTTGTCTTAGGACAGCGCTTTGGCGACGGCGGCGACGCCCTTGGCGAACTCGGCGTCGGCAGCCTTGCCCGTGAGCTGGTCCGACAGGATGACGGCGGCAGCTTTGGAAGCCGTCTGAACGGCGGCTAGCTTCACGTCACGGATGGCGTCGGACTCGGCGCGTGAGATACGCTCTTCCGCAATCTTCTCGCGGCTGGCGATGCGCTCAGCGAGAGCGGTCTGGGCCGACGCGGCGAGCTGGTCGGCTTCGCGGCGAGCAGCGGCGATAATGCCAACCGCCTCGACCTCGGCTTCGGCGGCGCGCTTCTGAACCTCGGCCAGCTTGGCCTCGGCTTCCTTGCGCAGCGTTTCGGCGGCGGCGAGTTCGGATGTGATCTTGGCGGCGCGATCATCCAGCGACTTGGTGATCGTGTGCGGAACTTTCATGTAGACAACGACGGCGAGAAAAATCACCAGGCCGACGAACGCCCAGAAGGCGGGGTCATTCAGGTCGAACGGACCCAGGACCGGTAGGGCCGCAGCGTGCGTTTCAGTGGTGGCGGTGACGGCGTGCTCTTCCATATCAGCCTCCCATCACGCCGGCGACGGCGGATTTGACGGCGGCAGCGGCCGGCTTGATGCCGGTGAGCCGTTCGGCGATGGCCGCAGCAGCGTCCTCGGCGACAGCCGAAACGCTGGACATGGCCTTTGCGCGGTTCTCGGAAATCCGGGCTTCCGCCGCGCCGAGGCGAGCGTTGAGCTCGGCCTCCTTCGCGGCGGTTGCAGCGGCGGTCTTTGCGTCGGCCTCAGCCTTCGCCTTGGCCGCTGTGTCCCGCGAACGGGCGCGTGCTTCGGCGATCTGGGCCTCGACCTGCTTCACCGACTCGTCGGCTTTCGCCGAGAGCGCGGCCGCTTTGGCGACATCACTCTTGATGGCGCCATCGCGGGTTTCAATCGACGCTCTGATCTTTGGCAGGAAAACGTAGGCCACCGCGATGTAGAGCGCGGCAAACGTCACGATCAGCCAGAAGATCTGGGAAACCCCAAATGCTCCAATCTGGTCGAACGGGGGGAAGCCGGAACTGGCTTCATGTCCCGCCGCCGCGCTGTGTACCGCTTCTTGTTCCACGTGTGGCTCTCCGCAGTCCTGTCAGTCAGTTCGATCTGGCAGTCCGATCAGGCGCCGGGGGCGGCGAAGATCAGGATCAGCGCAATGGCGAAACCGAAGATGCCCAGGGCTTCCGTCACGGCGAAGCCGAAGATCAGGTTGCCGAACTGTTGCGGGGCGGCCGACGGGTTACGCATCGCGCCATCGAGGTAAGCGGCGAAGATGTTGCCCACGCCGATGGCCGCGCCGAGCATGGCGAGGCAGGCGAGACCGGCGCCGACAAAGTTGAGACCTTGCATGTGAGTTCTCCTTGATAAGTCCGTTGGTTGATCAGTGCGCCTCGCCCAATGCGTCATTGAGATAGACGCATGTGAGCATGGCGAACACGTATGCCTGGAGGAACGCCACCAGGAATTCGAGTGCAGTCACACCAACGATCAAGGGCATCACGAGAACGCCGCCCATCAGCATGCCGATGCCACCAAGGGCGACAGCAAGAGAGGGGACGAAGCCTGCGAAGACTTTGAGGGCCACGTGGCCGCCGAGCATGTTCGCGAACAAGCGCATGCCGAGGCTGATCGGGCGTGAAAGGAAAGAGATGATTTCGATCGGGGTGACGATCAGGAGCAGCACGAACGGCACGCCTGATGGCACGAAAATCTTGAGGAAGCCGAAGCCCTTCTTGATGACGCCAACGACGATCACGAGGCTGATTGTGAAGAGGGCCATGAAGCCGGTGACGACGATGTGGCTGGTGGTCGTCAGGAAGTAGGGGAACATGCCAATCAGGTTGGCGATGAAGATGAAGGAGAAGAGCGAGAACACGAGCGGCACGAACGGCTTGCCCGGTGCGTGATTCACGTCCTTCACAATGCCGGCGATGAAGCCGTACCAGATCTCGGCCAGCGACTGCAGGCGGCTGGGGACCGTGGTTGTCTTCGATGTTGCAAGCGCCAGCAGGCCGATGACCAGCAGCACGCCGATCACCATCCACAGCGCGGAGGTGGTGAAGGAGATGTCGAGATCGCCAAGTTTCAGATCGAACAACTTGCCGATCTTGAACTGGTGCATCGGGTCGGTGGAGACCATCATGCGCTGTCGCCTTCGCCCTTCGTTGCCTTGCCTGCTTCCGGGCCCGCTTCAGGGGCTCGGTTGGCCTTTGATGCGGCCGCTACGACATTCCTGACGCCGGCGATGAAACCGAGCATGAGGCAGGTGATGACGCCCCAAGGTGAAACCTTGAAAACCGCATCAATCCCCAAGCCCAGGACCACACCCACAAGGACGGCGGCCGCGAAGTCCGACGCCATGCGGAACCCGATACCCATTCCCTTGCCCGCCGCCATATATCTGGGGCGTTCCCGCGCATCGATTTCCGCCTGGGCTTTGGCGATCCGCTTGTTCAGATCGTCGTCGCTCATCGGAAAAGTCCGCAACAGGTGGGGAAAAAGTCCGGCCCTGCGTGCGGCAAAGGCCCCGAAAACCGTGAAGAAGCCGAGGTTTCGCCGCGCGCGAAGCTATATGGGCGGCCTTGAGTCCAGTCAAGCAAATGTCACGATGATTTTCGCGCGTAGAGCCTTGATAAAAGGCATTTATTTCAGATGCTATTACGCCGCAGCGTGAGAGTCGGCTAGGTGGGGGGCGTCGGGCGATCGCGGCCGCTGTGGAGAAGCCGACTGATTTCGCGGGCGAGGTCGCGTTGGGAGTAGGGCTTGCCAAGGAGCGGTAGCTCGATGTTCGCGCTCTTGGGCAACTCACCATAGCCGGTCGCCAGCAGGATCGGCAGGCCGGGCTTGAGGCGGCGGGCTTCGATGGCGAGCTCAGCGCCGTTCATCCCCGGCATCGCGAAATCGGTGATCATCAGGTCGACACCGGTGTTGGCCAGAAGGGCTTCCAGGGCGGCCGCGCCGCAGGTCGCCTCGATCACCTCGTGGCCGAGGTCCTCGAGCATGGCCGCGGTGCTCATCGCGATAAGCACATCATCGTCGACGAGCAGGATCAGGGCGCGTGACGTGGGCTCTGGGTCTTGGGCGTCGGCAGGCATGGCGGGCTCGCTGGCTTCGATGTGCTGGGGTGTGACTGGCAAGAAAAGGTCGACGCCTGTTTCCTTACCCAGCGTAATGCTGAGGCGCAGCGCGTCGTTCAGCTGGATAGCGAGGCCGTGGATCATGGACAGGCCAAGGCCCGTGTCCTTGCCCAGATCCTTGGTGAGGAAAAATGGCTCGATGACACGCTCGCGTATGTCATCGGCCATACCGACGCCAGTGTCGATCACTGACAGGCGACCAATGCGCCCCGCCTTGAGATCGGCCCGCTCTTCGCATGTCATGTTCGAAGAGGGGCATGCAGAGACCCGTCTCTCCCTTTTCGGCCCCGGCAAGCAGGAGATGAAGCGCGATGGTGGCTCTGCCCGAGCCTGGGCCGCCTTCAAGGATAGAGACGTGCCCGGAACTGAGGCCGCCGCCCAGAGAATGTCGTCCAGTCCTGGCGCGCCGAACTTCGCTTTCGCACCACCGGCGTCCGCGTAAGCCAAACAGCGCACGAAAGGAAAAGACACTCAAAAACAGATCTATCTGCGCCGTGTGCCTTCTATGGTGGACATGGAATTCCACTTTCCAGGACATGGAATGCGCGCGTTCCACGAAACGTTGCGCAGCCGATTGGCTTTCAAATCAGGCGGCGACGAGGCGCTCGGCAGCCTGCAGGTCGACAGATACAAGACGCGAAACGCCGCGCTCCTGCATGGTGACGCCGAACAGGCGATCCATCCGCGACATCGACACCGCGTTGTGGGTGATGACGATGAACCGGGTTTCGGTGCGCGTACGCATCTCTTCCAGCAGGCGGCAGAAGCGATCGACGTTGGCGTCGTCGAGCGGGGCATCCACCTCGTCGAGGACGCAGATGGGGGCGGGGCGGGAGAGGAAGACAGCGAAGATGAGCGCGGT
>CANJXY010000105.1 GCA_947478925.1 Hyphomonadaceae bacterium | reverse complement strand
GATGTCTGGTGCCTGCAGGAGATCAAATGCGTCGACGAGAAATTTCCGCGCGAGGAGCTAGAGGCTGCGGGCTTCAACTGTGCGGTGTTCGGTCAGAAAACTTATAACGGCGTCGCAATCCTGTCGAAGCACCCGATCTCGGATCAGGTACGCGGTCTGCCGGGCGAACCGGAAGATGAGCAAAGCCGGTATCTTGAAGTGCTGGTCGAAGCCTCGCGCCCGATGCGCGTCGCGTCGGTCTATCTGCCGAACGGCAATCCGCGTCCGGGCGACAAGTATGCATACAAGCTGCGTTGGATGGATCGGCTGAATGTGCGCGCGGAAGAGCTGCTCAGGACCGAAGAGCCGATCGTGCTGGCCGGTGACTTCAACTGCATCCCGCGTGACGAGGATTGCTGGGATCCCAAAGTATGGGGCGACGACGCCCTTGCCTGGCCCGAGACGCGCGATCGTTTCCGCCAGCTGCAATACATGGGCTACACCGATGCCTTCATGGCGCGCGACGGCCGCATCCAGAAGTATACGTTCTGGGATTATCAGGCCGGCGCCTGGCAGAAGGACTGGGGCATCCGCATCGACCATCTAATGTGCTCACCGCAAGCGGCAGATCGACTGAAGTCGATCGGCATTCACAAGATGGCGCGTGCGCTCGACAAGCCGTCGGACCATGTGCCGGTGATTGCCTCGTTCGCAGACTGAGGAGCGCTGAATGAAGCCGGGATCGATGGCTCTCGCGCTGGCTGGAGCTGCCTTTGTGCTTCAAGCTTGTGCGACGACGACCGCGGCTTCGTACAGCCACATTCTGGACGCCGATCAACTGTTTTCGGCAGCTGACTGGACGGCGGACCTGGACGCCGCCGCAAAGGCCGCTGGCCGGGTCGAGCGCATTCCGGAGATTCAGACGCACATGAATGAGAAAGGCGGCTGGCCGGACAAGATGAAGGACGGCGACGCGCGCTGGTTCGGCAAGGCAATGATCGCGAAGTACAATGTCGTGGAAATCGCGCGGCTCAGTTTCCACGACCAGCCCGCCATCCTGCTGCATGTGCCGACAAATGCGAACGGGCACATGCCGGAGGGATGGAAGCCGAAGGCCGATTTTTACATCGTTGTGGGAACAGCAGCGTTTACAGCGCCTGTCGCGCCGTCGAATTGAGACAGTGACCTCGCGAGACATGATTGTCCTTGTCCGGACTCTCAATCGCCAGGTGTAAGCAGCATTTCGCCGCCGCATTCATGACACAAAGTTTCTTCGCATCGCCCCTTTGTGGTCCCGCCACGGGCGCCGCTACGGGCGAAACAGGATCATTCTCTCCCCCGAGAATCACCCTGGATCCCCGTCGGCTCAGTCGACGGGGATTTTTCTTGGCGCGCGCCAGATGAAGTCTAGTGGCCGCTTTTCTGGTGGCCGCTCAGCCAGTCCATAAGCGCCAGCAGAACGCCAGACACCACGAAGACGAGGTGGACGATCACCTGCCACATCAGCCGCTGTTGTTCTTCCATGGCGAAGGCGGCGCCGGCGCTGATCTCGAGAAACGATTTCAGCAGTGCGATCCCCGAGATGGCGACGATCGAGGCGATGAGTTTCAACTTGAGCCCGGAGAAATCGACCGTGCCCATCCATTCGGGCCGGTCCTCGTGGCTGCCGGTGTCGATCTTAGAGACAAAATTCTCGTAGCCGGAGAACATCACGATGATGACGAGATTGGCGGCAAGCGAGAGATCGATCAGCGTGAGGGCCAGCATGATGGCGCCATCGCCGCTCATGCCGTGATCCGGCGACCAGAGCAGCGGAAATTCGTGCGCGAGGTCCTGGAAGAACACAACCATCAGAGCCACCACGGCGCCGATCAGGCCAACGTAGAACGGGGCCATCAGCCACCGCGACATGAAAAGACCGCGCTCGAGGATGCGTTCAAAGATCGGCTTTTTCATCGTCGTCGGGCGCTCCGGCTGGCGAATTAGAGACCCTCAAATCAAGAACTGCGATTCAGCGCAACTGAATTCGCATCGGACGGGAGAAGGCTGGGCGAGGATGCTAGACGCCGGGACCGCCACGCAGGGCGTCCGGCGTAAGGCGCTGGCTCATGGCGTCAATCAGCAGGAAGATGGCGGCGAAATCCTGCAGGATCTCCCGCACGCGGCCGAGATCGTCCATCTTGCGCTGCATGGACCCGGCCTCCAGCAGGTCCTTGCCTTCGCAAGCGAGGAGCATCTGGCCGCCAGCAAATGCGCAGCGCACCTGCTTGCCCTTGAACGTCCGCTCGAGACCGATCAGGCGCTCCATGAAGTCCGGCGTCAGGATGTAGCGCGCTTCGATCTGGTCGGTCGAATAGACCTCGAACGCCTTCTCGAACACGGGGTCCTCCAGCTTCACGCGCTGGGCCTTGCCCATCTGGCCAAGCTTCTTCAGGAAATTGAACGCACCCGCATCGCGATAGACTTTCGTCACGCCCTGGAACTGCTTGTGGAATTTCACGACAAGGCATTGGCCCTTGAACACCGTCACCCAAGTTGTCCGCGTACGGCCCTTGCTGTCTGTCGTCGTGCGCTTCTCTTCGAGATGCGCTTCGTAGAATTCGAATGGCGTTTCGTTGCGCAGACCGGTGAGTCTGTCCTCGAACTTCTCGCGGTCCCAGCCAGGCACGAGGTCGAGCGAACGGAAGGTCATCATGTCCGCTGGCGCCGGCGGTTGCAGCTCGTAGATGATGTCGAACTGGGCCGCGACCGGCTCGACGAGCATCAGCTTGGTTTCCTTGCCAAGCTTGGTGATGTCGGAACTGCCCCAGGCAAACATGCCGAAACCTGCCAGCGCGCCGATGGCGAGGCCGAACGGCTCCTGGAAGACGCCAAAGCCGATGGCCGTTCCGGCGATCGCCAGGATCACGCCGATGATGGTGAAGTTGCGCTGTTTCTTGACCGCTTTCACCCGATCCGCCTCGCGCCCCGCCAGCGCCGGCTGGATCGAAGAGGTGAAACGCTCGGCGAAGAATCCGAAATCCTTGGGCAGACCCTCCATGGCCTCGCTCAGCGACAGGATCTCGTTCTTGTCCGCCATATCCGCCCCGACTCCTGGCCCCACCCCTGCTTCTTACACCATGAGGTGAGCGGGCCTAGAGGCGGTTACTTCCGGATCTGACCAAGGTCACGCACCGCACCCGTGTCGGCAGATGTCACCAGCGCGGCGTAGGCCTGCAGCGCTGCAGAGACGACACGCTTGCGATTGTGTGGCGTGTAGGCGTCCTTGCCACGCGCTTGCTCCGCCTGGCGGCGATGGGCGATCTCGTCTGCGGGCACGGCCAGGTGTATCGACCGTTTCGGGATGTTGATCTCGATCCGGTCCCCTTCCGCGATCAGCGCGATCAAGCCGCCGGCCGCAGCCTCCGGCGAAGCGTGACCAATGGAGAGTCCAGACGTACCGCCCGAGAATCGGCCGTCGGTCAGCAGGGCGCACTCTTTGCCGAGGCCGCGCGATTTCAGGTAGGTTGTCGGATACAGCATCTCCTGCATGCCCGGCCCGCCCTTGGGGCCTTCATAGCGGATGACGACAACATCGCCTGCAACGATTTTGTTGTTCAGGATCGCTGCCGCCGCGTCGTCCTGGCTCTCGAACACGCGGGCACGGCCGGTGAACTCCCAGATGGATTCATCCACTCCAGCCGTCTTCACGATGCAACCCTTCTCGGCGATGTTGCCATAGAGCACCGCGAGACCACCATCTTTCGTGAAGGCGTTTTCCTTGGACCGGATGACGCCCTTGGCGCGATCGCGATCTAGGTCCGGCCAGCGCTGCTCTTGCGAGAACGCAACGGTCGTGCGTACGCCGCCCGGCGCGGCCTTGAAGAAGGTTTCGACCCCTTCGTCGTTCGACTGGCAGATATCCCAGTAGGCAATCGCATGGCCGAGCGTCGGCGAATGCACCGTGCTGGTTTCCGTGTTCAGCAGGCCACCGCGCGCCAGCTCGCCGAGAATGCCCATGATGCCGCCCGCGCGGTGAACATCTTCGATATGAACCGTCGACAGCGCAGGCGCGACCTTGCAGATGCACGGCGTCGCGCGCGAGATGCGGTCGATATCGTCCATTGTGAAATCAATGCCGCCTTCTTGCGCTGCGGCGAGAATGTGCAGGACGGTATTGGTTGATCCGCCCATCGCGACATCGAGCGCCATGGCGTTGGCGAAGGCTTCCTTGCTGGCGACGCTGCGCGGCAGGACCGACATGTCGTCCTTCTCGTAGTGGCGCCTCGAAATGTCGACGATAAGGCGGCCCGCACGCTTGAACAGCTGCTCGCGATCCTTGTGTGTCGCCACCACCGTGCCGTTGCCGGGCAGCGAGAGACCTAGCGCCTCGGTGAGGCAGTTCATCGAGTTGGCTGTGAACATCCCCGAGCACGAGCCGCATGTCGGGCAGGCTTCGGCTTCCACGGCCGCGACCTGCTCGTCCGAAATGCGGTCATCGCCCGCTTGCATCATCGCGTCGATCAAATCGAGCTTCATCGCCTTCGAGACGCCCGTCTTCGCGTCTTTCCAGACGACCTTGCCGGCTTCCATTGGACCGCCCGAAACGAACACCGCCGGAATGTTGAGCCGCATCGCCGCGTTGAGCATGCCCGGCGTGATCTTGTCGCAATTGGAGATGCACACCATCGCATCGGCGCAGTGCGCATTGACCATGTACTCCACCGAGTCAGCGATCAGGTCGCGGCTGGGCAGCGAGTACAGCATGCCGCCATGGCCCATCGCGATGCCGTCATCGACCGCAATCGTATTGAACTCTTTTGCGACGCCGCCGGCCGCCTCAATCTCACGCGCGACCAGCTGGCCCATGTCCTTGAGGTGGACGTGACCTGGAACGAACTGCGTGAACGAATTCACGACTGCGATGATCGGCTTTGAGAAGTCGCCATCCTTCATGCCGGTCGCGCGCCAGAGGGCGCGGGCGCCGGCCATGTTGCGGCCAAAGGTGGTGGTTCGTGAGCGATAAGCTGGCATGCGCCTAGCTAAAAAGGCAAAATCGGTCTTTTCGCAAGGGAAAAGAGCCGCCGCTCGGCGAGCCTTTGCCCCTAAAGGCCTATTCCGATGTGTCAGCGCGCCTGAATGGCCGAGCCGTTCGAGAATATCCGCAGGATCAGGATCTCCTCGCCCAGCCGTCGGCTCACCACGACATAGGGCGTGTTCTCGATATGCAGTTCGCGCACGCCGACGCGGCGCGTCTTGCGGCCCAGCTGGTCGAAACGCACCAGTTGCTGAATGCGCGTCTCCACGAGCGACTTGTCGCGCGAGGCGTGGGCGATGTGCCCAGTCGATGATCTGGTGATCAGCGTCTCGAAATCGTCCGCCGCGCGGGGCCGCCAGGAGATGATCATCGACCGAACCTCATGCGCATGCGCCCCATGACGTCCGAATGCGACAGGCGCACGCCATCATCGGTATCGATCTCGACCTCGACCTCGCGCCACTGGCTCGCCGATAGCAATGAAGCAGGTTCGGCGAGCAGATCCTCGATCTCACCCGCGAGCATGTCCTGCTCCGCCTCCGGCAAAGCGCGCAGGCGATCGATCACGGCTTCGATGCGGGTGGTCATGACAGAGGTGCTATCACGCAACCTATGCTGCCGGGATTAACGGCAGCGCAGGCCCTGTCTTCCTTCGGACTTTTGGGTCTTGGCTCGGCATTCTCCGCCTTAGAGGCGGATCACATGCCCGTCGGCGGGCGAGCCCCGGCCGCTCGCGAGATCGGCAAACACCTGCGATGCGGCATCCAGCCCGTGGCTTTCAACGACTTTCGTCGTGCGCGCCGCGGTCGGCAGGAAAGCGCGCCACGCTGCGCCTATTTTTTGTGAGAATCCTGCCGGCCCCCAGTCCGTGATCCGCTTCTTCACCACATCGGGCGCGAAGAACATCTTGGGCGCAGGGCCCGCGAGCGGTTGCTCCTGACGCGGCGCGTCCCAGTGCGTTGCGCCGACTGCGCAGCTGTATGTCAATGCCTTACCAAACCGAGCATGCACCGAAGCCCGCACGCCGGAATTGCCCGCGATGTCGACGAACACCGACGGAACTGACGCATCCATGTCGGCTATGTCCTCATAGGCCAGCACCTCATTGTAAAAGCCGAGCGCCTTGGTGAAAGCCACATTCGAGGCGGAGGTGAGACCGACCACCTTGATGTCGCCACGCGCCATCAGCAGCTGCGCCGCGGCGTAGGAAGTCTTGGCGGACGCGCTCGAGAAAATGACCTGCTTGCCATCGAAGTAGCCAGCATCCGCCAGGAAATCGTCGATCAGAAAGGACGTTGTGAACAACGGGCGAAACAGAACCTGCAGCGCCTCGGTCTCTGGGGCGTAGAGCGGGTCGCCGGCATTGAACACGTAATTGTTGTAGACCGGCGCTAGCCCGGCCCGCTGTACATGGGTATCGGCGAATCCGCCGTGCTTGCGATCCCCGGGCTTCAACACGAACGTCTCTGACATCGGTAGATAGCCGTAGACGCGTTCACCCACCGCGATGGCCGACGACTTGCTTTCCACCGCTGTCGCAAAACCCCACACCGGCACGCGGCCCCAGCCCTCTTCGCCGGTGGGATAGAACTGCCAGTATTTCAGAAAATCCCCCGCCGCCCCGTACGTCACGTTGTTCGCGGTAAGCGAGAAGAGGTCGACCCGCATCCGCACGTCGCCGTCCGCCAGCGGTGTGTTCGGCGCGTCCACGAGCTTCGATTGCGCCAACGCGCCTTTCCTGGTGAGCAGATCCATGGCGTTCTCCCGTATGCGGTTTCCATTTCGCATATCACGCCATTGCGACGACGACACGTGCGCAACCTAAATTGGGGAGCGCCCCTTGATCTGGATCAACCCGCTCAGAGCGCACGCGCGGAGAAATTCATCCAAACTGGAGGATGCAAACATGACCAGACGCCTGATCACCATTGCCGGACTTGCCGCGACAGCTCTCCTGGGCTTCGGGCCGGCCGCCATCGCAGAACCGCCCGCCGAAAGGGCCGCTGGGGTCGCAAATTTCACACTGGTCGATCAGGCTGGCGCGAGCCACGAGCTTTATGCTTTGAGCGACTCACCGGTCATCGTGATTGCGACGCAGGTCAACGGCGATACGCTATCCCGCGAGAGCATCAAGACACTCGCGGATCTAGAGGGGATGTTTGGGCAGGCTAAGTTCTTCATGCTGAACTCGAGCCCGACTGATACACGTAGCACAATTTCAGCTGAGGCCGTCGCGCTCAACGTGAACCTTTCGATCCTCGACGATGAAACGCAAGGCGTCGCCAAAAGCCTCGGCGCCACCCAGACGGGCGAAGCATTTGTCATCGACCCAATCGGCTGGAAAATTGTCTATCACGGTCCTGTCAACGCGGCGGCTGCCAAGGATCCGAACGCGCAATTTCTGCTGTTCAACGCGATAACCTACGTCTTGTCGCATCGCCCACTTGATGAAACGGACGTCGCTGTGAAGGGCACGCCGATCCCCTTCCCGGCTCAAGACAAGCCCGCCGCCACCAACCCTGCAGCTGCCCAATAGTCCTCCGACTATGGCATGTCGGCGCCGGGACGTCCCGCCCGGCGCCGGCGACTACTTGCCGGCGACTACTTCACGCGGCGTCGAGCGTTTTCATATCTTCCGCCGTCAGTTTCAGCTGGGCCGCAGGGCTCAGCTCGTTCATCTGATCCGTTGTCGTTGCTGACGCGATCGGCGCGGTCACGCTCGGCCGTGCCATCAGCCAGGCGAGCGCAACCTGCGCCAGTGTTGCCTTGTGAGCCGCCGCGACCGTGTCGAGAGCCGCTAGCACAGCTGACCCACGCCCTTGCAACAGCTCCTTCATTCGCCCACCGCGCGCGCTCTTCTTGAGATCGGCTTCGGTGCGATATTTGCCGGTGAGAAATCCGCTGGCGAGTGCGAAGTACGGGATCACCCCGAGGCCCTCGCTGACGCAGACATTTTCAAGCGCCCCTTCATACTCGTTCCGCACGAGCAGGTTGTAGTGCGGCTGCAGCACGGAATACCGCGCATGGATTTTTCCATCGCCCGCCGCGAGCGCGCCAGTCAGCCCGGCGGCGTCATAGTTCGATCCCCCGACTGCGCGGACCTTACCCTGATCGACGAGCCGCTGATGCGCTGCGAGCGTTTCCTCTATCGGAGTGTCCTTGTCAGGAAAGTGCGAGAAGTAGAGGTCGATGTGATCGGTCTGCAGTCGTTTCAGTGACGCCTCGCAAGCCGACTGTATGTAGGCCGAGGTCAGCCCCTTGCCCGCCGGCATCTCGCTGCCGACCTTGGTGATCAGCGTCACCTTGTTGCGATTGCCGCGCGCTTTCATCCATTCGCCCAGCACCGTTTCGGACTCGCCGCCCTGATGGCCCGGCGCCCAGCGCGAATAGACATCCGCAGTATCGACCGCATCAAAGCCCGCCCCCACGAACGCATCCAGCACGGCAAAGGATGCGTCCTTGTCCGCCGTCCATCCGAACACGTTGCCGCCCAACACCAACGGCGCAATCTGGAGGCCCGATGTTCCCAGTTTACGTTTCTGCATGGCGTGTCTCCGTTCCTGGTCAATAGACATGGACCTGCGAGCACGCGCTCACAAGGAGGACATGAGCCAAGATGTCCCGCGATCAACCCGCCGCACGATGACAAACCGCCTGAAGCTTGTTTCCATCGGGGTCGCGCACATACGCACCGTAGTAGTTTGGATGGTAATACGTCCGCAGACCAGGCGCGCCCTCATCGGTTCCGCCATTGGCCAGCGCCGTTGCATGGAACGCATCTACCGTCACACGATCGTCGACACGGAACGCGGCATGGACGCCATTGCCAACGCTCGCCGCCTTGCCGTCGAATGGCCTCAGGATGAAGAGCTTTTCACCGGCGGGAAATCCGTAACCCAGCGCCTGCTCAGATTGCATCAGCATCGGATGACCCAGCAGTTTCATGACCGGGTCATAGAACGCCCGCGCCCGGGCAATATCGTTGGATCCCAGCGTGACATGACTAAACATGCGCCCCCCTACTCGTCGGCGTAGATACCCACTTCCTTGCGTCCGGTCGCATCGGTGCGACCGCGGAACATGCCTTCGGTATTCATGCTCAGCGCAACGCTGCCGTCATGACTGAGCACGATGACGCCGCCTGTGCCGCCGAGCGTCCTCACTTCGTCCAGGGTCGCCTGCGCGGCCTTCGCTGCTGAAAGGCCCTGCATCTCGATACGTGCGCAGATCATGCGAGCCACGCTCGCCCGGATGAAAAACTCGCCGTCGCCTGTCGCCGACACGGCGCACGACTTGTTCTCGGCATAGGTGCCCGCGCCGATGATGGGACTGTCGCCAACCCGGCCCGGCGGCTTGGCATTCATACCGCCGGTCGATGTCGCCGCCGCAAGATTGCCCTGACGGTCCATCGCCACGGCGCCGACGGTTCCAAAGCGGTCCATCGGCAGGAAGTTGCCCGCCATCGCGCGCTTCAGTGCTTCGAGCCTGCGCGGCGTGATGAAGTATTCGGGCGGCACAATGTCGAGCCCCGCCTTCGCCGCCATGTCGTCCACGTCAGGCCCCGCAAACATCACGCGGCCGGAATGCTCCATCACATGGCGCGCCGCACGGATTGGATTTTTCACGGTCCTAACCTGAGCAACAGCACCCGCGCGCCTGTCGCGACCATCCATGATCGACGCGTCGAGCTCCGCCAAACCTTCACGTGTCAGCACAGCGCCCTTGCCCGCGTTGAAGTTCGGATTGTCCTCAAGCACGCGCACTGCTGCCTCGACCGCATCGAGCGCCTGCCCGCCGCCGGCCAGCACTTTTGAGCCCGCCTCGAGCGCATCGTTGAGCCCCGCGCGATAGGCCTCATCCATCTCCGGTGTCATCTCATCGCGCCGCATCACGCCGGCGCCACCATGTATCAGCAGCGTCCACTCAGGCTTCTGCATTGGCTTCTCCACGCTCGCGCACGCGGAGACCGCTACCATTGCCAGGAGCAGGATTGCACGCCGCATTCGCATGGCCTCCACTAAAGAGGCCATGCTAGAATGGATCGGCAGTGTCTCCTAGCCGGAACCGATCAGGCGCCGGGCTGTTTCGGCTCCCAGTCGGCCGAGGAGCACGTGCTGATCATCCACGGAATGCCGAGTCAGCCCCCATGATCGCCTGATCGTCCACGTCGCGCCAGCAATGCATAAACCAGGCCTTGTACTTGGCGTCCGGCGCCATGCCGGGCGGGCCATCGCCATAGGGCATTGCGGCCGTGATCTTGCCGCCGAGGACGCGGGCGTAGAACGCGAAGGCCTCGCGGCATTGCCCCTGAAAGCTGAGGCTGGTGACGATCTGCTTCGCGTTGATCCGCCTTTTATACCCTCATGAGGAACGGGTCAGGCCGGCCCCGACAGGCCGCGCAAGAGAATTCGTCACTGACCGTTTCGCATGTCGGAGATCCCCCTCGCCGCCGTTGCGAAAGCGAGAATGCCAATCACACCGATGGCTTCGGCATGTTGCTGACTCCATTCCCGGTGATTTGCATCGCTTGCGACAGGCAGCACAGCGGCGATCACAACCATAAAAAGACCCGGCCAATTGACGCGCACCGATCGCTTCAAATCGCCGGGACAGGGCGAGGGCCACGTGAAAAAGCCGAAGACGGAGCACATCCATCCGATCGCAAAAAGCATCAGGCCGAACGTGTGCACGGTCGAGTCTTGGCCCGGACCCGCCAGCAGCATCCAGCAGCCGGCCAAGGTGAGGACGCATCCGGCCAGTTGCCGCCAGTAGTGACTGAGCAGAAAAACGTAACCTTCCATGCCCCCCGTCCGTCGGCTCGACTACCCCGCCGCTTTCAGCTGCGCCAGCGCATCGCCGAGCTTCAGGATGCCCGCCTCCGCCGCTGCACGCCGTGTATGCTGTTCCTCGATCACTTCGGGCGGCGCCTTCGCGACGAACTGTTCGTTCGACAACTTCTTCTCGATGCCGGCGATATCAGCCTTGTGCTTGGCGACTTCCTTTTCGAGGCGCGCTATCTCGACCTTGAGGTCGATGAGAGCTGCAACGTCGAGGCACACCGTCGCCTCGTCGAGCACGATGCGGACGGCGCCCTTTGGCGGCGTATCCGAAAACGGTTGGAACTCGAGACGTTCGCGCCGCTCGGTAAGCGATTGATAGGTGGCCAGGCGTTTCTGCGTCTCCGGTGACGCCCCGATCAACGTAACCGGCACCTTCGCAGAGAGCGGAACGTTGAGATCCTGACGCGTGGCGCGGATGGCCGTGACAAGCCGGATGACCCAGTCCACTTCGGCGTTCGCCGCCGTATCGATCAGCGTCTCGTCCAGCGTCGGCCAGCTCCGCGAGATCAGCAGGCCTTCACGGCCAATCGCCTTGCCGAATTCCTGGAACAGCTCCTCGGTCACATAAGGCATGAACGGGTGCAGCAGGTGCACGATTTGGTCGAGCGCCCAGGCCGCCGTGGCGCGCGTCTCGGCCTTCGTCGCCTCGTCCGCGCCCATGAAGATCGGCTTGGTCAGCTCGATATACCAGTCGCAGAACACGTTCCACGTGAAGCCATAGATCGCGCCGGCCGCATCGTTGAAGCGATAGTCGGCGATGCCCTGCTCAACGGCCTTGGTCGCGCGCACCGCTTCAGAGACGATCCATTTGTTCAGCGTGTGCTTGACGGACGCAGGATCAAAACCTT
>CANJXY010000104.1 GCA_947478925.1 Hyphomonadaceae bacterium | reverse complement strand
CTCCCAGCTCGCATCGTGGTCGAACTGGATAACCAAAGTTGGACCGGCAGGATCGGATACATCGTACTGGATACGCTGGATGCCGGCGACAGCACTCACCGGGGGGCGCAAGCTCTCGGTGGCCAGGGCTGTCGACAGCGATCCGCGATTGAAATTCAGCGGCTGCACGCCGATGCGCAGCTCGCGTCCGCTGCGTTCCGGAAAGTGGGACGTGTAGCGCACGGGTACGTTGAAATCGATGCTTACCGTCGCACATGCGCCATTCTCCTGCGCGGATACGCGGGACAGGAAACGATCGCTTACTGTCTGGGCGTACGCGGCAGGTGACAATGTGCCAACAAGCGTGGACGCAAGACTACCCGCGAATGCTGAACGCAGAAGCAGGGATTGAGACCGCGGCCTCGTGTTCTGCGCAGCTCCGCCTGCCCCGCTACGATGCCCCTGCCGCTTCGGATCCTTCGACGTCATGCACATACTCCCGCGGCGACACAATTCTCTGGTGTCTGCACCGCATCCGTCCTGGCCCCCGCCTGAAGTTTCGCAATCGTCCTAGTCGAACCCGCCGTCGCTGACGCGATGGTGCGAGTTTCTCCTGGTCGCAATCGTTGTCATCGTGCCGTCGGTGTAGACATGGCACGCCCCGGTACAGTCACGCAGCTCTGACACCGTGTATTGCGTGCTTGGATTCTGGGTCTTGCGGTGCGAACCGGCGCGGTAGTCGTTGGCATGGCAGGCCGCGCAATCCGGCTGATAGGCGGCATTTGGCCAAGGTAACTGCTGCGCGTTTGTGCGATGACAGTCGGTGCAACCAAGTGCGGAGCGGTGCTGACCCGGGTAACCGGCGCTTGAGTGAACGAAGCGGATCGTCGTCCAGCTATTGCTGTTGTGACACTCCTCACATCCCAGGCTTGTCTGGAAATGCGAGGCTGGCTTGCCCGTAGCGCTCACGCCGTTGTGGCAGCTGGCGCAGGAGCCTGTCGCGGAAGCGTGGTCGAACGAGGCGGGGATCCACGCCAGAGTGGAGTGGCAATCGCTGCACTGTGCGGAAGTTGCAATGTGGGTCGGCGGCTTCCCGGTTGCGGCGGTCCCATTGTGACAAGACGTGCACGTGCCGGTTACGGCATTGTGGTCGACCCGCACATTAGTCCAGCTTGTCGTTACATGGCAGTCGTCGCACGTGCCGGTCGAGGCGATGTGGGTCGGCGGTTTGCCAGTCGCCTGCGATCCGTTGTGACAGGTTGCACAAGACCCGCTGACGGCCGAATGGTCGAACTGTACGCTGGTCCATGTGGACGTGGCGTGGCAACTGTCGCAGCCCGCAGTTGTCGCAATGTGGTTCGCCGGCTTGCCCGTCGCCTGCGAGCCGTTGTGGCAGGTTGCGCACGAGCCCGTGACGCTTGCGTGGTCAAACCGCACACTCGTCCATGTCGATGTGTTGTGGCAGCTGTCGCACCCGGCCGCGGTAGCAATATGGTTCGCGGGTTTACCAGTTGCAGAAGAGCCATTGTGACAGCTGGCGCATGCCGCCGTGACGCCCGCGTGATCAAACCGGGCATTCGTCCAGGTCGTCGTGCTGTGACATGTTTCGCACCCTGCTGTCGTAGGGATGTGCGTGGCGGGCTTACCCGTCGCCTGCGATCCGTTGTGGCATGTAGCGCACGAGCCCGTCACGCCGGCATGATCAAATCGTACGTTTGTCCACGTCGTTGTGCTGTGACAACTCTCGCACGATGCGGTCGTCTGGATGTGGTTTGACGGCTTGCCCGTCGCGCTGGTTCCGTTGTGACACGTCGCGCAGCCGCCGGTGACGCCAATGTGGTTGAACCGCACATTTGTCCAGCCAGACGTGTTGTGGCAGCTGTCGCATCCCGCCGTCGTAGCGATATGGTTCGTGGGCTTGCCGGTTGCTTGCGAGCCGTTGTGACAGCTGGCGCACGCCCCCATGACTGCTGCGTGGTTGAACCGCACTGACGTCCACAACGCCGTCGTATGACAGGTTTCGCAAGCGGCGGTCGTCTGGATGTGTCGTGCCGGCTTTCCCTGCGCCAGCGAGTTATTGTGGCATGTCGTGCATGGCCCCGAGACTGCGGCGTGGTCATAGCGTACGCGCGTCCAGCTCGCAGTGACGTGACAGGAATCGCAATCCGCTGTGGTCGGCACGTGCCGCATTGGTTGGGCCGGTGCGACGCCTCCGTTATGGCAATCGCGACAGCGCGTGGGCAATCCACCAAAATTTCCGTTCGAATGGCAGTTCTCACAGGTCAGAGACTTGTGGGCGCCGTCGAGTGGAAAACCGGTCGACAGGTGATCAAACCCGACAATCACCCTGTCCTGCTGAGCGAGAGCCGGAGTGCTGAACGCGCCAGCCGCCATGAACAGAACTGCCACGATCGCGAAAACCTTCGCGCTTAGCCAGGCAGGGATCGGATTGGCGACGCGGCAGTGGGACATCAGTCCTTTCCAGAGATACGCCACAGCACCCAAGCTTCCATTAGCAGACAGCTATTCCCCTCGCTCGCCACAAGTACAATGCAGGTACCAAAATTTAATGCACGGCTACGATCTTGCGTATAATTCAACCTTCGAAACGAACTCAGTTTATTGTAAGCTTCAACTCAGTTTGAGTTCAGCTATTATTGCTTCGAGGTATGATCGTACGGATACCTTGGTACGCATCGACGGACAGACATGCTCGGCGCGTCCTCAGGGCTTCATGTTGATGGCCGAGAAGTCTTCGGTCGAATGGCATCGTTCACAGCTGGATCCAAATGACCCCCGATGCTTGTCGTCCGCAGCGTGACACGTCACGCATCGCGTCGACAATTCGATGCGACCGCTGACTGGCGCGCGATGGCAGCTCTGGCAGGCAACAACGCGATGCTTTCCTGTCAGTGGGAAGGTCGTCTGCTTGCTGTGATCGAATGTCCAGCGCGTCCACGCCACCGGATTGTGGCAGGTCGCGCAATTGGGGCCGAGCCGCCCCCCGTGTACGTCGTCATTTGTGTGGCATGAGACGCACAGGGGCTTCGCATCCAGAAAGGCCGCGCTCTTGTGGCAGTCCTGACATTTCGCACCTGAATGCTTTCCAAGCAGTGGAAACTCGGTCTGGCCGTGATCGAAGCGAACATCAGTTTTCCAGGTCGTCTCGCCGTGGCATTGCCCGCACCCATCGCCCAACTGGCGCTTATGCGGATCATCGTCACGGTGACAGCCGATGCAGCTGGTCGGCGGCGACTTCACATGGGTCGGCTGCTTATGACATGCCACACATGTCACTGCGGCATGCTTTCCAATCAACGCAAAGCCCGCATCCCGCTCGTGTTGAAAGCGAACCTTTGTCCAGCCAGTCTCAGTGTGACACTCCTTGCACACCGAGCCGAGCAGTCCCTTATGAGCATCGTCCTTCTGGTGGCATGAGATGCAGCCGGTCGGCGGCTTCCACTCCTTCACGGGGCGCGTATGGCAGCTCTCACACTTCACCGAGGCATGCCTGCCCAACAGTGGAAAATCCGTCTTGGCGTGATCAAACGTCACTGACCGCCAATCGCGCGCCGTGTGGCAGTCGGAGCACGCCAAGCCGTTGCGACCCTTGTGAACGTCATCTTTTGCGTGGCATCCGTTGCAGGTCTTGGGCAACGGATCGCTGACATTCTTTACGTGACAGGCTTCGCATTTCGCTGCGACGTGCTTCCCGATGAGCGCAAAACCCGTCTTGGAATGGTCGAAGCTCTTCACCTTCCATCCGATCTCGACGTGGCAGGATGCACAATCCCGACCGAGTTTTCCGGCGTGCGCATCGTCTTTCGCGTGACACGAAACGCAGGCGGTCTGGACGCCTTTCCATGTCTGATTCACGTGGCATGCAGCGCACTGCGCGCTCGCATGCGCGCCCTTTAGCGGAAACGTGGTCTTGTTATGGTTGAACGATACCGCCTTCCACGAAGAGACCACGTGGCAGGTTGCGCATGCCGTTCCCAGCCGACCTTGATGTGGCTCGTCTGCCTTGTGGCACGCGACGCAATCTGTCGGCGCTTTGGCATGTTTAATGCCGTTTTTATGGCATTCTGCGCACTGCACGCGCGCATGCCCACCCAGCAAAGGCATGTCAGTGAGGCGGTGGTCAAACGTCTTTTCATCGAGCACGACGATCTTCGCATTCCTGCCCTCATGCTCAACATGGCACGTCTTGCACTCGACGCTGCCGACCTGCGGGGAGCGGCCGTGAAATCCGCGCCGATTCAGGACGTCCCAGTTGATATCCTTGTGACACGCAAGACACCTGGCCTTCTGTGCGCCCTTGTTGAATGACTCGTGGCAAGAGTTGCAAGTCGCATCGAACTTCTCGTGCGCACGCGAGAGCTCACCTGGCGACACGAGCCGTTCCAGAGGATTTTGGGCGCTGGCCCCGTCGCTGGACGTGATCGCAGCAGCGAGTATCACCAGGATGACCAGCCAGGCACGAAAAGGGCCCATGCGAGCGTCTAGTAGAGATGTACTGCGACGATGTGGATCCCCGCGGCCACGACCATCAACATGAACAGGGGCATGTGCACGATATGCCACAAGGCGAAGAGCCGCTCGAAGAACGCCAGATAGGCGGCATGCTTCAGCTGACGGCAATAAGCGCGAACGAGCGTGGCGCCATCCCGTCGCAACCGCTTCACTGCTGCGCGCCCGCCCGGCTTGACGCTCGACACACGCCCCGCACCGCGCTTCAAAGCCGCAAGCATCCGCCGCCGCGCGATCGCAATCCTGGCTGAGCTCGCAACCGCATAACCAAACGCGCTGAGTACGTTTGAGCGCGGCTTGTGCAGCGTTGCCTCCAGTTGGTCAGCGATATCTGCGACGTCTGCGAAATCACCGATCAAGGTCTTCCGCAACAGGCCCGCATCCTCCGCCATCGCGCGCACTTCGGCACGCTTGCCGGCAAGGTCGCGGTGAATCCTCACATAAAGCATGCGCCCGAGGAGGCCGCTGCCAGCCACGACCAGCATGGAGACAAGCGCGATAGCGGCGTTAACTGAACCGGTTCTGAACCCAGCATGAAAAAGGATCAGCGTCGGCGCCAGCAAACCCAGCGACATATGAAAATGAAACCAGTCGGGGACGCTACCCAGGAAGGAGAGACCCGGAATTCGCTTCCGCAAGGGATAGATCAGAAGAACGCCTACACAGCCAATGCCGGCTATTCCAAGCCAGTATCCAACGCCCTCTTCCGCTTCGATGCCCAAGCGGTCCTTGAACACCCAACCAGCGGCGAGCACGCCGACAATCATCAGCAGGAACACCGGAAATGCATAGACTTCAAAGGCCGAACCGCGCTTGGCGTGTACCTGCGGCGCCAACGTGGAAGACGCGTGCGCGCGCGCCGCTGCAGGATGCGGTGTCACAAGTTGAAGCTCGGCCTGTTCGGTGAAATCGCGTCGAGGCGGCGGGACGGCGCCGCGCTGCGAACCGTGAGGAGCGTTCAAGCTAGACTCCGCGCTTTGATAATCGCGCACCCCACGCAACATATTTCTGGCACGCATGTACAGTGATGAGAAGCCTCCGCAGGATGAAATAAAACATAACTTTAAGAGGTGGAGTTTTCATTGAAATGAGTGCACCACTCTCTTGCGTGGGGCGCATGGCGACGACTGGCACGATTGTTGTCGTCGCAACTATTCTGGATCGCCCTTGATCAGCGAACTCGGACTCTTCGCCCTCACCCTCGCCCTGATGACGTCCTTGGTTCAGACCGCGGCCCCATTGTGGGGGGCAGCTACGGGCCGCGTGCGTCTCATGAACGTGGGCGCTTCAGCAGCGATCACCCAACTGGTCCTGATCGCCTTCGCCTTCGCTTGCCTGATCTGGGGCTTCGTGACGTCCGATTTCTCGCTGCGCGTTGTTGCGAGCAATTCCTACACGCTGATGCCGATGGTCTACAAAATCGCGGCCGCCTGGGGACAGCACGAGGGCTCGATGCTCCTATGGGCGCTGGTGCTGGCCGGTTATGGAGCAGCCGTCGCCTTCTTCGGCAACAACCTTCCGGCGACGCTGCGAGCACGGGCACTGGGAGTGCAAGGGCTGATCGGTGCAGCTTTCCTCGCATTCATAATATTCACCTCGAACCCATTTGCACGCCTCAGTCCCGCTCCACTGGAAGGAGGCGGCTTCAATCCCCTGCTGCAGGACCCCGGGCTCGCTGCGCATCCGCCGATGCTGTACCTCGGCTATGTCGGCTTCTCGATCGCATTCTCATTCTCGGTCGCGGCGCTGATCGAGGGAAAGGTCGACGCGGCCTGGGCTCGATGGGTTCGGCCATGGGTGCTTACAGCATGGTGCTTCCTGACCATCGGGATCGCGCTTGGCAGTATGTGGGCCTACTATGAACTTGGATGGGGCGGCTGGTGGTTCTGGGATCCGGTCGAAAACGCGTCATTCATGCCGTGGCTTATCGGGACAGCGCTGCTTCACTGCACGCTGGTTGTCGAACGACGCCATGCGCTCGTGAACTGGACGCTTCTACTTTCGATCCTGACTTTCACGCTCAGCCTGATTGGCACTTTCCTCGTCCGCTCGGGCGTGCTCACCAGCGTACATGCCTTCGCGGTTGATCCAGCCCGCGGCATCTTCATTCTCGCAATGGTTCTCGGCGCGTCCGGCGGCGCACTCACGCTCTATGCCTTCAGGGCGCGCCAGCTTCAACAGCCGCCTAGTTTTGCGCCGGCCAGCAGAGAAGGCGCTATTCTCGCCAACAACTTCCTGCTGTTGATCGCCACCGCCATCGTCTTCCTCGGCACTTTCTATCCGCTGGTGATCGATGCGCTGACTGGCGACAAGATTTCGGTCGGTCCGCCTTACTTCAACGTTACATTCGGTCCGATCATGCTGTGTGTGATGTTGGTGATGGCCTTCGGCCCCCTGATGCGCTGGCGTAGCGACTCAGTGAAGCCGGCGGGCCAGTCGCTGAAGTTGCCGTTCCTCACAGGAGCGAGCGTCGGGCTCATCGCCGGCATACTTGGCCACAGCCTGCCCGGCGGACTTGGCATTGGCTTTGGCGTCTTCCTGGTCGCCAGCATGATCCGCTGGATGCAGGTGCGCTTAAAGGCGGGACAGGTGACGCCGCAACAATCACTGTTCCTCGCTCGCGCCTTTCCGCGTTCCACATGGGGCTTCGTTGCAGCGCACCTGGGCTTCGCGATTACCGTCTTTGGTATAACGGCCATGTCGGTGTGGCAGACGGAATCCTTTGCATCGATGCGCAAGGGAGACATCGCCACGCTGGGCGACCAGTCATTCAGGCTGGAGCAGGTGCAGTTGGTGAAGGGGCCAAACTACGACGCCCAGCGCCTGACCTTCAGCGTGCTCCGCAAGGGTGCAGCCGACGGCGAACTGGCCACTGAGCGCCGATACTATCCGGAGCGCGACACAGTAACGACCGAGGCGGGCATACGCGGCGGCCTGCTTGTGAACCTCCACCTGGCGACTGGCGAGGACGATGGTTCAGGCGCCTTCGCCGTACGCATCACCAACCACCCGCTTGCCATGTGGATCTGGGGCGGCGCCCTGATCATGGCGGCGGGCGGCTTCATCTCCCTGTCCGATCGCCGATTCCGCATCGGGGCGCCTCATCGTGTCGGCGTGGCCGTCGCAGTCCCAGCTGGAGCCTGACGCGATGTCCGTCATACCCTCCACGGAAGAACCACAGCCCACCCGAGCGGCGCTGCCGGCATGGGCCGCGCTTGTTCCTGTCGCCTTGCTGCTCGTCGTGGGTGGTTTCTTTGCCTTCGGCCTTACGCACGATCCCAAAGCAATCCCCTCGACGATGATCGATCGGCCGATGCCGGAGTTCGCGCTGACGCGCCTCACGCCGGAAAGTGATCCTCTGACGAATGAAGACCTGAAGGGGAAGGTATCACTGGTGAACGTGTTCGGTTCATGGTGCAGCAGCTGTGTCCTCGAGCATCCGCAGCTGACGGAAATCGGAAAGTCTGGCCGTGTCGCACTATATGGCGTGGACTGGCGCGATCCACCGAGCGACGGCGCAGCCTGGCTCACTCGGTATGGCAACCCTTATCTGAAGACAGGTGTCGATTCCGACAGCCGCCTTGCCATCAATCTCGGCGTGACGGGCGCTCCAGAAACGTTCGTCATCGACCGTGACGGCCGCATCCGGTTCAAACAGGTCGGTCCGATCACGCCCGAAGTATGGATCGACACGATACTTCCCCTGATCCAGAAGCTGGAGAGCGAGCCAGCATGAGATATCTTTTCGTCATATTAGCGCTCGCATTCGCCCCGGCTGCGCTTGCCCAGACCCCACCCCGCCCGTTCGACCCTCAGGTAGAAGCGGTCGCTCGGGATGTTGGAAAATCCCTGCGCTGCGTTGTTTGCCAGAACCAGTCGATCGAGGAATCGAACGCACCACTTGCGGCCGATATGCGCAACCTGGTGCGGGAGCGTCTTGCTGCGGGCCAGACGCGAGACCAGGTGATTGCCTACATGACCGACCGTTACGGCAACTTCGTTCTGATGCAGCCGCCTTTCCAGACTGACACGCTCCTGCTTTGGCTGGCCCCAGTCGCGCTGCTGCTTGGCGGTGCATGGGGATGGTTCGCCTATCTCGGGCCCGCCGCCAGACGGAACCTCGAGCCCACCCCTCTCTCTGCTGATGAAGCCACAGAACTCTCAAAAACCCTCGGCAAGGGAGGCAGGCCGTAATGCTCTGGCTTGCAATCACCGTGCTTATGGCTGGCGCTGTAGCTCTCGCAAGTTGGCCATTTTATCGCCGCTCGACGGCCGCCGATGGCGCCAGCGCCGATATCTACCGCTCACAACTCACGGAGCTGGAGCGTGAAGAGGCCGCCGGACTGATCTCCAAGGATGATGCCCGCATGGCCCGCATTGAAGTGCAACGCCGCCTTATCGCGACCGCCGGGGCGACAAACACCGCCAAGGATTCCAGCATGACACTTACGGACCGAACCACATTCATCGCGATCGCGACCTCAGTCGCGATTGGATCCGCGATGATCTATTCCACAGTCGGCGCACCTGGGATCGCCTCCTCTTCTCAGAGCTTCAGCGCATCACAAAGTATGGCAGCAGGAACACCGATCGACGCGTCAGGTAACGGTCAATCGCCCCTGAAAGGCGTGGCGCCTGTTGATCAGATGATCGGCAGCCTTGAGGCACGGCTGACTTCAGAACCAAACGACATCGAGGGCTGGCGCATGCTTGGCTGGTCGAAGTTCCGCACGGACGACTTCTCCGGCGCTGCGGCCGCCTACGCGCGGGCGGCAAAGCTTGCGCCTGGTGACGCCGAAACGCTATCCGCGTATGGCGAGTCTCTCTCACGCGCCGCTGGAGGCATGGTTACACCCGAAGCTACGCAGGCTTTGCAGGCGGCCATTAAGGCCGATCCCAACGATGCGCGCGCCCGCTTTCTGCTCGGCTTGAAGAAGGACCAGGAGGGCAAACCGCAGGATGCGCTCAACGACTGGCTGGCCATGTTGAAATCCGCTGAGCCGAACGCGCCCTGGTATGATGAGGTTCGTGGCCGCGCTGTCGAGCTATCGCAGTCGGCGAGCATCGATATCGCTTCGCGCCTTCCGCCGCCTCGCTCAGCCAATGAAGCAACGGCGGATGGGCCCGCAGGGCCATCTGCCGCGCAAGTCTCCGAAGCGCAGGCGATGGCGCCCGAGGCGCGGCAGGCAATGGTGGATGGAATGGTCGCGCGCCTTGATAGCCGCCTTAAGGCAAACCCCAACGATCTTGATGGTTGGAAACGATTGATCCGGGCGCGCCGTGTGCTCGGCCAGGCAGACCTGGCGGAAGAGGCGCTCGCCAATGCGCGTACTCATTTTTCTGCCAATGCAGCCGATGTCAAAGCGCTGCAGGAAGCAATGAGCGAGCCTCTCAACCTTCCGCCGAGCTAGAGGCCGACGTCGCAGATGCTGGACACACTCGTCGCGGCGCTCGTCTACATCGTACCGTTCTTCGGTGGTCTGATGTTGTTCGCAACGGCGCGTCGCAAAGCTGCGAAGCGGGCGACCGCCGTCTGGAAGGACTCTCAGGACGCAGGTCTCATCGAACCAAGCTCTCTGCATCCACATATCGATCTCTCGCTATGCTGTGGATCTGCTGCGTGCGTGACCGCTTGCCCGGAAAAAACTGTGATCGGGATCGTGGATGGCAAGGCGCAACTGGTTGATCCGACCGCCTGTATAGGTCATGGCGCCTGTGAGGCCGCCTGCCCGACACATGCTATAACTCTGGTGTTTGGAACCGAGCGCCGCGGCGTGGAGCTTCCCATCGTCTCGCCGCAGTTCGAAACCAACGTGCCTGGCCTGTTTATCGCTGGCGAGCTTGGCGGCATGGGTCTGATCCGGAACGCGATCATGCAGGGCGTGCAGGCGATTGACGCCATCGCGCGCCTTCCCGGCATACGCCGCAACGATCGCCTTGACGTGCTGATCGTCGGCGCAGGCCCCGCAGGCTTCGCGGCTAGTCTCGCGGCCAAGGAGGCGGGGCTACGCTTCCGGACAATCGAACAGGAGACATTCGGCGGCACGGTCGCCCACTTTCCGCGTGGCAAGCTGGTCATGACTGCGCCAGCGCGGCTGCCCATCGTCGGCCAGATGCGGTTCCGTGAAGTTTCGAAGGAGACGCTGCTCGCCTTCTGGAAGGACGCCAAGGAACGGGCTGCCATCGAGTTGAATTACGAAGAGCAACTCCTGGGCCTTGAACGCGACGGAGAAGGCTTCGTTGCACAGACTTCATGCGGCGCTTATCGCACGCGAGCGGTGCTGTTAGCCATCGGTCGCCGCGGCACGCCTCGCAAACTCGGTGTGCCTGGCGAGGACCAATCAAAAGTTGTCTACCGCCTCACCGATCCAGAACAGTTTTCCGGCAAGCGCGTACTCGTAGTTGGCGGAGGCGACAGCGCCCTCGAGGCCGCCGCCACGATCTCCGATGAGACAAATGCGATCGTAGATCTGTCCTACCGCGGCGACAGCTTCCAGCGCGCCAAGCGCAGGAACAGACAACGTGTAGAGGCTGCCGTTGCATCTGGCCGCATAACCGTCCGGCTTTCATCCCAGATTCTGCAGATCGACAAATTGTCGGTGAAGCTGGCGACAACCGCCGGCGCAATCGATCTGCCTAACGATTCGATCATCGTTTGCGCTGGTGGCGTACTGCCGACTGACTTCCTCAAATCGCTTGGCATAACCACCACGACCAAGCACGGCGAAGCCTGACAGTGCAAGGCGATCGCCGCGAGGCGCGAAGAGCGCTCCGACCCCCGAAGACCGGTTCCGGCTTGAACGCATGCGGGCTCCACCCTGCGATGGAGCCCGACACCGGTTTCAGTTGTCGTTGGACAACAAAACCCTAGAGTTGGAGCAGCGAGTAGTCGGTTGAGACCTGATGATCGCCGGTTTTGTCCATGCCTGAGAGTAGGTCGTGCGTGCTCAGGAACAGATCGGTGTGGGCTGCCATGTCGATGCCGATCATCTCGTGACCCGATTGCAGAGCCGTGAAGTGATCGCCCAGGTCGCTGGCCGTCAGCACGCCGGTGTGGTTCAGGAGTTCCATCAGCTGGAAGTCGCTCTCCACACCTGCGCCCGCGTTGAGATGCAGATCGCTGGCGCTGAAGGTTGGGATGCTGCTGGCCGAGAGGCTTGAGATCCCGCCGGCAGCAAGGCTCGGAATAGCCGTGGGAACAACGCCCGGGACACCGGTGATGATGTCCTGCGGACGCGCCGTCCCGACAAGCGTGTCAGCGCCGCCGTTTGAGTCGAACACGACACGGTGGGAGGAGGTAAGGCCCGAGATGTTGAGTGTGTCGT
>CANJXY010000103.1 GCA_947478925.1 Hyphomonadaceae bacterium | reverse complement strand
GCGGTTGGCGAAGCGCGGCAGGAATAACAGCGTGCCGGGCGGACGCTTGCGCGCCGGCTCCGCGGCGCCGGGCGGGGTGGCATTGGTCTGGGTGTCCATGGGCGATCTTCTGCAGCTTCTACAAAAAGGACCGGATCCGCATGGCGGTCCGGCCCACGCGTGTAAGCGAAGCCCTCGGCGAGGCGAGGACGACGCCAAGGGTCAAGCTGTCCCCATGGCAACTTGCCGTAGGGGCATGACCGGAGTTATTGCGAATGATTTGCAGAATTGGGAAGCGGTGTCGAGCGAAATGCGAATGCAAGTGCTTCTCATCAGTATTTGCCGCGCCCGCCGGTTCGGTAAACCGCAAAAGAAATGCGCCGGCCTCTTGGGGAGACCGGCGCGAGGCAGCGTCTAGAACGATTGGGGAGGAGAGAGATCGTTCTGCGCAAAACTTGGCCGGGACGGGGGAAGCCGTCCCGGGGAAACCTTAGGCCGTCAGGCGATGTGCGACGTCCAGAAGGTAAAGGAAGAAGGCGGAACCGAGGGCGGCGGCCGGAATTGCGGCGAGCAGGCCGATAAGTTCCTGAGTGCGGAATTTGGGGAGGAAGGTCATATGCAGTCCCTTTTTGTTTTCCGGGGTCTCTAGCGGCCCCTGGGAGGAGGTTTTGGCGTCCGAGGTCTTGTGCCCCGTCCATGCACACTACTTAGCGCAGCTCTGATCCAAATGCAATGAACCAAATCGATAACGTTCAGTATTTTTGCTGCAACTGCGATCACGAACCCGCGATTACGCTGCGGCCGCTAAGGAAACCACACGTGAAGCCGGCTTGATGGGACCGAAAGGCGATTGCCCGGCGTTAGCGGCGGGCAGAAAGGCCTGTAAAGACGAGGCTCAGCACGCCTTCCATCTCCGGAATCAGGGCGTCGAGCTGCTCGGTTGTCCACAGCTGTGGAATGCGGAACTTCATCATGGCGCACTGGACCAGGTCGGCTGTGATTGTGAGGGCCGCTGGCAGCGCGAAGTCACCCGTGGTGCGGCCTTCATCTAGAATTTTCTCGATCAGGATCCGCTCCTGGGCGCGCTCTTCGGCGAGATAGTCAGGGCGCTCACGCGCCATGATCTCGGCAAGCTCCATCAGCTTGGGGTTCTGTTCGAACGTGCGGAAGGTGCGCTCGAGCCGGAACGCGAAAAAATCTCTTAATTTTCGGGATGGCGATCGTCCCGCATCACGGATGATATCATTGAATACGGCGTGCGTGTGCGACGTATACTCACGCGTCATGGCCTCGGCGATGTCGGCCTTTGACGGATAGAACCGATAGATATTGCCTGCCGACATGCCGCAATCAGCCGCGATCTCCGACATCGTGGTCTTGTTGTATCCGTAGTGGAGGATACGGTCGGCCGCAGCGCGCAGGATGGTGGCGCGGGGATCGGCCTTCTCGGCGGCCTTGTCGGTCGACTGGGGAGAACTCATGTCGCGACAGTACACTGGGAACGCTGAACGCTCAATGAAATCTTCAGCCGACACAACCCAGGCTGGGTCCGTTTTCCATCGCGTCGGCGTCGCGGGCGCCGGGGCGTGGGGTACGGCGCTGGCGGTGTGCGCCCTTGCGGCAGGACGCGAGGTCCACATCTGGGCGCGTGAACCAGACATCGCCGCGTCGCTGTCGGCCGGCGGCGGCAACCCGACTTTCCTGCCCGGCGCAAACGTCCCGCCAATGCCGGCCTCCACCGATACGGCGGAGCTTGCGACGTGTGATGCGGTCCTGCTCGTGGCCCCGGCCCAGCACATGCGCGCGACGCTGCGGGGGCTGGCGCCGCAGCTAAAGCGCGGCACGCCTGTCGCGCTGTGCTCCAAGGGCATCGAGCGCGGCACACTGAAGATGATGACCGACGTGCTTGCGGAAGAAGCGCCGCACGCCTCGCCTGCCGTTCTCTCGGGGCCTTCGTTTGCGAGCGATGTCGCCAAGGGTCTGCCGACGGCTGTGACGCTCGCCTGCCCTGACCGTGCGGTGGGCGAGACGTGGATGCGCTCGATCGGGCGGCCGCATTTCCGGACCTACTGGAGCGACGACCTCGTCGGGGCCGAAGCCGGCGGGGCGATCAAGAACGTGCTCGCGATTGCATGCGGCGTCTGTGAAGGCCTGGGGCTCGGACGCTCGGCGCACGCAGCTCTGATTGCGCGCGGATTTGCAGAGATGACGCGACTGGGCGTTGCGATGGGCGGACGTGCGGAGACGCTGGCGGGTCTGTGCGGTCTCGGAGACCTTGTGCTGACGTGCTCATCGCCGCAATCCCGAAACATGAGTTTCGGGATGGAGCTGGGACGCGGGAAATCCGCAGCTGAAATTCTTGGCGCGCGCAAGGCCGTGACCGAAGGCGCGGAGACCGCACCGGCGGTTGTGGAGCTGGGGCGCAAGCTGAACGTCGATCTTCCGATTTGCGAGGTTGTGCTCGCCATGATCGAAGGACGCATCGACGCACGCGAGGCGGTGGATCGCCTCCTGAATCGTCCAATGAAGGAAGAGATCTGATGGCGCTGTTCGTATTCCAGGGCCTCGACAAGGCCGGCGCGCTTGAGGTGCGCAAGGCGACGCGCGAAGCGCATCTCGCGTGGATCGCAGCGCTGAACCCACGCGTGAAGATTGGCGGGCCGATGCTGTCGGATGACGGCGCGACGCCGGTCGGGTCAATGCTGGTGGTCGAGGCGGATACGCTGGTTGATGCGAAGGCGCTGTTTGCGCAGGACCCCTATGCGCTTGCCGGCCTGTGGCAGAGCACAAGCGTGCGGCCCTACAACTGGTTGATAAAACAGTGAGGCGCGCAGCCGCCCTCCTGGCGCTGATGGTTTTTCTGACTGCGCCGGCGTTTGCACAGGAGATGCCTCAGCCGCGTAGCGATATTGCGGCCCTGCGCAAGGAAGCGAAGGCTGACGTCGCGATCCGCAAGACGCTGGCCGACACATCGCGGACGATGGAGTCGCGCCTGCGAGACAACGGGCGGTATGTCGATCTGATCCTGCGTGCGGCTGCGGTGAAGCCGGGTGATCGCGTGCTGGATGTGGCCTCCGGCGGCGGCTATCTTGCCCTGCTCTTCTCTTCGCTCGCGGGCGACAAGGGTCATGTCGACATTCACAACACGCCGGGATGGATCGCGCAGTTTCCCTCGATGGAGGTCGAGCGTCAGCAGACCTACATCAGGCAACCGAACATCGGCTGGATCACCTTGCCATGGGACGATCTAGACGCGCCAGCTGCGAGCTATGACGTGGTCATGCTCGGTCAGGTCTATCACGACGTCGTCCTTGAGGGCGGCGACTACGCGGCGTTCGACCGCCGCCTGTTCGCGATGCTTAAACCCGGCGGCCACGTGGTGGTGGAAGATCACGACGCGAACGAGCTGCTGATGCTGCGCGAGCAGGCAGACCAGCATCGTATCAGCCATGGCGATGCAACAGGACAATTCCTCCGGGCGGGATTTGCGCTGAAGGAAATGGTGCTGATCGACAGCAAGTTCGACGACCGCAAATTCAACGTGTTCCTGCCGACCGTACGCGGGCGGACGGACCGTTTCATCGCCGTTTTCGAGAAACCGCTGGACGGAAAACCATTGCGCTAGCGGCGCGCTACACGCGCACGAAATCCAGAAACACCGGCTCGCAATCACCGAGCCGTTTCTCCTGATAGCGCGTCGTCACGTGGTCGGTTGGCGGCGCCCGCCAGTCGTCGGCGCGGGTTGCGGTCCATTCGAAATGGCCATCGCGGATGAGGGCGGCCAGTGCGCGGTTGGCGTAGTCAGCCCAGTCGGTCGCAAAGCGCAGCGGTGCGCCCGGTTTCATCACGCGTGCGAGTTCGGCCACGAAGTCAGGCTGGACAAGGCGGCGCTTGCGATGCCGCGTCTTGGGCCATGGATCCGGGAACAGAATGAAGGCGCGATCGATCGAGGCGTCTTCGAAAGTGGCGACCAGATCGCGCGCGTCGCCGCGGCGCAGGCGGATATTGGAGAGACCTTGTTCGTCGATCGCCGTCAGAAGCTTGGCGACGCCATCCACGAACGGTTCGGCGCCGACAAAGCCCGTGTCACGATGGCGCGCGGCCTGACCCGCGAGATGTTCGCCACCGCCGAAGCCGATCTCAAGCCAGACACCGCGATTGGCGGCGCTGAACATCGTTGCAGGGAACAGCTCGCCCTTGCCGGTTTCAGGGATGCCGATCCGGGGCAGAAGATCATCAACCAGACCCTGCTGGCGCTTCGACAGCGGCTTGCCGGCGGCGCGGCCATAGAGGCGGTGACGTTGCTCGGATTGCTGCTCGCTCATCGGCGACCTGAAACCACGCCAATCAGCCCGGCGCAATCGCCTTGAGAAGGCTGTCGACCAGACGGCGGGTATAGACTTCAGGCACAGGTCCGCGCATGGCGATCAGGCGATGCCAGATAGGGCCGAACAGAAGCTCTGTCGCAAGGTCGATGTCCCAGTCGCGGCGCACGGCGCCCTTGAGGGCCTGCTCCGCGAGAATATGGCGCAGCGGGATTTTCACATGCTCGCCGAACCACGCCCGGAAAATCTCGCCCGCCTCGCCATCGTCCGCGGCAGCCAGCAAGGCGCCGCGCCAGGCATGGGCCCCGTCGCCCGTGCGGACGGCCACCAGAAGCGGTTCGATCAGCGCGGCGATCCGATCGCGCACGTCCACCGTGGACGCTTGGGCCACCGGCTTTTCGGACAGCGTGCCCAGCACCGCATCCACCGCGAGGCAGGCGGCTGATTTCCACCAGCGATAGATGGTCTGCTTGGACGCCTTGGCGTTCTTGGCGACGCGGTCGACCGAAAAGCTTCGCCAGCCATGCTCGGTCAGTTCGGTATAGGCGGCAACCAGCACAGCGTTTGTGGACGCTTCGCTGCGTTTTGGCCCGACGCGGCGGCGATCGCCCTCCTCGGCGTCGGCGTCCACTTCGGGATCGTCGGGAAGAACTTCGTTTTCAACCATGGCGACCTCGTCTCGGCAGCGTCTGCGGCGGATACGGGAACACGTGCGATAGGCGTGGCGGAACTGCACGTACCTTGTCGATCAATCCCACGTATCGAGTCAATCGCGGGTAACGAGGAAGCGTTTGATTCAATCGGAAACATTAGCTACGCGGGGCGAATGACCATCGACTTTGCCGATGACGCACAGGATTTGATCGCCGGATACAGGCGTTTTCGGGCAAATCGCTATCGCGAGGCGCGCGACCTGTTCTATCGCCTGCGCGACGGGCAGGAGCCGGCAACAATGATCGTCGCCTGCGCCGATAGCCGCGCCGACCCGGCGATGATTTTTGACGCAGCTCCCGGCGAGTTGTTCACCGTTCGCAACGTGGCGGCCCTCGTGCCGCCCTATGACGAGAGTGGCGGCCTGCACGGCGTGTCGGCGGCAGTGGAATTCGCCGTAACGCGGCTGAAGGTGAAGCAGATCGTTGTCATGGGTCATGGCGGATGCGGTGGCATCGCGGCGTCGCTGGCGGCGGCGGCGGACCGGCCGGTCGGTCACTTCATTGCGCCGTGGGTGGAGCTGGCGGCCGATGCACGCGATGCGGTGCTTCGAAACGAGGCGATCCCACGCGCCGACTGGCAGGAAGCGGTTGAACATGGCGCTGTCGGCCAGTCGATCAAGAACCTGATGAGCTTTCCATTCGTCCGATCGGCATTCGAGCGTGGCGAGCTTGCAATGAACGGCGCCTGGTTCTCGATCGGCAAGGGCGAGCTGCACTGGCGCGATGAAGACACTGGCGCGTTCTCGGTTGTGGCGACGGAAGATCCCGAAATCGATCAGGACAACAAGATCTGACTGTCCCGACGCTTTAGCTGGCCGGACAGGCCAGCGGGTCTTCGGTCTTGATCGGCGTTGCGCCGACCTTGGTGATGCGCCAGCCATCTGCAAATTTCGTCAGCGTGTAAGAGCTTGCGCGATCCTTCGGCGGCAGCGGTTCGCCATCGGCCTTGAGGCGTGAGAATTTCATTCCGGCCCACGCTGTATCCACGCCCGTCATGCAGGCCTTCACCGCGAAGATATCCGAGTGATGATAGCCCTGCGCACGCAGGCCATCGAAGCTGCGGTCGAGATTGGCCTTCTGCTCCTGGACACTGGGGCCCGTGCGATAGAAGTCGCGCGCGATGGTTGCTGTGTCATGGCGGTTCCACGCTTTCGTGTAGTCCCACATGAATTGCTCAACGGCCTGTTCGGGCGCAGGCGCCGGAGCGCTTGTGCAGGCGCAGAAGGCAAGTGCTGCAAGTCCGATGAAAAGGCGCATGCGTTTTAATCCAGGGCCGGTTTGCGCAGCAAGAGCAGCGCGACAAAGCTGAGTCCCGCGGCAGCACTGAGATAGACGCCCACCAACGACAAGCCGCCCTGCTGCGCGAGAGCCTGCGCCGCAACCGGGGTAAAGCCGCCGCCGATCACACCGCCGACGTTAAACGCTACGCTCGCGCCGGTGTAGCGCACGCGCGCCGGGAACAGGCCGGGCAGCCATGCGCCGAGCGGGCCATACACGAAACCCATCATCAGCAGCAGGATCGACAGGAAGATGCCGATCAGCAGGAGATCGCCGCCGCCCATCATGGGTCCGATCAGGAAGCCCGTCGCGATGCTGAGTGCGCAACCCACAGCCAGCACCAGACGCGGGGTTGCCGCATCCGACCAGTAGCCTGCGACCACAATGCCGCCCGCCATGAACAGGATCGCGACCAGCTGGATCTGCAGGAATGTCTCGCGCGGAATTGCAAGCGTGGTGGTGCCGTAACCGAGCGCGAAGGCGGTCGCGATATAGTAGATACAGAAACACGCGACGACACCAAACGTGCCGCCGATGGTTTCCTTCCAGTGATCGCGAAAGAGCTCTCCCAGCGGGATGGCCGGCGGACGTTCCTGTTCCAGCACGGCCTTGAATGCCGGCGTCTCGGTCAGCCTGAGCCGCACCCAGAGGCCGATGATCACCAGCAAGGAGCTCGCCAGGAACGGGATACGCCATCCCCAGGCGATGAAATCATCCTGCGTGAGCACGAGACCCAGCAGCAGGAACAGGCCATTGGCCGCGATGAAGCCTACCGGCGCGCCGAGCTGCGGGAACATGCCGAAGCGCGCTTTCCATCCCGGCGGCGCATTCTCGACCGCGAGCAACGCTGCCCCGCCCCACTCGCCTCCGAGGCCGAGGCCCTGTCCGAAACGCAGGACGCAGAGCAGCAGCGGCGCGATCCAGCCGGCCTGGGCATAGGTCGGCAGGAAAGCGATCGCCATGGTCGATCCGCCCATCAGCATCAGCGACCAGACAAGTGTCGACTTGCGGCCGATGCGATCCCCGAAATGCCCGAAGGCCACGGCGCCTACAGGTCGCGCAATGAAGGCGATGGCGAACGTCGCGTAGGACGACATCAGCTGCGCCGAAGCTGACTCCGAGGGAAAGAACAGCGTCGGGAACACCAGCGCCGCGGCAGTCGCGTAAATATAGAAATCATAGAATTCGACCGCTGTGCCAACGAGGCTTGCGGTCAATATGCGCGCGGCCGGCGCCCGGGCTTCACTCGCTGGCATTCAGATTCCCCTCGCTCTCGATGCGAGGGTTAACGAGCGGCGGACGACAACGCCAGTGGGCGCAAGCCCACATTGCCGTCAGACGACGTGAGGCAGGGACTGAGCATTGGCCGTCTCGATCGCAAGGATGCGGCCGAGCGTATCATGATGGACGACGCAGACCTGAGCGGTCCGGCCATTCTCGACCAGCGCTTCGGTAAGCCCAAAATGCGAGGCGTAGGCAGGTGTTTTGGCGAACACGGGCGGCGTGACCTGCCGCATGCGGAGGACGGCCCACAACGCCGACAGGCCAAGACCGAGGAATGCCAGTGCGGCTTCGACCTGCCCGGATGGGGGAGCAGCCGTATGAATTTCCGACGGGTTGACGCGATGGCCAGATGCCGCGGCGTGGGCAGAGCTCGCGAATGTGGAGAGGCAGAGGACGCCCCACGCGATCCAGACCGCGAGGGTTGCGATTTCGGATGCGATCCGCCGCCGCCAGGGCAAGGAGCGCCTCACGTCGATTATCGGTTGGTAGGTCATGACTTTTTCCGTTGCCAGTTTCCGGCAAACGGACTCCTCGGAAGCGCACGCTTACGCAGCGTGGAGAAGCATCAAACGCGGCGCGAACGCACATGAAGTTTCAGTTAGATTCGCATGGCAGGGCTGCACAAATTGTCTCAGGGCATGCGAACGCCACGATCCGGACTGACCCATCGGGCACGTTGCCCTTTGCGTCTGAAGATCACTGACGGATAGGCGACGATAGTGGTCGCCGTGCTAATCAGCCAGTAGGCCGCCGGATACCAGACCATCCAGTAGTAGTAGCGGCCGATGCCGCGATCGAAGCGACTGTCGAGACCCATCGAGAAAGCAAACTGGGCAAGACATGTGCCGCCAAGCACCAGCCCGCCGGCGCCGGGAATGAGAGGAGATGCGAGTGCGGGCAGGCCCACATGCGGCATGATAACGCTTGCGAGCCATAAGCCGCCGAGCAGGAGCATGATGTAAGCCCACAGCACGCTCGCACAGAGTTCGAGCAACAATGGCCACAACCGGCTTTGCGACGGGCGCGTGAAGATATCGATATTCTTGAGCAGAACCTGCGCCCCGCCCTTGGCCCAGCGCAGGCGCTGCTTCCAGAGTCCGCGCAGCGTTTCCGGCATCAGGATCCAGACCAGCGCGTTAGGCTCGAACCGCACCTGCCAGCCCGCGCGCTGCAGTTTCCAAGTGATATCGATGTCCTCGGTGAGGACATCCGGGCTCCAGTAGCCGACCTCGTGCACGGCCGGGCGACGGAAGGCGGTTATGACGCCGGACACGGTAAATAGCGGGCCGAATGATTGTTGGGCACGTTTTATCAGTCCGATTATGGATGAGAACTCACCGACCTGCAGACGGCCCAACAGGGTCGTGCGATTGCGAATGCGGGGGTTGCCGGTGACGGCCGCGACACGCGGATCGTCGACAAAGTGACGCGCCATCCAGCGTGCGCAATTCCGGTCGAGCAATGCGTCGCCGTCGATACAGAGAAGGATTTCGTGGCGCGCCAGCAGAGCGCCGGCCTGCAGCGCCACGGCCTTGCCCTGGTTTTGCGCAAGATGGATGACGCGTAGCCGCGGATGGCGCGCGGCCATGCGGTCGAGCACCTCGCCCGTATTGTCGCTGCTACCGTCATCGATCGCGATGACTTCGAAGTCAGGATAATCGAGCGCGAGCGCCTGGGTCAGCGTCTCCTCCGCGTTGTCGCCTTCATTGTAGCAAGGCACCAGCACGCTGACGCCTGGTGTCTCGATTGTTCGCGGCGGCGCATCGAACAGCGGGCGGCCACGCTCGCGACGCAGCCAGAAGACAAACGCGCCGGCCATCCAGACCCACGACATGAGCAGCGGATAGTAGAAGGCGTACGCCAGCCCTACCGCCCCAACCTGATCGAACAGGATCATCGCGCGTCTCTTATTGCGGCGCCGCGATGGGCGGCTTCAGGGCGAAGGTGTGACGCATCTGGCTCCAGTCCGGATGGTTCTCGAACAGCATATCCGGATAGTACGCGACGTGCTGTACGCCCTGCTCGTAGAGGCTCTTGATCGTGTCGGTCAGCTCGGTCATCGAGATCGGCGTGTCGCCCCTGGCCCAGTCGATGGTCTGGAGCTCGAAAACCACGCGCGACATCGCTCCGGGCCTTTCGTTCACACGCGCAATCAGATCGCGGAAGAATTTTGCGTGATCGGCCGCTTTCTCCATGTAGGGCATCGCCATGATCGCCGTGAAATCATAGTTCGCCAGCGAATTGTCGAGCGATTGCGAATACCAGACCTCGGCTTTTGGATCGAGTGCGACGCGGGCGTAGAGGTTGCGCGCCGTTTTAAGCGCCGGCGCTTCGGCACGGACGATCTCGGCAAGCTCCATAGCGAATGAGTCGATGGCGTTGACCTTCATGATGGTCCACCGGCCGACAAGATCGTCGCTGGCGCGGATTTGTTCGATCGACCCCGGCAGACCCCAGTCGCGATAGGCGGCCAGAGCAAAGCTGGAAGCGTCTTCATAGTCCGACAGCGTTGCGTCGTCGTGGAACAGGATGCCGTCTATCGGCGCGGCGCGTGACAGGTCCTGATAGATCTCCTTGATCTCCTGGCGCGCGCGAGACGAGAAGATCGACAGGCGTTTATACCCCATACTCAGGTGACCCGCCTTGTCGCTGGGCAATGTGACAAGCTTGTCGTTTGCGGCGGGATCGCCAGCGGGAAATTCCCAGGCCATCATTGGCATCCAGGCATAGATGCGTTTTACCTGTGTGCGCGTCTGGATCTGCCATGCGACGCGGTTAAACAGGTCCGCCCGCATCGGCAGACGCCGGTTGGGAAAATACACCGCATCGGCAGAACCGTTTGCGTCGGGGTCTGCGAAAGCCTGTAGATAGACCGCCGTGACATTGAGCGACTGGATGCGGTCCAGCATGTGACCGAGATTACGCTCCTGCTGCGCAGGGTCTTCGTCATAAATGTAGTCGAGATCGACGTGCATCACCTTCTGCGCCCGGTCATTGTCCGACAGGTTTCGGTTGCGCATGTTCATCTCGGTGCGCAGGACCGACAGGTCCATGGTTGGCTGCACGAGTACGCGACGCATCGCCCAGAGCGGCGTGTCTTCCATGTTCCCACCGTCGTCGAGCGTGAGACCGATGGGCATGCCGAGTTCTTTTGCTATGTCGCGCAGACCGTAGCTGTAGCGGCCATAGGGCCACGCAATTGCGCGTGGCGGCTTCCCAATGCGCTGAGCGATGAGATCTCGGCTACGCTTGATGTCCGCGGTCACGCGGGCGCGATAAGCCGGCTCGGCCTCATAGGCTTTTTGAGCGGGAAGCCATTGTCGCGTCGTGGCGGCCGCCTCGGTATTGCCTTGCGGGTTGCCCAGGATGCCGTGATGCAGGTCGTAGGTGTGACTGCCGATCTCAACCAGGCCCGAAGAGGCCATTTCACGCAGCTGGTCCCAGGTCATCAGCCGGTCGCGCGGGATGATGCGGCCATCGAAATTGACCGTTCCCTTCTCCTCTTCCCACGCTCCGACGACCGCAACGACGCTGGGAATTTTCAGCATGTGCAAGAATGGCCACGCGTATTTGAAGACGGAGGCATAGCCGTCGTCGAAGGTGATCAACACAGCGTTGTCGGGCAGCGGCCGACGCCCTTCGCGATCTGCGAGAATGTCGTCGATTGAGACGAAGTGATAGCCGTTGTTCCGCAGCCAATCGATGTGGCGGACGAACATCGTCGGCGCGACCGCGTATTCGGGAATCAGCGCGTCCTTCGCCTCAGCGATCTCGTGATAGCTGAGCACGGTGAACTTCTCATTGGTCTCGGGATCGGCGCAGGCCGGTCCGGCAACGAGAGCGGCAATTGCGATTGCTATCAAAAAGAAGGCACGCGACAGAAAGTGCGTCTGGCCCATCGGTCACTCCGCGGTGAGACCGGGGGCGGCCCGGCGGGCGATGACTACACCCGGGCGATGTTCGCAGTAAGGCGATGCGACACTAGTACACGCGAACGCGGTTATGCGGCGGCGGACGCTTGCTTCTCGGCCAGACGCGCCTGCACTCGGTAGCTGTCAACTAAGGCCCCCGTTGTATCTGCGGTGAAGTTTAGCCGCCCGCATGGCGACTGGCCGGAGCCTACAGGGTCACCAGATGCCTTGAAGGTCGCGCTGTTCCATAGGCCGGCCATGTGTAAAGTGTCCGGGCGGCGACGGGGAGACCGGTGGAGCAGACGTTCGGATATTATCGCGCCTTCATCAGCTATTCCCAGCAGGACAAGGTCTGGGGACGGCGTATCCACACATGGCTCGAAAG
>CANJXY010000102.1 GCA_947478925.1 Hyphomonadaceae bacterium | reverse complement strand
CTTGCCGATCTCCAGCGGTTGCGGATCATCGAGCAGTTGCAAGCCAATGCCCTCACCGCGCGGATAGCGGAAAGCCGACGGGCGATCATCAATCGCGTGCGCCGTGGCCACCATGCGCTGCAATTCCACTTCGTCAGCCGCCGCCATCAGCACGAAACCGGGCAGCGCGCCGAGGAACCCGACATCGAACGAACCCGCATGAGTCGGGCCATCGGCGCCGACAAGACCGGCGCGGTCGAGCGCGAAGCGCACCGGCAGACGCTGGATAGCTACATCGTGGACAACGCTATCATAGCCGCGCTGCAGGAAAGTCGAATAGATTGCCGCGAACGGCTTCATGCCTTCAGCCGCCAGACCCGCCGCGAATGTCACCGCATGCTGTTCGGCAATGCCGACATCGAAGCAGCGCTCCGGAAACTTCTGGCCGAACAGGTCGAGCCCCGTGCCCGAGGGCATCGCAGCTGTGATGGCAACAACCTTTGAATCCTTCTCTGCCGCCCGCACGAGTTCCTGCGCAAAGACTTTCGTATAGGATGGCGGCCCGGCTTTCGCTTTCGCCTGCTCGCCGGTGACAACGTTGAACTTGGAAACACCGTGATATTTGTCAGGTGCGATTTCTGCCGGCGCGTAGCCCTTGCCTTTCTGCGTCACCACATGGATCAGAACCGGGCCATTGTTCATGTCGCGTGCATTTTCCAGCACATCGACCAATGCATTCATGTCGTGCCCGTCGATCGGGCCGACATAGTAAAAGCCCAGCGCGTCGAACAGGTCGCCACCCATGTTGAAACTGCGGATCGAATGCTCGGCCTTCTTGACCAGGCCTTCGAGACCGATCTTGCGCGTCACACGCTTGGCGAGATTGCGCACCTGCCGGTAGCCTTTCGATGACACCGTGCGCGACAGGTAATGACTCATCGCGCCGACTGGCGGCGCAATCGACATGTCGTTGTCGTTGAGGATGACGATCAGCGGCGCGTGCATAGCGCCAGCGTTGTTCATCGCCTCGTAGATCATGCCCGCGCTCATCGCGCCGTCGCCGACGACAGCGATCACACGGTTGTCAGCATCGAGCAGATCACGCGCCACAGCAAAACCGGCGGCAGCGGAAACAGACGTGCCGGCGTGCGCGGCGCCGAACGGGTCGTATTCGCTCTCATCACGCTTGGTGAAGCCTGAGAGTCCGCCACCCTGGCGCAGGGTGCGAATGCGATCGCGACGGCCCGTGAGAATTTTGTGCGGATAAGCCTGGTGGCCGACGTCCCACACCAACCTGTCGCGAGGCGTGTCGAACACGGCGTGGATGGCGACGGTCAACTCGACCACGCCCAGGCCGGCGCCCAGGTGGCCGCCGGTGACGGACACGGCATTAATGGTCTCGGCCCTGACTTCGTCCGCGATCTGACGCAGTTCAGCCTTCGTCCGCCCCTTGAGGTCGGCCGGGGTATTGATCTGGTCCAGCAATGGCGTCGGCGTATTCATGCCAGGATCTGCGCCCCAGTTACTTCGGTCGAACTGCTCTCGCCCCCATTAGTGGCGACGGTTGAGCACAAAGTCGACCGTATGAAGGAGAGATGTTGCCCGCGATCCAAATGAGGCCAGATGCTGCTTCGCCTGTGCGGCGAGATAGCGCACCCTGTCCTGCGCGCCCTCAACCCCCAGAAGGGAAACGAAATTCATCTTGCCAGCATCGGCATCCTTGGACGTCGCCTTGCCCAGAATGGAGGGGTCGCCCTCCACATCCAGCAGGTCGTCGACGATCTGGAAGGCCAAACCCAGGTCATTCGTATAGCCCGCAATGGCCTGCCGTTCGGTTTCGAGGGCGCCACCCAACAGGGCGCCGACCTCACCGGAGAGGGTGATCAGGGCGCCGGTTTTGAGACGCTGCATCCGGGTCAGCACCTGCAAAGGCTCCTCGCCGTCCGCGATCGGGTGCATGTCGATCATCTGCCCGCCGACCATACCGCGCGCGCCGGACGCTAACGCCAGCCGTTCGACAAGCTTGCACCGCATCGATGCATCGCGATGGGTGTCTGGTGACACCATGATCTCGAACGCCAGCGCCTGCAACGCATCGCCCGCCAGCACGGCCGTCGCCTCGTTAAACGCCTTGTGCACGGTGGGCTGGCCCCGGCGGTAATCGTCGTCGTCCATGCACGGCAGGTCGTCATGGATCAGTGAATAAGCGTGCATGCATTCGATTGCGGCGGCGCCACGCAGTAGCGCCTTCTCCTGCGCGCCGAACATCCGGCCGACTTCGATGGTGATGAAGGGGCGCAGGCGCTTCCCCTTGCTAAGCGCGCCATGGCGCATCGCGCGCATCAGTTGCGCCTCGGGACCCGATGCAGGCGGGATCAGCTGGTCGAGCGCAACCGTGATGCGATCCGCGACCTCGTTCAGGCGTTGCTCGAATGCCGGGTCAACCACGATGATCAAGACAGTGCTCCTGCGCCGTGGACATGCACCGTCCGCTGGAGCGTGCGGGTATGACAGTTAGAGATCATCGGCGCTCTCGAGTCCCTTGGGACCATCTGCGCCAAGCACGACTTTCTCGACCTTGAGTTCGGCCTCCTTCAGCCGCTTCTCGCAGTGAGCCTTCAAGGCGGCGCCGCGTTCGTAGATGCGGATCGAATCCTCCAGTGGCACGTCTCCAGCCTCGAGCTTGTGCACGATTCCTTCGAGTTCGCGCAGGGCGTCCTCAAAGCTCATCGTTGCAATATCGGCGGCCTTTGCCTCAGCCATAAGGGTCTCCAAAAGGTGGTGCACCATAAGCGCATCGGGGTGGGAGGCAAGCAGACGAAACGGGAGCTTGAGGGCGCGCAAAACCGGGTCAACTCGGTGCGAAAAATCCCGAGCGCAGCCTTATCGCTTCTGATAGATACGGAACGACCAGTACTTGTCGCCGCCATCATGCACGTTGGCCCAGCCGCGCTTCTTAAGTTCAGGTCGCAGCATGCGATTGAACCAGCCGTGCGCCGCCAGCACCACATCACGGCCTTCACTGCTCTGCGCAGTGCGGACGAGAACGTCAGCGGCCTGTGCGGCACGGCGCCTGGCGTCGCGCACATGCTCTTCGCCGCCAGTATGCCCCATCATCCAGAGCAGGCGCGCAATCTTGTTCCAGTTCTTCGGCCCCATCTTGCCAGCCACGCGCGGCGGCGGCAGCGGGGCTTCGTTGAACATGGCGTCGTGCTTCACCGCACGCCCGCGCCCCAGATGTCCCGCCGTCTCGATCGCCCGTTTGCGCGCGCTCGACAATATGATGGCGTCGTCGGATACGGCCTGCAGCAGCGCGTCGGGGCACGTCTGCCCTTCCTTCAACGAACTGAGTTCATATTTGGCCCACCAGTCCTTGTAGTCGCGCCAGCCCATGCGCGGGCCTTCCTTCGGGATCACGGCCGGACGCCCGTGGCGCACGACGATGATACGCCCGGGAGCCGCAGCCTTCTCAGGCCGGTCCGATGGTTTGACGACTGCGTCCATGGTCCTCAATGGGCTGCATTCCACGACCGGCTTGCGCGGCCCGCGTTGCTATGCGGTCCTTAGAGCATCGCGCGGGAATTCCAAACCGGGTTGTGTAAGTGAGCCGTAAACGCCAGCAATATCAGCGGCTTCAGGGGACCTGGATGCCGTCCCGCCCGTGATCCGGACAGGCTCTGGGGACCCTTGGTGATTCACCCGCGCCGTCGCGCTGGTTCCTACAACCCCTTCCAGAGACGCCCTTCGGGGCACTCGGCGCCCGGCGCCTGCTTGCAGCCGTGCAGCGTGAACAGCACCGTCTCGGCGCGACCGATCAGGTAGTCCATCGGAACGAAGCCGATCGCGTCGTCCCGCGTGTCCAGCGGCAGGCTCGATTGGCGATATGGCCAGGCTTCGGGGAACTGCGTCGCCAGGCTGCGATGGCCCGACGGCGCGCGGCTGTCCTCGGAGTTGTCGCGATTGTCGCCCATCATGAAGACGTGGCCGGGCGGCACTTTGAAGATCGGGGTCTCGTCCAGCGAATCCGAATCCGAGAATTCGTGGATCAGGAAGCTCTTGGACTTGTCGCCCTCGCCGGTCGGAATCGTCTGGCGGTATTCCGTTGCGGTCGTCAGGCGGCTGTTGTCGTCGGGGATATAGGTCGTGGTCCGCACCTTCTCGCGCGGCACTTCATTGCCGTTGAGAAAGAGCTTGCCGCCCTTCACCTGCACGCTGTCGCCCGGCAGGCCGATCAGACGCTTGATCATCACACGATCCGAATGCGGATGCTGGAACACGACCACGTCGCCCCTATGCGGCATCGACCCCATGATCCGCTCTTCTGAATTTTTCGGATCGTCGCCGATCACCATCAGGCCAATGCCGAATGGGATCGAGTTGCGGTTATACCCATAGGAAAACTTCGCCACCGCCACTCGGTCGCCAACCTGAAGCGCGGGCACCATCGATTCCGACGGGATCGAGCGCAGCTCGTAGAAGAACGTCGAGAACAACAGCCAGAACGGCACGAAGATCGCGATGGTAATCGCCGTCTCGCGGAATTCGTGGAACAGTTTCTTCTTGAGGCCCTTTTCGGGAGCGCCTTCTCCCTCGACGGCCGGCTTTTCGCTCGCCGCCTGGTCAGTCGAGGTGTCACTCATAACAGACGTCCCTGAGGCCTTTTGGCAGGCAAATGGCCCATGCGGGCCCCGGGGCTATACGTTATGCGTCTGCCTCTGCCGTCAAGACGCCCGTCTGTACAGCGTTGTCCCACCCTCCTGTACGGACACAACCTGCCCGCGTTTTATGAGACAATTGAGGTGCGCCAGGGTTTCGCCCGTCGCCATGCCCAGGCTGTCCTTCTCGATTGCCCGGGCAAACAAGGTGGTGAACAGGTCCAGCACCTTCCGGGGTTCCTCAAGCTTCGTCAGCAAACGTCCCAACGCTGTCTCATGACCGTTTACGAGGGCGTCCAGACGCTTGTGGGCGCCGTAAAACGGCTCGTTATGTGATGGCAAGACAAGCACGCCCTCGGGAACTATGGCCTTCAGCTTCTTGCAGGAGTTGATCCAGTCCTTCAGCGGATCAGCCTCCGGCTCGGTCGGGAAAACGCTCACGTTGGAGGAGATGCGCGGCAGGATCTGGTCTCCCGAAATGAAGACGTTGATGTCGGGCTGCCACAGGCACGCATGTTCCGGCGAGTGACCACATCCCGTGACAATCCGCCACGTACGTCCCCCGATGGAAATCTCGTCTCCATCGCTCAGCCGATGGAACGCATCTGGCAATTGAGAGATCGCCTTCCCGAAGCCTCCGAACCGGTCGACATATCTGTCGAGGTCTTCCTGCTCCCACCCGGCGGCGCGGTAGAACTTCACGCCCGCTTCCGGCGCCTCACGCCCGGTGTCCGCTGCCAGCATCCGACAGCTCACATACTCAAGCCGCGAAATCCAGAGATCGCACTGCCACTTCTTGGTCATCCATCCTGCAAGGCCGATGTGGTCGGGATGCATGTGCGTTACGATCACGCGCTTCACTGGCTTTCCGCCGAGCTCGTTCTCGAAGATCGTCCGCCAGTGCGCCTTGGTCTCGGAGTTGGGGATACCGGTGTCCACCACCGTCCACCCGTCGCCATCTTCCAGCAGCCAGAGATTGATCCACTTCAACGAGAAGGGCAGCGGCATGCGCACCCACTTCACACCCGGCGCGACCTCCAGCAGCGTGCCAGGAACGGGGGGGGCGGCGAACGGATAGTCATACCGCGCCTTTTCGGTCTTGCCTTCGAAGCCGTCCATGGGCGGACCTTTCCAGTAAGCGTCGGTACGACCCTACGCCTCGAACGCGCGGGCCACAAACACGACCTTTCGGCGCATCTGCCCTGCGCCGGTCTATTGCGGGCCGAACTGCTAATCGTCGCCCGCGAGCGTGAACGATAACATCGCGTCGTCCGCCATCGCTGAAATCTCGAAGATGTCGTAGGCTGTGCCCAGCTCATCGGCAGCATCGGGGAAGCCGGCTTTCAGAAGCCCCGCTTTCAACCGCGCGACAAAATCTGCGTCGCTGCGCCACGTGGCGTCATAGAACATGTCGAGATCGTCTTCACTCAGTGCGCTATAGACCGTGAACACGCCATCGATGGCTTCGTCCGACACATCCATAAACATCAGGTCTTCAGTCAGGTAGTCGACCGCGACACCATAGATCGCCAGGTCACGCGCTGCGTCCGCCTCGTCTTCCGAGAACTTGAATTGGTCGGAACAGGCCTGCGTCGCCTTGTCGAGCATCGCATTGGCGCTCTTCATCGCATCGTCATCCCCGCCTCCGAGGAATGCTTCGGCGATGGCTTCGTAATGCTCCGCCGCTGCAGAATCATAGACGCACAGCATGCCATCATCAGCGGCCTGCGCACGCGCCGCACCCGGAGCAAACGCCAGCAACGCAGCGCCAGCGGCGAGCGCAAACACCTTGAACATCGGGATGTCCTCCTGCGGCCGGTTCCAGCCTACTGATAGCACTGCAACAGCACGGTGGACTCTCGCGCCAGCTCGGCGAGGTCTACCTTGTCGATATGCGTGTCCGAAATTTTCGGCGCGTAGGGCACGTCATTGCCTTTAAGGAAGTCGATCAGGCTCGGCAGCGCGATGCCGAAGTTCACATTTTGCGGAATATCGCCGATCTGGTCCTGGATGTTCATCGCGTTGAGTTTGGACACGACGACGCCGATCACGTGGCCTGACGTATCGAGCACGGGTCCGCCGCTATTGCCCGGCTGCACCGGCGCGGTGAATTGGAACCGCTTCGGATCATCGCCCAGCCCTGCCAGCGCCGACACCGTCCCCACCGTCACATTGATGCCCGAGGAAAGAATGCCGCCCAGCGGATATCCCGCGATTAGCACATCCTCGGCAAGCCGCGCGCTGCGCCCATCGCGCAGCGACAGCGGCGCAACCTCGGTCACGCCCTTCAGCAGGGCGAGATCTTCGTCCGGCTGCGCGTTGAGGACCTGGAGCTCGGCTCCGCCCTTCAGCGTGACCAGTTTACAGCCTTCGACCACGTGCGCGTTGGTAACCAGATAGCCGCCCGGCGCCACATACCAGCCCGTACCCGTGGCCGTGAGCTCCAGCTTGGGCGGACGCGGCGCGGCGTTCGCAGTCTTGCCAGACTTGTTGGTCGGACGTGGCGGCGACGTTTCGGCTGCGGCGACATCGATCTTTTTGACGTCCATCCACTTCGCGATCGCATCAGCGGTCATCACGGAGGACTCCAGCACCAGCATGGAGTTTTCCAGCGCCTTATCCTCATTCGGCATGCCAAACCGCACCAGCGCGCGATACATCTTCTTCTTGAAGGCGTGGTCATCGACCCAACTCGCTTCGACGAATGCCTTTGTGTCATCCTCGTCGAGGTCGCCGAGCATGTCGAACACGCCCTGCAACTGATCTTCCTTCACGCCCGCGAGAACCATGTCGTCGGTAACGACTTCGACCACCGAGCCGTGAACGCCAACTGTAGCGCCAAGCTCCTGCACCTCATCCGACCAGTCGTATGAGTCCGCGCACTGCTGCACCGCATCCGTCAACACTTTGTCTGCGGAATCGATGTCGGCCTGATCAGGATCGGGCGCGACCCACACATCGGCGATGTCGTAGAAGGCGTTGGTCTGCGACAGCACGTCGAAGACGCAATAGAACTCAGGCTCCAGCGACGCGATCACGCCGGCGATGTCCTTGTCCTCTGCCGGGGCAACTTGAGCCACCGCAGGAGCAGAGCCGGCCAGGCTCGTCGTCAGGGCCGTCGCGAGCAGAGCACCCGCAGTCCATGCGCGCGCTACCTTCCAGGCTAGCATTGTGCGCAGAGCCCCCGAGCCGAAAGTCATATCCCCTGCTCCCTGCGACCCCCGTCGCAAAACCGATGGGGAACGCTAACGCCGCGCCCGGTGCATGGCCAGCACCCGCCGGCCCGTCACTGTCAAAAAGATCAATTTAGCGTCAGGCGACCATCCGCGCACGCTATTCACGGTCTTTGACCACTGGACGGCATGCCGGGCGCGTCACACTTTGCCGCCGACCGGGCAATCAAAGCCCAATTCGTTAGGAGACCCCCATGCGCCACATCCTTGCAGGCCTCGCTGCCATGGCACTTCTCGCCAGCCCGGCTATTGCACAAGGCGCAGCCCCCGCCGGCGCATACGGCGTCGATAGGACCCACGCGACGATTCAGTGGCAAGGCCTCCACAATGGCCTTTCCTGGTATACCGCGCGCTTCACCACCTTCGACATCCAGCTCAATTTCGACCCCGCCGACGTCACCAAGTCGAAAGTCAGCGCCTCCATCGACCCCAAATCGATCGAGACCGACTTCCTCAAGACCCGCCCGGCCGACAGCAAGACAGACTTCAACAACGAACTCGCCACCGGCGACCGATGGTTCAACGCCGGCAAGTTCCCGACCATCACCTTCGTCTCGACCGCCGTCACCAAGACCAGCGCCACGACCGGCAAGATGACGGGTAACCTCACCTTCCTCGGCATCACCAAGCCGGTCACGCTCGACGTCACCTATAATGGCTTCAAGGCCTTCCCCGCCCCGCGCAAATCCAAGGTCGGCTTCCGCGCCGTGGGCTCGATCAATAAAACCCAGTGGGGCATGCCCACCGGCGGCCCCATCGCCGACGACGTGAAGATCGAAATCAACGCCGAGTTCGAACAGAAGTAGGCGATTGCTTCTCTCCCTCGGTCCGCCGGACCGGGGGAGCAGCTCATCCGCCCCGCAAAACAACGGACCCAACCGTTCCGCACGTGTATATAGAAGCGACCGTTTCCACGGAGGCTCTCTCATGCGCTTGGCTCTCCTTCTTCTGCCCGTCGCCCTCTCCGCCTGCGCCCTCACCGCGCAGCGGACGCCGCAATCGCTGACCAGCCTGCCCACCGGCGCCTACCAGATGGAAAAGCCTCACGCTTCGCTGCTCGCCCGTGTGAAGCACATGGGCCTCTCTTATTATACGGTGCGCCTCACCGACTTTGACGCCACGCTCGACTTCGACCCGGCCCAGGCCGCCGCCTCGAAAGTCCATGCCATCATCAACCCGCTCTCGGTGCAGGCCGATCATCCGACCGACACGGGCTGGGACAAGAAAATCGAGACCGATTTCCTGAAGGGTGGACAATTCCCGCAGATCGTCTTCGACTCCACAAAGGTCGAGCCCACGGGACAATTCGCCGGCACGGTCACGGGCAATTTGACCTTCAGGGGTGTCACCAAGCCGGTCACCCTCTCTGTCACTTATAATGGCGGCCTCGATTCCGCGGTCCTCTATGGCGGCCGCCCCGCCGTCGGCTTCTCGGCCCGCGGCACATTCAAGCGCTCCGACTTCGGCTTCACCGACTACCTCTCCGCCGTCTCGGACGACGTCGAGATCGTCATCGAAGCGGAATTCACGAAGCACTAGCGTTTGTAGACGACGACGAAATCATCCGGGCCCGATGAGGCCCCACACTTGCTTCGCGTCGCTTCGTACGTTCCGGGCAACCGCTGGTGGCGATCCCAACACTCGCCCTCGCCCGCCTGGCGGGTAAAGGTCTGCCGGCTGGTTTCGATATCGCGGTTGACGGCTGACCGGTCGTGTTCGGCAGTCAATGAATAGGCCCAGGCCGCATACGCGATCCCGAATCTGAGCGGCTGTATCCGGGGCCAAATGCTGTCGATGGCCCTCGCTAGCCCAGCGCACTGGATCGCGCGTGCCTCGCCGATCCCCGCGGGGACTTAAGGAATTTCCGCCGCCGGCAGGCCGCCAGCACTCACGCACCCGGCGGCGCCCGTCACGGACGCGAGTAACCCCACCCTAACGCCGATTTCGACGCCGCCACTTTTCCGTGGCATACCGCCTCCCAAGTTCTGCCCTCAGAAAGAGGATATGCCATGACCGACGCTGCCACACGGCCCGAAGTCGCCCCGGGCCCGCCGCCGCCGACCTCCACGCAGCAGCGCTACACGGCCGTCGCCATCGGTCTGCACTGGGCGATCGCACTTCTCATAATCGGCCTGCTCGCGGTCGGCTGGATCATGGACGACTTTATCCCCGGCGGCCCCGGCAGCCCCAAGACCGCCATCATCCAGCTCCACAAATCCTTCGGCATCACCGTGCTGCTGCTGACCATCGTCCGCATCGTGTGGCGCCTGATGAATCCGCCGCCGCCGGAGCCGGCCATGCCGGCCCTGCAGAAATTCGTCGCCTCCGCCGTCCACGTCCTTCTCTACGTGCTCATGATCGCCATGCCGCTCACTGGCTGGATCATGGCCTCCGCCCAGATCGGCCAGCATGAGACGCGCTTCTTCGGCACGTTCGAAATGTACGTCCCCGGCATCGCCACCCTTCCCGCTGAAACCCGCGAGCCGCTGGCCGAGGGCTTCGAGCAGGTCCACCACAATCTCGCCTGGGTCATCGTTGGCCTGCTAGTTCTCCACGTTGCTGGCGCCGTCAAACACCAGTTCATCGACAAGGATGGTCTCATGGCGCGCATCGCTCCCGGGGTTTTCGGCCGCACAGCCGGCCCGCCCGACGACGGACATGGCGCAATCTGGGCCTTCGGCGCCGCCATCGCGGTCTTCGCCGCCATTGTCGCGACCTCGATGGCGACCGCAGCGCCGCCTGCAGGGCCGGTCGTCGCGCAGGAAGAACAGCAGGCCCCCGCTTCGAAAGCCCCGGCGTGGACTGTCGACGCCGCAAAGAGCTCGCTGGCCTTCAAGTTCGGCTACATGGGCAAGGACTATGAGGGGAAATTCCCCGAATGGACCGCGAAGATCCAGCTCGATACCGACGCGCCAGCAAATCCCGACACCCCTGTAGATGGTTACGTCCGCGTCGCCATTCCGCTGGGCAAGGTCTCGACCGGCCAGTCCTACTTCGACGAGAACGTTGTCCAGGGCGACTGGTTCGACGTCACCAAGAGCCCAGAGGCCATCTTCGAAGTGAAGGGCGGCGTCTACAAGACGTCCGACACGGCCTACGAGGCCACCGGCGTGCTCACGATCAAGGGCGCAGCTCACCCTGTCCGCCTCCCCTTCACCCTCATCGTCGCCGGGACCAACGCCACGATGCACGGCGAAGTCACCCTAAGCCGCCTCACCCTCGGTGTCGGCGCAGGCACCGCGTCAAAAGGCTCGGGTGACGCCGAGTGGGTGGCCGATGATGTGAAGGTCGTCATCGATGTGGTCGCGACTCGCCAGTGAGTCAGCGATGAGGCGCGCGACTCACGACGACGTCTCGGGCGAGAGACGGACTCGGGCGCGCGAGAGCGCTTTCATCCACACAAAAGTGTGACCCTCATGTCACAGCGCGATTACGAAATCGGACTGCGTGAATCAGGCACGGAGCGCTCGCGAGGCGCCGCGCGCGACCTCTCGCAAGCCTTCGCGGGCGCCGCATCGCGCCTCTCAGCGAGCCTGAAAAAACATGAACTCTGATTCACATAATGTACCGCGCGCTCCCGCACCGATCGTCGGCATCGAGCCGGCATCGCTCGATCTTGCGGCGTCGATTTTGCGCGCCGGAGGACTCGTCGCGATACCCACCGAGACCGTCTACGGACTCGCCGCCGACGCCACCAACGGCGCCGCTGTCGCCTCCATCTACACAGCCAAGGGTCGCCCCTCCTTCAACCCGCTCATCAGTCACGTCGCGAGCCTCGCGATGGCAGAAGAGCTCGCCCACTTCAGTCCCCTCGCGCGCCGCCTCGCGGAGCACTTCTGGCCTGGTCCTCTCACCCTCGTGCTGCCGCGCAAGACGGAGTGTCCCGTCTCCGACCTCGCCACTGCAGGCCTCCCTTCGATCGGCCTTCGCGTGCCGCAACACATTGCAACTCTTGAAATTATTCGCCGCATCGGACGCCCACTCGCGGCCCCATCGGCCAATCCCTCGGAGGCGTTGAG